>NZ_JBEZNF010000011.1:0-246558 GCF_040653095.1 Streptomyces sp. NPDC048057
TCGCAAGGCGGAGGAGGGAGTCGACGCGGTGGGGGTACCACCGTGCCCCCAGGGCACAGGGGGACGTCGGTGACCGACGACAACGCGGCGAGGGCACGCACCAGGGCACGACGGGCAGACGGGACTTTGAAGACACGACCTAGGAGGAGGGGTAGCCGAAGACGGGCCCGTCCTCGGGCGGGGGCGGTGGGGTCCGGGGAGGTGTGCTCGGCGGGGGCGGCACCGGCGACGGCGCGCCCTGCCCGTCCCGTACGGCGGTCTCGGGGGCGGCGCCGGCACCGGGCGCGGGGCCGTCCGTCGGGCCCGGGAGCGAGGGCTCCTCCGCCGGGGGCAGCGGCGGCGGCGCCTGACCTTGGGCCAGCCGCGCGCCCAGGACCTCCTTGATGACGTTGGCCGCGAGCCGGCGCGGCTCGTCGAGTTGGTGTTCCTCCAGCCCGCCGGGGCCGCCGCCGAGCGCTTGCAGCGCGACCTTGAGCTGGTTCTGGAGGGTCTGCAACTGGTCCTGGCGCAGGTTCTCCATGACGAGGCGGGCGTCTTCGGGGCGCCGGGCGAGCTGGAAGGCCATGGCGGCCGGCCCGCCGCGTTCCAGGTAGTAGGTGTAGTACGCGATCTTCTGCGCCTCGATCTCCTGGAACTCCAGCTCCTGGCGGCCCTGGGCCATCCGCCGCTGGTGTTCGAGCGCCTGCTGTTGGAGCTCGATGCCGTGCTGCTGCTGCCCCTGGACGAGGGCGCGTTCGGCGGCGAGTTCGTCCTCCCGCAGGAGCAGCGCCTGCTGGGGTTCGAGGCGCTGGCGCGCGAACTCGATGTCGCGCAGCTGACGGTCCTGTTCCAGGGCCGCCTCGTCGCGCCGGATCTGGAGGCTGCACGCGACGTCGAGCCCGCAGCGGACGCCCAGCGGGCCGGCGGCCTCGACGGCCTTGGCGACGTGGAGTTCGGCCGACGTGCCGTCCTGCATGGCGTAGGTGCGGAGCACGGGCCGTACGGCCAGCTCGACCAGGCGCTGCACCATGGCCGGCACGTTCCGCTCGCCGCTCGCGACGAACGCGGCAGGGTCGATCACCTGCCAGGTGCACCCCAGCGAGACCTCGAAGAGGAAGGCGTCGTTCTGGCTGGGGAGGGCGAGGACGGTGGTGGCCTCGTGGCGCCCCATGTCCACCTCGTACACGCTGGTCCAACGCCGGGTGGCGAGTTCCGTGCGGCCGGGCCGGTTCGGCGGCAGATAGGTGTCGAGGCCGCCTTGGGAGGTGGTGAAGACGAGGGCGTGGTCGATGCGCGTGGCGCGCAGCGGCTTGAAGCGGGACAGCTCCTGGATCGTGACCACCGGGTCGACGAGCACGGAGTGGCGGTGGGCTTCCTGCTGCCACTGGGGTGGCTGGTTCATCATGGTGAAGCTGCTCCTTGGCACGGTTCGAACGGCGGGCACCCGAGCGGGTGTTGCCGGAGGGTTTCGCCGAGCGGCGGGGACGCGGGGTGGGGCGGGCTCACCGGGTTCGCCGGTGCGCCGCATTCATCGGGGTCGCCGGTTCACCGGGACGCAGCGTCGGCGGGCGTACGGGCGCCGGTGGGCGGGGCGGACACGAGGGTGCGCAGCCGGACCGCCACGGCGGGCGGGCCGGACTCCCCCTCGCCGCGCAGGCTCTCCAGGAGGTAGGCGAGCCGTCGGTGGTCCTCCACGGAGACCGTGAGCAGGGGCAGCAGTTCGGCGAGCGCGGCCTCGGCCCCCCGGTCGTCCTCGGCGGAGCGGACCCACTGGCGCATGTTGTTCAGCCCGGACGCGGCGCACTGGGGGTCGTTGAGCACGCTCCGCCACAGGGCGGCGAGGTCACGGCGGACCAGCGCCCCGTCCGTGCCGGGTGTGCGGTCGGCGCGCCCGAACAGGTCGAGCAGGAGGGGCCGCCCGGTGCCCGCGGGGCCGTCCTTCGGGCCGCAGGCGTGCACCATGGCGCTCAGCACGAAGGCCCTGGTGGTGCCGTGCGTCAGCGGCGGCAGGGCGCCCCACAGCTCGGCGACCGCCGGCCAGTCGTCGCGCGCGGACGCGTCCTGCCCGGCGGCGAGCAGCAGCGCGGCGGCGGACTGGGCGAGGTCGTCGCGCTCCTGCGGCCAGCCGCGGGCGGGCCCGCCCCGGGCCTCCGCTTTGCGTGCGGCCTCGGTGAGCGCGGCGAACCCCTCCCTGGGGAAGGCGTCGCCGACCAGGGCGTAACTGCGGACGGCGGTCCAGCGCAGCCGGTGGTCCGGGGCGACGCACCAGTCCGCGAGGATCCGGGACACGTGCGGGGTGCCCAAATGGTGGGCGAGGGCCAGGGCGTTGGCCGCCGCGAGGCGGGCACGCATCCGCGGCTGCGCGGCCCAGGAGCGGATGAGGAGCGCCATCGTCGACGGCAGGTCGGCCTCCGCCATGACGGCGGCGGTGGCGGCGGCCCGGGTGCGAACGACGGGGCGGGGGTCGTCGGCGAGGCGACGCAGCCAGGCCACGAGCGCGGGCCGGGCGGAGGGGTGTCCCGTCCAGACCTCCCGCAGCAGGGCGATGGCGGTGAGCCGATCCCTGAACTGCACCTTCGTCTGGAGCACCGGGCCCCACTCGGTCTCCTCCGACTCCTGGTAGCGGTCGGCGAGCGCCTGCTCGACGCGCTGGGCGCTGGAGGTGCCGAAGACGGGGATGCGGGCCGGTTCCCCGGGGTTCTCGATGCGCTGGAGGAGGCCGAAGAGGATGTCGCTCAGCTCGGCGGTCAGCGGGTAGGGGGCTTCGTTGAAGGTGGCGAGGGCGATCAGGAACGCCTTGTCGTGGAGGGTGTGTTCCGTGCTGTCGAACCACTCCCGGACCTGGCGTTCGGCCGCGTGGTGACCGAAGGCGCCGAGGTCGGCCAGGGACACGGTGCCGCGGGCGTGGCCGGCGACGCGCCGGGCGAAGCCGGCGGTGTCGGCGACCGGCCGGTGGTGCGCGAGGACGGACCGGACCTCGGCGAGGGCGAGGAGTTCGTCCACGCTGCGTCCGGCCAGGTCCAGGTTCTTGAGGTGCCCGGCGAGCAGGGCGGCGGGCGCCGGCGGCTGCCAGGGCACGTGGCCCACGCCGCCGTGGATGACGGGGTGGGGGCCGACGACGAGGACGAGGTGGCTGCCGGTGGCCTTGAGGCGTTCGCTGAGGGCGCGGACGTGGTGTTCGCGCAGGGGGCGTTCGGCGCTGGTGGCGAAGTCGGCGACGAGGTGGCCGCAGCCTTCTCGGATCTCCGCGACGAGCCGGCCGGGCGGCAGCGCGGGGTCGAGGGACCGGTAGGAGCGGGAGCGCACCGCGCGGAGCAGCATGAGGGCGGCTGCCCTGCGGCCGGTGGTGGCCGGCCCGGCGAGGACGGCCAGGCCGTGGGCCGTGAGGTCGGCGAGGGCGAGGGCGAACGGACTGCCGGGCTGCCACGGCTCGTCGGGGCTCTCGGTGTGGTCCGGCGAGGTGCCGTCCGACGGTTCGTCGTCCGACGGTTCGTCGTCGCCCTCCGCGGGGGGATAGACGAAGTTCGCGGCGAGCGCCTCGACTTCGGCGCCGGGGATCTCTCCGGACCGCTCCTCGATGTCGCCGCCGAGGTGGTACTCCACCTTGCTGCCGCCGAGTATGACGTCCCCGGTGACCTGCCCGCCGCTCACGCCGTGCTGGTCGCCGCCGACGAGCGAGCCGCCGAGCCGGGCGGACTGCCCGAGCATGATGCCGGGGCTGTGCCGGTAGAGGTCGCGGCGGGAGTCCCAGGCGTGCTCCGTCTCCGCGTCGCCTTCGGTTAACTCCTCGGCCCCGGTGTCCGGTTCGCCGGCGCCGTCCGGTGCGGGCGGGCCGACGACGGGGTCTTCCGGGGGCGGTCCGTAACCGTCCGCGCCGGCCGGATGGTCCTGGGGCGCGTTCACGACCGGCCCCCGTCAGCGGTGCCGCCGCGGGACCCGGCGTCGCGTTCGGTCCGGGTACCGCCGAGGACCACGTCCCCGGTGACCTGCCCGCCGCTCACGCCGTGCTGGTCGCCGCTGACGAAGGAGCCGTGCACCACGGGCGCGCCGTGGAAGTGGAAGACGGCCCCGGCCGGCCGTTCCTGCGCAGCGGGTGCGGGGGTCGCGGCGGGGGTGGTGTCAGGTGCGGACCGGGCAGCGGGCGGGGTGGTGGGGGCGGACGCTTGGTCCGCCGTCGCCCCCTGGTGGATCCAGGCGGGCAGCACCCCGTCCTTCACGACGACGTCCGCGGGCCGGAAGTGCTCCGGCCGCACCCCGCGGTGTCCGTGCCGCACCACGCCCTCGTACACCAGGGCGCTCACCGCGAGGACGCAGTGCTCGTCCTGGCGTCGCGTCAGCGCGCTGCGCAGCACGTCGGCGTCGAGCAGTCGGCACGCCTGGTTGAGGTCGTGTCCGACGAGTCCCCCGATGGTGCCGGCGTGTGCGTCGTGGGCCACCTCGCCGGCGGCGAGGACGGTCCGCACCCGCATCTGGGCGCTGTCGGAGGCGAGCAGGTTGTGCTCGTGGAGGAGGTCCGGGAGGGTGCTGAGGAGCGAGCGCAGGAGCGCGGTCTTCGCCACGTCCCCGCTGATCAGCACGATCAGCCCGTCCCCGCGGTCCTCGCGGTACTGCTGGGTCGCTTCGACGCCGGCCGCCTCCAGGGTCTGGTCGGCGATCTTGTTCAGGGTGCGGCGCAGGACGACCTGCACCACGTCGTCGCGACGGCTGAACCGCTCGATGTCGAAGAGCAGGATGGTCCGGTTGACAGGCTCGCGCATGGCCGCCTTCCGTTGATGACACGGCCCGATGGGGCCTTGGGACATCGAAGAAGATGTCAGGGGCGGGGAGTTCGAGGCGACGGAAGTTAGCACACTCGGAATGTGACCGTGTGCACAGAACGAAGGCCCGGCCGGGTGGTCCGGCGCGGGCGGTCAGCCGTTGCCCAGGCTCGCCATCTGCCGCAGCACGTCGGGGCGTACGACGACGAGCCCGCGCCGACCGGTCCGTACGACGCCCCGGTCCCGCAGTTGCTTCAGCAGCCGGGCGACGGCTTCGCGCGAGGCGCCCACGGAGCCGGCGAGGTCGCTCTGGGTGAGCCCGGCCCTGAGCCGTACGCCGTCCTGCGACTCCTCGCCGTGGGTGCGGATCAGTTCGAGCAGCAGCAGGGCGAGCCGTTCCTGCACGGTGAGGGAGGCGAACTGCACCCGCCGCCGGTCGCTGTCGCGGGTGCGGTCGGCGGTCAGGGCGAGCAGTTTGCGGGCGATGCCGTGCCGTTCGTCGAGGAGCGCGCCGAAGCGGTCGGCGGGCACGGCGAGCGCTTCGATCCGTTCGAGCGCGGTGACGGTGGCCCCGCGCGGCCGTCCGCTGAGCAGGGCCTGTTCGCCGACGAGGTCGCCGGGGCCACGGAGCGCGAGGAGCGCTTCGTACCCGTTGGGCGCCGCGGAGGTCACCTTGGCCCAGCCGGAGAGGATGACCAGGACGTGGGTCGAGGGCTCGTGCTCGCGCAGCAGGACCTCACGGGCGGGGAAGGCCAGGGGGCTGCCGCTGTTCAGGAGCGCCTTGCGGTCGTCGGATTCCAGCCGGGCCAGGAACGGGACCTGGTCTTCGAACTGCATCAACTTCCCCTCCCCCGATGCCCCTTCGGACCGCACGCACGATCCTCGGAATGAGCCGGGAGGTTAGCGCATCCCGGCCGCGGCGGGAGGGGGCGGGCTCACAGCAGCGCGGGTGCGTGGAAGGCGCCGAGGCCGGAGGTGAGGTCGCGGTCCAGCCAGTAGCGGCGGGGTACGGCGAGCATCACGTCGACGCTGACGGCGAGGATGCCGGGGATGGCCGCCAACTCGTGGTCGACGAAGTGCGCCACCGCGGAGCGGTCGGTGACCAGCGCGGTGGCGAGGACGGACGGGTCGCTGGCGACGTGGGCGACCAGGCGCGTCTGCGGGAGCAGGTCGATGCGGCGCATCACTTCGGGGGTCTCGCCCGGGGCGACCCGCAGCCGGAGCATGAACGGGGTCTCGAAGCCGAGCCATTCCGGCACGACCTCCAGACGGGGTCTGACCCAGCCCTCGTCCAGGACCCGGCGGACGACGCGGTGGGCGGTGGAGGTGGCCAGCCCGGCCGTCCGCGCGATGCTCGCGGCGGAGGCGCGGCCGTCCTGGAGGAGCAGGGCGACGACGGTGCGGTCCGCTTCGCTGAGCGGCTTGGCCGGGGGCGTCGCGGTGGCGGTCGCGGTGGCCTCGGGTCGGGCGCCGACCAGGTGCAGCAGGTCGTCGCGTTCGGCGTCGGTGAGGGACTGGGGGTCCCAGGTGATGCCGCGGCGCAGGGTGCTGAGGGCGGGCAGGGCGTTCACCCGGCGGACCCCGCGGACGGAGAACATCCGGTCGATCGCCCGGCTGGTCTCCGCCTCGGAGGGGGCGTGGACGACGGCGTACAGGGGGTAGTCGCCGGAGATCTGCGCCATGAGCTGGAGGTGCGGCAGCTCGCGCAGACGGTGCAGGACGGCGAGCGGGGTGTCGCCGCTGATGTCGAGGAAGACGTGCACCGGCATCGCCGTGGAGTGCACGCCCCAGTCGGCCTGGCCGATGACCCGGACCATCCGGGCCTCGTGGAGCCGGTCGTAGCGGCGTTTGAGGGTGCTGGCGTCGGCGGCCAGGATCCCGCCCAGGTCGTCCCAGGTGGCCCGGGGTGCCAGATGCAGCGCGCCGATGAGACGCCGGTCGAGCTCGTCGAGGAGAGGGCGGGTCATGGCGCCTTACCTTAGCCCGCCAGTTAATCCCACCGTTATCTGCAAGGACTAGAGAATCTCTCACTCAGGTGCCATTGTTCGCAGGAACATCCTTCCCTTGTACGAAGAGGTACCGATGAGCGTCACCTCCGCCGAGCCTCGGCCGACCGAGCCGCAGTCGAGAGCCCTGCGCACCGCGTTCCGGTTTTTCGCGGCGATCGAGAAGGTCGGCAACAAACTCCCCCATCCCTTCTGGCTGTTCTGGATACTCGCGGGGGTCGTCGCCGTCCTCAGCGCCGTGCTCGCGGCCGTCGACGTCAGCGCCGTGCACCCCGGCAAGGGCGAGACCATCACGGTCAAGAGCCTGCTCAGCCACGAGGGCCTCACCATGGCCATCGAGGGGGCGGTCGACAACTTCGCGGCCTTCCCGCCGCTGGCCACCATCCTCACCGTGATGTTCGGCATCGTCGTCGCCGAGAAGAGCGGGCTGTTCTCCGCCCTGCTGCGCCGCATGGTCGAACGGGTGCCGGGCAAGTACCTCACCTTCGCCCTGTCGCTGACGGCCATGGTCAGCCATGTCGCGGGGGACGCCGCGTACTTCACCCTGGTGCCGATCGGCGCGCTGATCTTCCGCGCGGCAGGCCGCAGCCCGGTGCTGGGCTGCATCGTGGCGTACGTCTCGATCTCCGCCGGGTACAACGCCTCCCCGTCCCTGACCACCACCGACGTCCTGCTGTCGGGCATCTCCACCGCCGCCGCCCAGACCATCGACGCCGACTACGTCGTCACCCCGGTCGGCAACTACTTCTTCGGCATCGGCTCGTCGGTCCTGGTGGCCCTGGTGATCACCCTCGTCGTCGACAAGGTCATCGCGCGGCGCACCGACCTGGAGCCCGACGAGCCGGTGACCGCGCCGGACGCCGAGGAGCGCGAGGCGATCGAGGTCACCGCGCAGCAGCGGCGCGCGCTGCGCGCCACCGGGCTGGTCGCCCTCGGCTTCGTCGTCCTGCTGGTGGCGGCGATGGTGCCCGTCTCGTCACCGCTGCGCGGCGAGGGCGGCGGCATCGTGAACTCCCCGGTGATCGGCGGGATGGCGCTCGTCCTCGGGCTGTTCTTCGCGGTGGTCGGCACCGTCTACGGACGGATGACCGGCACCTTCTCCGCCCCTCGGGACATCATCGGCGCGATGGTCGACGGCACCCGGTCGATGGCGCCGATCCTCGTCCTCTTCTTCGCGATCTCCCAGTTCCTCGCCTACTTCAAGTGGACGAACATCGGGGACATCCTCGCCGTCAAGGGCGCCGAGACGCTGCGCGACCTGGACATGCAGGGCTGGACGGTGCTGGTCGGCATCGCCGTGCTGATCACCATCATGAACCTCGTCATCACCAGCGGCTCCGCGCTGTGGGCGCTGGCCGCGCCGGTGCTCGTCCCCATGCTGATGCTGATCGGCATCGAGCCGGAGACCACCCAGGCCGTCTACCGGGTCGCCGACTCCGTCACCAACTGCGTCACCCCGATGAGTCCGTACTTCGTGATGGCGCTGGGCTTCATCCAGCAGTACCGCAAGTCCGCGGGCATCGGCACCCTGGCCTCCTTCACGATCCCGATCGCCGCCGTCGTCTGGGTCGCCTGGATGGCGTTCTTCGTCGCCTGGTACCTGCTCGGCATCCCCTTCGGCATCAGCTGACCCCGCTCCCCCGCCCAGGCGTTCCCCACCCCGTACGAGAAGGCAGACCATGACCGCCGTACCCACAGCCGAACTCACCGCCCGCGCCCACGAGGCGTCGGCGGAGATCGTCGCCGACGTCCTCACCCTCGTCCACCACGAGACCGGCAGCTACGACCTGCCCGGCCTCGCCGCGGGCCTGGACCTGCTGCGCGAGCTGACCGTGCACCGGCTCGGCCCGCCCGAGCGCGAACAGCGCCACCCGGGCGGCGAGTGCGGCGACACCCTCACGCTGACCTACCCCGGCACCGGCCCCGGGCACGTCGCGCTGGTGGGCCACTACGACACCGTGTGGCCGACCGGCACCCTCGCCGGGTGGCAGCACCCGGCGCCGGGCGACGACGGCCGGGCGAAGCTGAGCGGCCCCGGCATCTTCGACATGAAGACCGGACTGGTCCAGGGCGTCTGGGCGCTCAAGCTGGCCCGGGAGTCCGGCGCGCCCGTGCCCACCGTCACCTTCGTCTTCAACGGTGACGAGGAGATCGGCTCGCTGTCCTCGCGGCCGGTGATCGAGGACGTCGCCCGGCGGGTCGACGCCACCCTCGTCCTGGAGCCGAGCGCCCACGGCGCGGTGAAGACCGCCCGCAAGGGCTCCGGGATCTTCCAGGTCACGGCCACCGGGATCGAGGCGCACGCCGGGCTCGCACCGCAGGACGGGGCGAGCGCCATCACCGCGCTGTCGGAGTTCGTGGTGGCCGCCGCAGCCGTCGCGGCGCCCGCCGTCGGCACCACGGTCAACACCGGGACGATCCAGGGCGGCTCCGCCACCAACGTCGTCGCCGGCCGGGCCACCGCGAGCATCGACATCCGGGTCAGCAGCGCGGCCGAACAGGCCCGCGTCGACGACGCGCTGGACGCCATCGAGGTCAGCGACCCCCGCGTCCGCATCGACGTCGACCACGCGTGGAACCGGCCGCCGATGACCCTGGGCGCCGCGTCCGCACCCCTGCTCGACCTCGCCCGCACGGTCGCCCGCGAACAGGGCCGCACCCTGTCCCACACCGCCGTCGGCGGCGCCAGCGACGCCAACTTCGTGGCCGCCCTCGGGCTGCCCGTGCTGTGCGGGCTCGGTGCCGTCGGCAACGGCGCGCACGCCCAGGGCGAGTTCATCTACCCCGACACCGTGCCCACCCAGACCGCGCTCGTCGCGGGGGTGCTCGGCCGGCTGGCGACGCCCCTGAGGGGCCCGGCCGCCGCCGGCTGACGCGCCGCGCGCCGAAGGGGGCCGGGGCTATATTCCGGACATGCTCGTGGATGCCGTGGCCCAGTCGATCGTCGACGACGTCGTGACCCGTCTCGGCGTCAGCGTGAACATCATGGACGAGCGCGGCGTCATCGTCGCCAGCAGCGACCGCACCCGGCTGGGCAGCGTCCACGAGGGCGCCCTGCGGGTGCTGCGCACCGGCGAGCCCCTGTCCCTGACGCGGGAGGCGGCCAGCGCGCTCGACGGCACCCGGGCGGGCGTGAACCTCCCCCTGCGGGTGGAGGGGCGCCTCGTCGGGGTCGTCGGCGTGCCGGGCGAGCCCGCGGAGGTCGGCGAGATCGCCCGGGCCGTCGCCCGGCTCGCCGAGCTGATGGTGATGCGCGAGACCTTCGCGGGCGAGGTGGGCTGGCGGCACCAGGTGCGCCGGCAGGTGCTGCGCGACCTGCTGGCGGACCGGCTCACCGAGGAGGGCTGGCGGCAGGGCCAGCAGCTCGGCGGCTGCCGGGTCGACCCGCCGTACACCCTCTTCGCCGTGCGCGCCGACGCCCTCGCGAGCGAGGAGGAGCCCCGGGAGCCGTACCGGCTGCTGGAGCTCGACGAGCGCTCCGCGCTGATCGCACCCGACGAGACCGGCACGGTCTGGACGGTGACCGGTGGCAGCGCCTCGGTCTCCCTGCGCTACCGGCTCACCCGGCTGTGCGAGGCGGACCCGGCGGCGGGGTTCCTCGAAGCCGGGCCGGCGGACGACTTCGCCGCCCTGCTGCACCAGGCGGGCCGGGCCCGCTTCGCCGTGCGCCGCCACTTCACCGGGGCCGTCCGCCTCACCGACGTCGAGCTGCCCGTACTGCTCGCCCGGCTCGACCCCGAGGTGCGGTCCGCCGCCGCGGAACGCGTGCTCGGCCCGCTCTCCGCCGAACTCCGCCGCACCCTGCGCGTCTACTTCGCCAGCGACTGCAACGCCGCCGAATCCGCCGAACGGCTCCGGGTGCACCGCAACACCCTCGCCTACCGGCTGCGCCGGATCAGCGAGCTCACCGGCAAGGATCCCAAGGTCTTCCAGGACGCCGTGGCGCTCCAGGTGGCACTGCACCTGTGCGACATCGACTGAGCGTCCGCGTGAGCGTGAGCGCCCCCGCACTTCCGCCGGTGCTTGTGCACCGCGCATAAAAGCGGGCGGTGAACGGCGGATGAAATCCGTTCACCGGGCCAGTATTCGCCGGTGACGGAAGCGCCTAGAGTGCCGACACGGCTCATCGAGAGCCCGTTATCGCACCCCTTCAGACCCTTCTTCGGAAAAGGAGCACTTCCTGTGCGTGTCGTCCTCGCTCCTGACTCCTTCAAGGGCAGCCTGTCCGCCGCGACCGTCTGTGCCGCGATGGCAGCCGGTGTGCTCCGCGCCCTGCCCGGCGCCGAGGTCGTCCGGGTGCCGATGGCGGACGGCGGGGAGGGCACGCTGGACTGCATCGGCGCGGTCACCGGCGGCTCGGAGGTGCGGCTGGACGTCAGCGGTCCCCTCGGCGCCCCGGTCTCCGCCCGCTATCTGCTCGCCCCCGACGCCTCGTCCGCCGTCGTCGAACTGGCCTCGGCCTCCGGCCTGCCGCTGCTCGACCCGGCGCGGCTCGACCCGCTGCGCGCGGACACCGCCGGCACGGGCCGGCTCATCGCCGACGCCGTCGCGCGGGGCGCCCGCTCCGTACTCGTCTGCGTCGGCGGCAGCGCCAGCACCGACGGCGGCACGGGGCTGCTGCGCGCCCTCGGCGTACGGTTCCTCGACGCCGACGGGAGCGAGCTGCCGCCCGGCGGCGGCACCCTCGTCGACCTCCACCGCGTGGACGTCTCCCAGGTGCCCGCCGAGGTGCGCGCCACCCGGTTCCACATCGCCTGCGACGTGACGAACCCGCTGGTCGGCCCGCGCGGCGCCGCGGCCGTCTTCGGCCCCCAAAAAGGCGCGGGCCCGGCCGACGTCGACCTCCTCGACCGGGGTCTGACCCGGCTCGCGGACGTCCTCGCCGACCAGCTCGGCACCGCGGTGCACGACCTGCCCGGCGCCGGGGCGGCCGGCGGCACCTGCGGCGGCATGCTCGCCGTCCTCGACGCCACCGCCCAGCCCGGCTGCGAACTCGTCGCCCGCAGCGTCGGTCTGCCCGAAGCCCTGGCCGGCGCGGACCTCGTCCTGACCGGGGAGGGGCGGTTGGACCGGCAGAGCGCCGACGGCAAGGTCGTCTCCCACGTCGCGGCGCTCGCCGCGGCCCGGGGCGTCCCCGCGGTGGCGCTCGCCGGTCAGGTGGTCCCGCCGCTGACCGAGTTGTACGGGCTGGGCCTCACCGCTGCGTTCAGCATCGCGGACGGCCCGCGCACCCTCGACGCCATGACGGCTTCGGCCGCCGAACTGCTGGCGCACGCGGCGGAACAGACCGTACGGCTGCGCACCGGCTGAGCCGCCCCTCCGCCCGGTCCGCCGAACGGACCGCCCCCCGTACACGACTCCCCGTACGCAGTCCCCGTGTACGCACGTCCCCCTCCGTGCCCGGGCCGTGCCGGCCCACGGCCCCGGGCACGCCGCCACCCCGCTAGGAGTCCCATGAGCACCGCCGGTCCCGCCCTGCTCGCCGCCCTGGCCGCGAGCATCGGGCTGATCATCCTGCTGTGCGGACGGTTCCGTCTGCACCCCTTCCTCGCCATCGTGCTGTCCACGTACGTCTTCGGGCTGCTGGCGATGGGCGTCGGCGCCGCCACCGGTGCCGACCGGAAGTTCGTCGACGACCTCGCCGGCACCATCGCGGAGGGCTTCGGCTCGATCCTCGCGAGCATCGGCCTGGTGATCCTCTTCGGCACGATCATCGGCAAGGTGCTGGAGCGCACGGGCGCGGCCGTCACCCTCGCCGAGGGCGTCCTCAAGGTCGTCGGCAAACGGCATCCGGCGCTCGCCATGTCCCTGATGGGCTGGGTCGTCTCGGTGCCCGTCTTCTGCGACTCCGGTTACGTCGTGCTCTCGCCGCTCCAGCGCTCGATCGCCCGCAAGACCGGCAAGAACCCCGTCGTCCTCGGCACCGCCCTGGCCACCGGCCTGTACGCGTCGCACACCTTCGTGCCCCCGACGCCCGGCCCGATCGCCGCCGCCGGCAACGTCGGCATCGGCTCCGACGGCCTGATCTGGGTCATCCTCTTCAGCATCCCGGTCTCCCTCGTCGCGGCGATCGCGGGCCTGGTGTGGGCGCTGCGCCGCACCGGTGACCTGGAGAGCAAGCTGCCGGACGCGCGCCAGACCTTCGAGGAGTACAAGGCGCAGTTCGACCGGCTGCCCTCGATGGGCAGCGCGCTGGCCCCGATCCTGGTCCCGATCGTGCTGATGGCGATCGGCTCCGTCGCCGCCTTCCCGTCCGGCGGCGGCACCCTCGTCGACGGCGCCTTCGGCGCGTTCCTCACCGACCTGGGCGACCCGGTGAACGCCCTGCTCATCGGCGTGCTGCTGGCGCTCGCCCTGCTGCCGCCGAAGCGCGACGCCAAGGCCCTGACCACCTGGGTCGCCGAGGGCCTGGTGGACGCCGCGCCGATCCTCGTCATCACCGGCGCCGGCGGCGCGTTCGGCGCGGTCATCAAGGGCACCCCGATCGCCGACTACATCGCCTCGCTCATCGGCGACGGCTCCGCGGTCAGCGGCGTCACCGCGCTCCTGGTCCTCTTCGGTCTCGCGGCGCTGCTGAAGACCGCGCAGGGCAGCAGCACCGCCGCGCTGATCATCACCTCCACCCTGGCCCAGCCGCTGCTGCCGGCGCTCGGGCTCGACGGCACCATGGGCTCCATACCGATCGGCCAGGTCATGGCCGTGCTCGCGATCGGCGCCGGTGCGATGGTCGTCAGCCATGTGAACGACTCGTACTTCTGGGTCGTCTCCCAGTTCTCCGGCATGGACGTGAAGACCGCCTACCGTGCGCAGACCGCGGCCACCCTCGTCCAGGGCCTCACCGCGCTCGCCTTCGTCCTCGCGCTGGGCGCCGTGGTGCTGTAGGACGCGTCCCACAGCGGGCCCCCGAGTACCGGACTAGGCTGGGAGACGGACTCGGGGGCTTTCCTGGCCAGGAGGCGAGTGACCATGGCTGGGCTGGTGATCCGTAACTTCGCCGCCGCCGACGAGACGCGGCCCTTCGAAGCCGGCAAGGGCAAGTTGGACCTGCTGAACACGGCCGGCGGCCCCGTCGGCCGGGCCGTCTTCGAACCCGGCTGGCGCTGGTCGGAGCACGTCAAACCGTTGGCGGGGACCGACAGCTGTCAGTCCGCCCACACCGGTTACGTGGTGAGTGGCCGCATCAAGGTCGTCATGGACGACGGGGAGAGCGCCGAGGCGGGACCGGGCGACTTCATCGAGATCACGCCCGGGCACGACGCCTGGGTCGTGGGGGACGAACCCTGCGTGGCGATCGACTGGACCGGGTACGGCGACTACGCGAAGCCCGCGTGAGCGGCCGTCGCCCGGAGGAAGAGGCTCGGGGCCGGGGGTGATTCCCCGGCCCTCTGCCCTCCGCTGCGCGGTCAGCCGGCGAGCTGACGCACCGCGGCCAGCAGCCGTGCCGCCTGGGTGACCCGCGCCGACGAACCGCCCTGGGCCGCCACGTCGGCGAGCCCGGTGGCCAGGTCCCCGTCCTTCTGCGCGTCCTTCTGTGCCGTACGGTCCGCGGCTCCGGGCTCCGCGCCGTCCCCCTCGCCTCGGCTGGGGGCGCAGCGTTCCGCGCAGTCGGCCGCCACTTCCAGCAGCTCCCCGAGGGCCCGCACGGGCGGTCGGGCCGGCAGCAGCGCCGGCAGCGCCGCCGCCAGGACGGCCCACGTCGTCTCGTGCGCGCCGGTGGCCGCGGCGGTGCGGGCGGCGTCCGCGAGCCGGTTGGGCTTGAGTTCACCGCTGACGACCCGTTCGCCGACGAGCCGGCCCAGCAGCTCCGGGTCGAGCTGCCGGCGCGCGGCGAGCGTCAGCAGGGTGTCGACCGCGGCCAGCCGCACCTCCTGGTCGGGCGCGCCCAGAGCGGTCACCACCGCCCGGTGCAGCGGCGGGCCGGCCACGCCCTCGCCCTCCCCTTCGGCGAGCAGCGGCAGGGAGCCCATCAGACCGCGCCACTCCCAGCGCCCGGCGCCCCGGGTGCAGAGGTGGTCCAGCAGCGCCAGCACCCACGCGGCGACCGCGTCGCGGTGGTGCGGCAGGGTCGCCACCCAGCCCGGGGTGAGCTGGGTGAAGTCGTGCTGGCCGTCCGGACAGCGGTACGAGTGCAGATGGCCGGTGTCGACCGGCCTGCTCAGCCAGCGAGCGTGTGAGGGCAGCAGCCGTCGGGCCTTCAGCAGGTCCCGGGTGCGGTCCGCCAGGGCGCGGGCGCCGCGCGCGGTCTGCTCCAGCAGCGTCGACGTCGGGGGCTGGCCGTCGGGCCAGACCGGCTCCCTGGGCTTCTTCGCGCCGTCGGGATCGCCTTCGGGCCGTTGCAGGGCGACCAGCTCCGGCCAGGTGTCGTCCAGCCAGGTCGCGAGCCGGTCGCCCTCGTCGGTCCCGAGGAGCGCGGCTTCCTGCGCCGCCGGTCCACCGCTGGCCGGCGCGACGCGCAGCAGCGCCTGGGTGAAGTCCACGGGTTCGGGCCGCACGCCGAGGCGCTGGTACTCCCGCAGGCGCTCCACCAGCACCTCGGCGTCGAGCGCCCCGGTCTCCCAGGTCGGGGTGGCGAGCAGCAGCGGCAGCGGGTCGGTGCGCAGCCGCCAGGCCACCTCGGCGAGCCGTCCGCGCAGAACGGCGCCCATGCCGTTGACGGGGCAGACGTCGGAGGCGGTGCTCTGGGCGTGGACCTTGCGGACCGTCTCCAGCGCGATGGTCCCGACGCCCGCGGCAAGCACTTCCCGCAGCCCGGTCACTCCGTACGGGAGGGGGTTGCCGTGGCCGGGGTTGCTGAACCACCACGCGTCCTCGAAGCTCTCGCGCACGGCCGTGACGAGCGGCTGCCGATCCTGGTACGCCAGTCGGACCAGTCCGTCCAGGGCCCGCTCGAAGGCGACGGCGGTCGGCTGCGTGGCGACGGCCGCCACCAGCTCGGAGATCAGCTCGGGCACGGAGGATGCGGGTGCCTGGGCGCGCCGGCGGACGGGGGCGGCGGGCAGTGTCTCCGCCTCGTACGCCGTGGACTCGTCGGCGAGCGGCGTGCCGAGCAGCTCCGCCGCGGTCCGTCGGTGCACGGTGCCGAGGAGCAGCGCGGATTCCGCGAGCGCCAGCCGGGTCGCCGTGTCGACGGCGGGCAGGTGACGGGCCACCAGCTTCAGGGCCCGCTCCTGCGCGGCGGCGTCCGCGTGGCCGAACGCCCCGCCGACCGAGTGCAGGAGGGTGCCGACGGCGTCCTGGTCCTTGGCGCGCGCCCGGGCCGTCAGCACCTTGCCCAGCAGGATGAGCTGGTCGCGTACGAGCTTCTTCTCGGGCCGGAAGAACACGGACTCGCACGCCTCGGCCAAGGTGGCGTCCGGGAGCCGGCCGTCGAGCGCGAGGCGGCCGAGCACGCCCTGGGCGTGGGCGGCGACCTGGGGGACGCCGTCGGCGGCCATGCCCATCCAGTCGGGGATCCGGGCGGCCTCCTCTTCGGGGGTGAGGGCGAGCTGCTTCAACACGGCGAGGGCGAACCGCAGGTCCTGCGGCCGGCCGCCACGCAGCAGTCGGGCGACGCAGTGGTCCACCAGCTCGGGTCGGGCCATCGCACCGCACTCGGCGAGTCGGGCCAGCGCCTGCGGCCAGTGGTGCGGCTTGTCGGGCTCGGCGAAGTCCAGCACGTCCACCGGTATCTCGGGCAGCTCGAACAACCGGCCCACCAGGGTGGAGACCTGCGGCTCCTGGAGGATGCCGCGCATCAGCAGTCGGCGCTCCGTCAGATGGCGGGCCCAGCCGCGGACGTAGCCGTCGCTGGTGGGCACCGGACAGCCGGCGACGTCCACCAGCTCCCGGATCAGGGCGTAGTCCTCCTCGCCGGTGGAGGTGCGGGCCGCCAGTCGGTGGGCCAGGTCCGCGAGCCAGGCGGGGTCCCGCTCGGAGAGCACCTGCACCAGCGGCGGCAGCACCGGCATCTGGGCCGGGCCGCGGGGCAGCCGCAGGTCACGGGCGCCGATCCAGGCGGCAGCGGCGGCGGCGCCGGTGTGGCAGGCGGCGCCCGCGACCAGCAGCGCCATGCTGATCTTCCCGCGCTTCTTCCACGCCTCCCAGTCCTCCCAGTCGCTGTTGCGCTGTTCGTTGCGCAGGGACTTGAGTTCGTGCAGCAGTTCCTTGCGTTCGGCGGGCGTGAGCGGGGCGAGCCGCTTCACCAGCTCTTGCAGTTGGTGGCCGCGTACGGCGTCCATCACCTCGTTCATCTGGCGCCTCCCGCCGTCTCGATGCCGAGCGCGCCGGTGGACGCGGTGGCGCCGGGTGCGGCGTCCGGTGACGCGGTGGCGCCGCGCCGGACCATGCGGACGGCCAGCGCGTGCTTGCAGGGCCCCCGTCCGCCCTGGTGCTCCGCCCACCAGGCGCAGGTGCACCACAGCCGTCCGGCGCGCTCGCCGACCCGGTAGGTCCGGTCGCCGGAGACCACCGAGGCCGGCTCGCTGCCGGCGCCGAGGCGCACCGCCCCGGCCGCCACCAGCTCGCGGGCGTTCACCAGTCGGGGGTTGTGCTTCTCCGTGCGGCGGGCGTCATAGGGCAGCTCGCGGTGGAAGTAGGCGGCGTCCGCGACGTCGTACCCCACCCGGCCCGCGGTGCCGAGGCGCACCAGTGCCGCCCGGACCCGCCCGACCGGCAGTCCGGAGCGCTCCGCCAGCTCCGTCGGGTCGATCGTCGGCTCCCAGGCCAGCAGCACCGAGATCAACTCGGCGTCCCCGGCGGCCTCCTCCGTCGCGAGCGCCTCCAGGACCCCGCCCTCGCCGGAGAAGCCGCGGGCGGTGTCCGGCGACAGGGTCAGCGTCAGCCGCATGCCGGGCAGCTCCACCTCCCAGGCGGACGGGGTGCGGTCGTGGCCGGTGCCGGCCGGGGCGTACACCCGCAGGGCGGTGGCGTGCCGCAGCACCCGGTGCAGCGCGGTCAGCCGCTCGGGGCCGGGGAGCCGGACCGCGCCGTCGGTGGGCCGGGTGGTCGGGCGCAGGGTACGGCCCGTGGGGACCATCCAGGTCGCGTTCCGCGAGGCGCGGCCGGTCGTCCGGGGCAGGGTGCGCAGGAAGCGCACCGCTTCCAGGCCGGTCAGCTCCGCGCGCAGGTCGAAGCCGGCGGTGGCGACCTGTGCCTCGGCGAACCCGCGCAGCCAGCGGTCCGGCAGCGGGACCTTCTTCTCCACGACGGACCCGTCCTCGGTGGTGACCGCCAACTCGTCCGGGCCCACCCGCAGGTGCATCGGGCTGTCCCCGGTCATCCGGGAAAGCGCCTCCCGCAGCGGATTGTTCACGTCCACGTTGGTGGTGCCGTGTCCGGTCTCCGCCCCGTCGAGCCCGTCGCTCAGCACGTCGAGCCGGGCGTACACCCCGCAGCAGCCGGAGAAGGACTCGAACCGCAGGCGGTCGCCGTTGCCCGTCACCACCGGGTCGAGCAGCGGCCGCGGCGTGGGGTCGGTGTAGCGCGCGGCGGCCACGTCGGCGACGGCCAGCAGGGCGCGGGCCGCGGCCTGCGGTGCGGCCAGGAAGCCGGAGAAGAAGGTGGGGTGGGCCTCGGCGCCGGTCGGGGTGAGCCCTCCGGAGGTCTCCAGGCCGAGGAGGCTGCCGTCCGCCCGGGACTCCAGGGCGGAGGAACGGGCGTAGGCGAGCGCCTGCGTTGTTCGCGTCATGGGGCCAGACCGTAGGACCCACCACTGACAACGGCCCAGGCCCGTAGGAAACTTCGCAGGTCGGGCGGGGTGCGCCCGAGTTACGGAGGCATGCGCTCCGGTGGTGGGGCGCTGGCCGGCGACATCCGTACGGGCGGCGTCGGGGACGTTGGCGCTCAAGGTGTTCGGCCGTTCGCGGCCGACCGGCGAGGAGCCGGCCGGCCCCGTCGCCGAAGTCTCCGGCGTCGGCCCCTTGTGCCGACGGTGCCGCGTCTGCCAGATTCTCCGCAGCCACATGTGTCATGGACGCAACAAGTACCCCTTGCTGCGTCCGCCCCCTCCTGCGCACCCCAGCAGGGCTCCACCCCCACACGATGGAGAAGACCACGTGCGTATCACCCGACTCATACCCGCGCTCGCGACCGCCGCGCTCTCCGTAGTCGCCCTCGCCCCCACCGCCGCGGCCCAGTCGCCCGAGCCGGCGCCGGCCACGAAGAGCGCGCCGAGCGGAGACGTCGGCACCAAGGCCCTGCCGATCATCGGCGGCGGCTACGCGAGCGACGCCCCCTGGGCGGCCCGGCTGTTCTCCAACGGCCGGCAGACGTGCAGCGCCACGATCATCGCGCCCACCTGGATCCTCACCGCGAAGCACTGCGTCACCGGCGGCGGCCTGTCGTTCCGCATCGGCAGCCTCGACCAGAGCAGCGGCGGCACCGTGGCCAACGCGTCCGGCGTCTACAACCACGCCTCGTCCGACCTCTCCCTGGTCAAGCTCGACCGCTCCGTCTCGGCGACCTACGCCCGCCTCGGGCAGCCCGGCTCGGTCTCGGTGAACCAGACGGTGCAGGTGTACGGCTGGGGCGCCACGTCCCAGTGCGGCTCCGAGATCAACTGCCAGTCCCGCTACCTGAAGGTCGCCAACGTCGTCGTGACCGGCGGCTGCCGCGACGCGTACAACGGCTCCGCGATCTGTGCCCGCCGCGGCGACGGCATCACCGCGGGCGGCGACTCGGGCGGTCCGATGATGGCCAACGGCATCCAGGTCGGCGTCGCCTCCACCAGCGACCGGCAGACCATGACGGCGTACACGAACGTGACCGCGTACCGCTCCTGGGTCCAGTCGATCGCCGGCGTCTGAGCGAACCCCGGCCTCACGCCCGAAGGTGGGGCCCGGCCCAGGCGCCTGGGCCGGGCCCCACCCGCCGTGGCACTGCTACGGCCGCACCTGGATCAGCGCGTGCGTCCCGCTCGTGCGCCACGCGGCGCCGGAGGCTTCGAGGGAGTCCAGCCGCTCCTGCTCCAGGCCGACGACGACGTCGGACTTCAGCGTCCGCAGCGCGGCGACGACCCCCGGAAAGTGGGCGGTGCGCTCGGCGAACGGCGTCGTCGCGTCCCACAGCCGGTCGCCCACCAGCCGTCGGTAGTTGAGGTCCCCCTTCAGGAGCGTGAGAGCGCCGCCCGTGAACTCCCCGCGCAGGTCGTCGGGCATCTCCTCATACGGCAGCGGGGCACAGAAGAACGGGTGGGTGCGGACCTCCAGGCCGCCCGCCGCCATGGCGCGCCACAGCCGGTCACCGATCCGGGCAGCCTCACCGGGCGCCTGGCGCAGGCGTCGCAGACAGTCGACGACGTCGGCCGTCATCGCGTCGGAGACGTAGTACGGATACGGCTTGACGTGGAGCACGACCCGCGCCGCGTGCCGGTGGTGGAGGAGGTGGTCGATGAGGACGAGGTCGGGGATGAGCTCGCGCCCCGCGTTGTCGGCCACCACGGCGACACTCGCGCCGGCGCCGGCCGGCAGGAGCCGCCACAGCAGGGCACCGTCGTCGGCGACCAGCGCGGAGGCGGCGTCGTCGACGGCCCGCTCCCCCGCCGAGACCAGGAAGCCGAGGTCCGCACGGTTGCCCCAGAGCGACGCGCCGAGCAGGGCCGCGGCCCGCTCGTCGGCCGGCGCGTCGACGAGCGCGTCCAGGGCCCGTAGCTCCTCGGCCACCGCTTCGCCGCGCAGCTCGGTCTGCTTGAACGGCGCGAAGGGGTCGATCCCCCGCCAGGCCCCGGCGCCGAAGTACCCGACCGCGCCGAGCAGCCTGCGGTAGAAGTAGCTCTCGGACCAGAGGAACGGCGCGTCGTACCACGACCGCCCGAAGCGGCCCCGCCCCCACTGCGTCCAGCGCTCGGCGTCGTGCTCCTCGGCAGCCAGCGGCTGGACGACGCCTTCGGCGGTCTCGGTGAGCAGGGCGTCGAGGGCGTCCTGCTGTCGGCGGCCGTACGGGAAGGCGTCGCGGACCTGCTGGATCAGGGCGGGGTGGCGCTCGGCCAGCACGCCCCGGGCGAACGAGCCGGGCTCGTTGCCCAGGACGACGGGCGCACCGACGGCGCCACCGGGGACCTGCGGAGTCCTGTCGGTCATGGTGTCCCAGCCCTTCGCTTCTCTCTCACGGGCCCATGATCTCCACACCACGACGCCGACCGCAGGACCGCCCGGACCGGCTCAGGAGGACGCGCGTGCGGTGAGCGCCCCGAGCAGACAGCAGAAGGCCGCGACGGCGGTGACCGTGCGCAGGGCGTTCATGCGGTTCCAGCGCGCCTCGAAGCGTTCGCGGACGGCGCGCAGGTCGGGGATGGCGTCGGGGTCGCCGGCCGCGATGAGCGCGTTGTTGAGCGGGACGTTCACCGCGAGGGTGACCGCGAGCGTGACCGCGTACAGGACGAGGGCGGCCACCGTCCACGGCAGCACGTCGCGGTGGTCCGCGGGCAGGTGCAGGCCCGCGGACAGCGCGGTGAAGAGGAGAGCCGCGTTCGACACCGCCATGAACAGCGGGTTGTGGATCGCGGTGTTCAGGCGCTGCGAGGCGTCGACGAACGTGCGGTCGTCGGCCTTCGCGAGGCCGGGCATGACCGAATTGGCATAGGCCAGCACGATGCCCGCGACGAGACCGGTCGACCCCGTCGCGACGAGCAGGGAGAGAAGGCGGAACGCACCCATGGCGGAACTCCGGAAAGGGGTGAGGTGGTGAAGCGGTGAAGGTGGGGAAGGATCCGTCGGTACGCGGGGGTCACCCGCGTGGTCGACCGCTCCGGGCGACGAAGGAGGAGGGGCGGTGTCCCGGCCGTGTCACGGCATCCGGGAAAGGGGCCACCGTCGGGGAAAAGAGCATGCCGTCCTCCAGAGCATCAGCTGTCGCATAAAGCGCAGGGACTCTCGGAAGCCGGAAAGGGGGACGTACTCGTCCCGGGCATCTCGGAATATCGCTGCCGTCGGGCAGACCGTAACCCATCGAGCGGAGCGAGGTCGACGCCTGCCGTCGGTCGCGGGCGTGTGCGAGATTGGCGTCATGCTGACCCCCGGCCAAGCCAAGAACCTGCTCGTGGCGTACTTCGCCGAGCACCCGCCGCCGATCGCGGGCGCGTTGCACATCGCACCCGAGTGGTACGAGGACGCCACGGACTACCTGCCGGCCTGGGGCGCTCGGGAGTTCTTCGTCGACGGCCAGGCGGCGTACGGCCGGGTGGACAACACCGCGATCTTCATCGACAAGCGCACCGGCACGGTCCGCGCGGACCTGTTCACGCCGAACTTCGACAAGATCCGGGCGATGACGCCCGTGATCGTCACCGCCGAAGCGGAGCACTCCCCCACCCCCGACGAGAACCGGCTGGTGGCGGTCGGCCGCGCCCTCTTCGCCCGGTTCGCCGACGCCCCTGCGCTGGACGTCGTCGACCTCCCCGGCGGACTGGGCGTCTGCCTGGTGCACGCCGTCCGCGGCGGCGGCAAGATCTACGTCGCACCCGACGAGACGGCGCTCTTCGTGGGCTCGGCGGTCTCCTTCGACACCGGCCTCGAAGCCTTCCGCTCCGGCGCCCGCACGCCCGGCAGCGGCGGCTGAAGCCGCGCTCGGGCGGGCGGCGACGCCCCGCGGCACGGATCCCGCCACCGGGGTGCGCAGGGAAACCCGCGGGGCCCCGGAGCGGTGTGCTATGATCTTCAAGTTGCAGTTTTGGTACCCATGAACCTATGTGCGCCTGACGGGAATATTTCTCTCCTGCAGGCGCATTATTTGTTTCCGGCATCTCCGGATGGGGCCTCTGCCTACCAAAGGGAGAATGTCATGGCACAGGGAACCGTGAAGTGGTTCAACTCCGAAAAGGGCTTCGGATTCATCGAGCAGGACGGCGGCGGCCCCGACGTCTTCGCCCACTACTCCAACATCGCGACGCAGGGCTTCCGTGAGCTCCAGGAGGGCCAGCGGGTCTCCTTCGACGTCACGCAGGGCCAGAAGGGTCCGCAGGCGGAGAACATCGTCCCCGCCTGATCGCCGGACGCTCATCGACTCACCGGGGTCCGCACCATCACGGTGCGGACCCCGGTGAGCGCTGTTTCCAGGAAGGCAGATTTAACCGCATGTCCGTCAGGCCCCCGAAATCCCATCGCCGCAGCTCGTCCCCGCGGCCGTCCGCATCGCCGTCCAAGGAATTCCGGCTGCCGGAGGGTACGACACCCGCGCTTCCCGCCGTCGCGGAATTCGCCGGTCTGGACATGCCCGCGGAACTGCTGGAAACGCTCACCGCACAGGGCGTGAGCACCCCCTTCCCCATCCAGGCCGCCACCCTGCCGAACTCGCTGGCCGGCCGTGACGTGCTGGGCCGCGGCCGGACCGGGTCCGGCAAGACGCTCGCGTTCGGGCTGGCGCTCCTCGCCCGGACGACCGGGGTGCGCTCGAAGCCCAGGGCGCCCCTCGCCCTCGTGCTGGTGCCGACCCGGGAGCTCGCCCAGCAGGTGGCGGACGCGCTGAGCCCGTACGCGACGGCCGTGGGCCTGCGGCTGGCCACCGCGGTCGGGGGTCTGTCCATCACCAAGCAGGCCGGGGCGCTGCGCCGGGGCGCCGAGGTCCTGGTGGCGACGCCCGGGCGGCTGAACGACCTGGTGGACCGCGGGGACTGCGACCTGTCCGAGGTGCGGATCACCGTGCTGGACGAAGCCGACCAGATGACCGACATGGGCTTCCTCCCGCAGATCACCAAGCTGGTCCAGCAGGTGCGGCCGGACGGGCAGCGCCTGCTCTTCTCCGCCACCCTGGACCACAACATCGACCGTCTGGTGCGGCGCTTCCTGACCGACCCCGTGGTGCACTCCGTGGACCCGTCGGCGGGCGCGGTGACCACGATGGAGCACCACGTGCTGCACATCCAGGACGAGACGGAGAAGAAGGCCGTCACGGCGCGCATCGCGGCCCGCGACGGCCGGGTCATCCTCTTCCTGGACACCAAGAGGTCCGCCGACCGGCTCGCCAAGCGGCTGCTCGCCGCGGGCGTCCGCGCGGCGGCGCTGCACGGGGGCCGCTCCCAGCCGCAGCGCAACCGCACCCTGGAGCAGTTCAAGAACGGCCAGGTCACCGCATTGGTGGCGACGAACGTCGCCGCCCGCGGCATACACGTCGACGACCTCGACCTCGTGGTGAACGTCGATCCGCCGACCGACCACAAGGACTATCTGCACCGGGGCGGGCGCACGGCCCGGGCCGGTGACTCGGGCAGCGTGGTCACCCTGGTCCTGCCGGACCAGAAGCGGGACGTCAGCCGGCTGATGTCGGACGCCGGCATCCGGCCCCGTACGGCCCGCGTCACCTCCAGCGCCCCGGAACTGGCGGCGATCACCGGTGCGCGCGAGCCGTCCGGCGTGGCCGTCACCATCGAGGTGCCGCAGCCCACGCCGCCGAAGGCGGGCCGGCCGAACCGGAAGGCCGGCACCGAGCCCGGCAAGCGCTCCGGGCGTCGGCGCCGCGGCGGCGCGGGGGGCCCGACCGGTGCCGCCACCGGGTCGTCGGACGCCCCGGCCGCGTCCGACGGGCGCGGTTCGTCCCGTACGCCGAGGCCCCGCGGGGCCAACGGGAGCGGTGCGGGCTCGGCCGGCCGTGACTCCGGGCGTCGGCGCGGCGGTCGCCGCCCGTCCACGGGTGGCGGGGCTTCTTCCCGCTCCGGATCGCGCGGCGGCGGCACGCCGCCGCGCACGGCCTGACGCCGGGCGGGCCCGTCAGGGCCGGGGCCGCCACGATCCGGAACGACCCCGGCCCTAGGGCGTGATGACCGACGCCTGGGAGCCGGAGCGCAGGACGTGGTCGACGTGGATCTGCCGGGCGATGGACCGCCCGTTGGTGACACTGGCCGCAATGGCCACCGCCGAAAGCGAGTTCCCGTCGGGGAGCCCTGCGAAGTACAGGCCGGGGAGCGCGCCGAGGACGCCCTTGCGCTGGCGGGGCGCCCCGTCGCCGTCGAGCACGTGTGCCGGCAGGATCCGGTAGTCAGGGCCGAAGCCGGTGCACCACACGATGGTGGTGATGCCGTGGCGTTCCAGGTCGAGCGCGGGCCCGAACGGGGCGATGTGCGCCATGTCGACGCCGGGGGCCGGCCGTTGCCCGGGGACCGGGTAGCCGCGTTCCCGTATGCCGGCGTCGATGGTGTCGACGATGTGGCGGTACGAGCGGGCTGATGCTTCGGCGACGGCGACGACGTTGTCCTTCAGCTGGAGGACCGGTCCGTCGGCCGCGCGCACGGAGCCGACGAGCACGGCTCCCCGCGCGGCCAGGGTGCCGAGGTTGAGGTCGCCGCCGCCTTCCCGCACCGCCGCCACGGGGAGGCCCGGCAGCACGCCGGCGTCCGCGCCCTCCCCCTCGAAGGCGGCTGCCCTGTCGTACTCCTCGTGCAGGGCGAAGGCGTACATCCACTCGTGGAGGCTGCGGCCGCGGTGGTGGTGCGGCCAGGCGTGGTGTCGACCGACCGACAGGAAGACGCGACGGCCGGCGCTGACGAGTTCGTCGGTGATCTGCTGCCCGCTGATCCCGGTGCCCACCACCAGCACGGCTCCGGGCGGCAGTGCCGCGGGGTTGCGGTAGTCATGCGTGTGCACCTGGGTGACGGACGGGTCGACGTCGGACGCGAGACGGGGGACGCGCGGCGCCGCGTAGCCGCCGAGGGCGGCGACGAGGTTGCGGGACTCGATGACGCCCCCGGCGTCCAGACGGGTCCTGAAGCGTACGTCGTCGCGTTCACCGACGTCCGGGAGGCACTCGACCTCGCGGACCGGTGTGTGTCGCAGCACCCGCAGCTTCCGCTGCTGCGCGTACCGGCGCAGGTGGTCGGCGAGTTCACGGCCCGGCATGAAGCCGTCCGGGTCGTCCCCGTCGTACTCCCAGCCGGGGAGGCGGACCGAGCGGTTGCCGCTGCCGACGAGCAGGCTGTCCCACCTCTCGTGGGCCCAGGACTGGCCGATCTCCCCCCGTTCGACGACGATCGACTCCCGGCCCAGCTCCTGCAGGGACGCGGCCACGGCGCACCCCTGCTGGCCGGCGCCGATGACGACGGTCTCCGAGTAATCGCCTGCTGCCATGATCAAGCCCTTCGCCAAGTGGACACGCAACCGGGGGTCGACCCGGTTCGGATCCTTCCTGCTGAAGTTCGCTTGATGTCAACTCAACGGCAGCGGCGGCAGGTTGTCCGCGTCTCAGGCTGGGGCGTCGCACTCTTGCACTCCGCTCGGGCTGCGAACGTCACGGAGCCGCGTGACGAAAACCCGACCGCGCCTTCGCGGCCGGGGCCGAGCGGGGAACGCCCGGCGCCGGCGGACGACTCGACGTGCAGGCGTTGTGGTTCAGAGCGGGGTGAGGACGCAGAACTCGTTGCCCTCCGGGTCGGCGAGGACCGTCCACGGCACGTCGCCCTGGCCCACGTCCACGGGCCTTGCGCCGAGCGCCTTCACGCGCTCGACCAACTCCGCCTGGTGGGCCGGCGAGGTGGTGGCGAGGTCGATGTGCACCCGGTTCTTCACCGTCTTGGCTTCGGGGACGCGCATGATGTCGATGACGACCGCACCGGGGTCGGGATAGGGAACGCCTTCGGGTTCCAGATTGGTCACGCCTGGTGCCTCGCTGTCGATACCCCAGCCGAGCACCTCCGCCCAGAACCGGCCGACCGCGGAGTCGTCCCCGGCCTTCATGGCAATTTGAACGAGTCTCGTCGACATGTCGCCGATGCTAGATCCGCGGGCACGAGGATTCATCCGCCTTTTTTGGGGGGCGCCGTCACTCCTCCAAGGGCAGGCACTCGGCGAGCAGGTCCACGACGTCGCGCCAGGCCCGCTGGGCGTGCCGGGGGTGGTGGCCGACGCCGGGCAGCACGGTGTGGTCGACCGGTGGGTGGTGGAAGGCGTGCAGGGCTCCCCCGTAGACCACGAAGCGCCAGTCGACGCCCGCGGCCTGCATCTCGGCGGTGAACGCCGCCCGCACCGCGGGCGGCATGATCGGGTCCTCGGAGCCGACCCCGGCCCACACCGGGCAGCGGATGCGGTCCGCCTCTCCCGGTCGGCCCACGGTGAGTCCGTTGACCGTGCCGATGGCGCGCAGGTCGACGCCGTGGCGCCCGAGTTCCACCGCGATCGCTCCCCCGGTGCCGTACCCGATGGCGGCGATCCGGTCCACGTCGACACGGGGTTCGCCGCGCAGCACGTCGAGCGCCGCGAGGCCGATGCCCCGCATCCGGTCGGGGTCGGCGAGCAGCGGCAGGCACCGGGCCAGCATCTCCTCGGGGTCGCTCAGACAGCGCCCGCCGTGGAGGTCGAAGGCCAGCGCCACGTACCCCGACTCGGCCAGGGCGTCGGCCCGGCGGCGTTCGACGTCGCTGAGCCCCAGCCCTTCGGGCCCGACCAGGACCGCGGGCCGTCGGTCGACTCCGGCGGGGAGCGCGAGGTGCCCGATCATCGTGAGGCCGTCGGCCTCGTACTCGACCCTGTGCGTGGTGACCGTCGTCATGAGCTGGACTGTAATGTCCGTCGCGCCTGGTCGGGCGGGTGTTCACCACCAGCAGACGACGGCGGGCGTACGGTGTGGGCCCGGGTCTCACCTGGCGGGTGCCGCGCCCCGGGTACTGGTCAAGGTGTTTATATGGGCGTCACACTTACTTTGCCCCGCGTGCGGCAACGGCGCCGAGCGCTCACCGATGGGCCGGGCCCGAGCGCGTCGCACGCGTGCTGGATCCGGTGCCCGCCGCGCCAGAAAGGCATTCCGTGACGACGCGTTCCGACATGCAGCACACCCTCGGCGACATCCTGGCCGACATCGAACGGCGCAACCCCGCCCAGCCCGAGTTCCACCAGGCCGCCCACGAGGTCCTGGAGACCCTGGCGCCGGTACTCGCGGCCCGTCCCGAGTACGCCGAGGCGGGTCTCGTCGAGCGGCTGTGCGAGCCGGAGCGGCAGGTCATCTTCCGGGTGCCGTGGCAGGACGACCGCGGGCGGGTGCAGGTCAACCGGGGCTTCCGCGTCGAGTTCAACAGCGCCCTGGGGCCGTACAAGGGCGGTCTGCGCTTCCATCCGTCGGTCAACCTCGGCGTCGTCAAGTTCCTGGGCTTCGAGCAGATCTTCAAGAACGCGCTGACCGGTCTCGGCATCGGGGGCGGCAAGGGCGGCAGCGACTTCGACCCGCACGGGCGCAGCGACGCGGAGGTCATGCGGTTCTGTCAGTCCTTCATGACGGAGCTGTACCGGCACATCGGCGAGCACACCGACGTGCCGGCGGGTGACATCGGCGTCGGCGGCCGGGAGATCGGCTATCTCTTCGGCCAGTACCGGCGCATCACCAACCGCTGGGAGGCCGGTGTCCTCACCGGCAAGGGCAGCGGTTGGGGCGGCTCGCTGATCCGCCCGGAGGCGACGGGGTACGGCAACGTGCTGTTCGCCGGCGCGATGCTGCTGGAGCGCGGTGAGGACCTGGAGGGTCAGACGGCGGTGGTCTCGGGCGCCGGCAACGTCGCCGTCCACACCATCGAGAAGCTGCACGCCCTCGGCGCCAACCCGGTGACCTGCTCGGACTCCTCCGGGTACGTCGTGGACGAGAAGGGCATCGATCTGGAGCTGCTCAAGCAGGTCAAGGAGGTCGAGCGGGGCCGCGTCGACGCGTACGCCGGGCGTCGGGGCGCTTCGGCCCGCTTCGTGCCCGGCGGGAGCGTGTGGGACGTCCCCGCCGACGTCGCCCTGCCGTCGGCCACGCAGAACGAGTTGGACGAGAAGGCCGCGGCCACGCTGGTCCGCAACGGCGTGAAGGCGGTCTCCGAGGGCGCGAACATGCCGACGACGCCGACGGCCGTCCAACTGTTCCAGCAGGCGGGCGTCGCCTTCGGCCCGGGCAAGGCGGCCAACGCGGGCGGCGTCGCGGTCAGCGCGCTGGAGATGGCGCAGAACCACGCCCGTACGTCCTGGTCGGCGCAGCGGGTCGAGGACGAGCTGACGCACATCATGAACGACATCCACGCCACCTGCCACGAGACCGCCGAGCGCTACGGCGCCCCCGGCGACTACGTGACGGGCGCCAACATCGCGGGCTTCGAGCGGGTCGCGGACGCGATGCTGGCGCAGGGCGTGATCTGACGTCCCGGGCGACTCCGGCAGCGGTGGCGCGGGCGCGACTGCCGGACGGCTGACGGCTGACGGCTGACGGCTGACGGTGGTCGTTGTGCATCGCCGCGTGCCTTGGGCAGGATGGCCGCACGGGGACGGCAGCGGGCGGCCCCGGGGTCGCCCGCCCGGCGCTGAGGAGCGCTGCATGGAGATCGGGGTCTTCCTCCCCATCGGCAACAACGGCTGGCTCATCTCGAAGAGCTCCCCGCAGTACATGCCGACCTTCGAACTGAACAAGACCGTCGTGCAGCGGGCCGAGGAGTACGGACTGGACTTCGCCCTGTCGATGATCAAGTTCAAGGGCTTCGGGGGCGAGACGGGGTTCTGGGACCACTGTCTGGAGTCGTTCACCCTGACGGCGGCCCTGGCGGCGGTGACGGAGCGGATCAGGCTGTACGCGTCCGTACCCGTCCTCGCCCTGCCGCCGGCGATCGCCGCCCGGATGGCGGTGACCGTCGACGCGATCGCCCCCGGCCGGGCCGGCGTCAACATCGTCACCGGCTGGGCACCGGCCGAGTACGCCCAGATGGGGCTGTGGCCCGGGGACGAGCACTTCGCCAACCGCTATGCGCGCGCCGCCGAGTACGTCACCGTGCTGCGGCAGTTGTGGGGCGCGGGCACGAGTGACTTCACCGGCGAGTTCTACCGGATGGACGACTGCGTGCTGTCGCCGCGCCCGGCGAACGGGCACATCGACGTCCTCGCCGCGGGGCAGAGCGGTACGGGGATGAGGTTCGCCGCCGAGCACGCCGACGCGAACTTCATCCTGGGCCGTGGCGTCAACACCCCGCTCGCGCTGTCCGCTTCCACCGCCGCGCTCGTCGAACAGGCGCGCGCGACGGGCCGCGACGTCGGTGCGCTCGTGCTCTTCATGGTCATCGCGGCCGAGACGGACGCCGCCGCGCAGGCGAAGTGGCAGGACTACCACGACCACGCCGACCTCGCGGCGCTGGGCTACCTGACGGCGCAGACCGCGACGGACCGGATGTCCGAAGGCTCCTCGACCGCACGGACCGTGGCGCTGCCCGAGGGGGCCGTGAACCTCAACATGGGAACGCTCGTCGGCTCCTACGCGACCGTCGCGGGCATGCTCGACCAGATCGCCACGGTCCCCGGCGTCAAGGGCGTCATTCTCGTCTTCGACGAGTTCGTCGACGGCATGGAGGACTTCGGCACGCGCATCCAGCCGCTGATGAAGTCCCGCACGGCCGCAGCGGGGACGCCCTGAAGGGCGGCGCGCACCGTGCGCGGCACGCCCCGGGCCGTCAGGCGTCCTTGGCGAAGACGAGGACCTCCGTCGAGGCGACGCCCAGGGGTGCCAGGAAGCTGCCCTGCAGGGTGCAGCCGAGGGTGGCGAAGAGGTCGACGCAGGTGCTGCGGGGCAGGGCGGCCGGGTAGGAGCCGTGGCCCGTGCCGCCCTTCGTCGCCCAGGTGCGCACCGCGTCCGGGTCCAGGCAGGTCTCCGTCATGACGTCGAAGACGATCCGGCCGCCGGGGCGCGTGACGCGCGCCATCTCGAAGAAGTAGCGGGCGGCGCAGAGGAAGGTCACGGTGTTGAAGACCTTGTGGGCCTGGACGAGGTCGACGCTGTCGTCCGGCGTCGGGGCGAGGCTGGACCCCTCGGTCGGTCGGGCGACCACGCCGAACGTCTCCACCAGGTAGTCGGCCCAGGGCGCGGCCGTCTCGTAGATCTCGTAGCGGGCCGGTGAGCACTCCTTGAGCGTCTTCTCCAGGTACCGTCCGGACCCGGGGCCGATCTCCAGCACCGTCTTCGGGTCGCCGGCGAAGACGCCCAGGGCGCGCAGTTCGTCGATGGTGTGCTGGGTGGCGCCGGGCGTGCCGTTCATGACCTGGTCGATGTGGTCGCCGACCGACAGCCCGGCGGCCCGTGCGGCCCGCATCGTGGCCTCGAACGGGATGAAGTCGTCCACACCGCCCCGGTGGGTGCTGCGTACGATGTCGAATCCGGCACGTCCCATGAGCCGTTTGACCCCGGACTTCAGTGCCGACGTGCCTCTGTCCGCTGCACTCATGAAGCTTGACCCCCCAGGTCGTCGCCACCCTCGGGGTCAGCATAGGATCGCGGGCGCGCACGCGCAGCGGGACGGCGAATTCGCCGCCGTACCAAGGCAGTTCGGGTGCTACGGGAGGGGCAGCGGTGTCCGTGGAACGCGGTGGGCGGGTGATCGACCGGGCGGCACCCGCGGTGCTGCCCCCTTCGTTACGTGCCGGGCTCGCCCTGGTCGCGGCGCTCGCCGCGCTGGTGGTCGCCTTGGTCGGGGCCTGGTACGCCGGTCACAGCCGGCCCGGTGCCGTGGACGCGTGGGTGCAGCCCGCGGTGGACGGCACGGGGTCGCCGTGGCGGCGCGTGGCGCTGGCCGTCGACTTCCTGGGCGAGCCGATCGGCGCGGCGGTGCTCGTCGGCGCCGCCGTAGCGGGTTGTCTGCTGCTGCGGCAGCCCCGCGCAACGGTGCTCGTCGTGGTCGGCACCGGCGCGACCGTGGGGGCGACGACGCTGCTCAAGCCCCTGGTAGGGCGCACCATCCACGGCGACAACCTGTCCTATCCGAGCGGGCACACCGCCTTCCTCACCGCCTTCGCCCTCGCGGTCGCGCTGCTCGCGGCCGGCCGGCTCGGCCTCGGCCCGGGGGCCGGCGCGCTGTTCGTGCTCGGCGCGGCGCTGGTGGCCGGCGCCGCCATGGGCTGGGCCCAGATCGCGCTGGGGGCGCACTACCCGACGGACGTCCTCGGCGGCTGGTGCACCGCGGTGGCGGTGGTGACCGCGACCGCGTGGCTGGTCGACCGGTGGCAGCCCGCCTGACGCCGCGTCACACCAGGCGGCGGAAGACGGGCTGCACCGGCCGGCCGCCCAGCCAGGGCGTCGGGTCTTCGGCGTCCAGCGCCTTCCGGTACACCGCACACGCCTGGGCCACCGCGTCGACGGTGCGTGCGACGTCGACGTCGTCGAGCGCGCTGCTCACCACGAACGACGGCGCGAGCACCCCGGCCGCGAGGAGTTGGCGCAGGAACAGGGTGCGGTACTGCTGCGACGGCTGCCGCTTCTCGTCGAGGGTGGCGAAGACCAGGTTGCTGGCCCGGCCGCGGACGACGACGTGGTCACCGACGCCCGCGCCGGCCGCAGCCTCGCGGACGCCGACAGCCAGCCGCTCCCCGATGGCGTGCAGTTGGGCGGTGATCCCCTCCTCGACGTACGTGGTGAGCACGGCCATCGCGGCGGCCAGCGCGTGCGTCTCCGCGCCGTGCGTGGTGGACAGCAGGAACACCCGCTCGGCGGAGTGCCGCAGCCCGCCCCGCTCCATGAGTGCGCGGCGGCCGGCCAGCGCGGCGACGGCGAACCCGTTACCCAGCGCCTTGCCGAACGTGGACAGGTCGGGGACGACGCCGTACAGGCCCTGCGCGCCCGCCTCGGACCAGCGCAGGCCGGTGATCATCTCGTCGAAGACCAGGACGCAGCCGTGCCGGTCGGCCAGCTCGCGCAGTCCGGCGAGGTAGCCGGGAGTGGGGTCTCCCCCGCTCGAACGGAGTTCAGAGCGAGGGGAGGGTTCGGTGTGGCCGGCGGGTTCGAGGATCAGACAGGCGACCTCGCCCTGGTGGCGGGTGAGCAGTTCCTCGGTGGCGGCCAGATCCCCGTAGGGGAACGCCACGGTCAGGTCGGTGGTCGCGGTCGGGATGCCGGCGGACATCGGCGTGGTGCCGATGAACCAGTCGTCGACGGAGAAGAAGGGGTGGTCGCGGCAGACGGCCACCCGGGGGCGTCCGGTGACGGCACGGGCCAGGCGCACCGCGGCGGTGGTGGCGTCGGAGCCGTTCTTCGCGAACTTCACCATCTCGGCGGTCGGCACGGTGGCGAGGAAGAGTTCCGCGGCCTCGGCCTCCACGATGGAGGGCCGCACGAAGTTGCTGCCGCGGTCCAGTTCCCGGCGCACCGCCTCGATCACGCGCGGGTGGGCGTGGCCGAGGCTGACCGAACGCAGACCGGAGCCGTACTCGACGTAGCGGTTGCCGTCGACGTCCCACACGTGGGCGCCGCGGCCGTGGCTGATGACCGGGGCCAGGTCCTCGGGGTACTGGTCGTCGCCCTTGGCGTAGGTGTGCGCGCCCCCGGGGATGACGGCGTGCAGCCGTTCGTTGGCCGCCCGCGAGCGGGGCAGGCTGAACTCTTCGCTCTCTGCCACTTCTTCCCCTTCTTTCACGGGCTCTTCAGCTCTCCTTCCGCTTCAGGACGTCGGCGAGGCTCGGTGCCTCCCGGTCCCGCCGGGACATCGAGGTGGCCGGCAGCGGCCAGTCGATGGCCAGCTCCGGGTCGTCGAAGGCGATCGTCACGTCCTCGGCCGGGTCGTGGGGGCGGTCGATCCGGTACGCGACGTCGGCGGTCTCGGTCAGCGCCTGGAAGCCGTGGGCGCACCCCGCCGGGACGTACAGGGTCACCTGTGTGTCGCCGGACAGCTCGAAGGAGGCCCGGCCCAGATAGGTCGGCGAGTGCGGCCGCAGGTCCACGATCACGTCGAAGACCTTCCCGTACGAGCACCGCACCAGCTTCGCCTCGCCGGCGCCGGCGCGCAGGTGCAGTCCGCGCAGCACGCCCCGGACCGAGCGGGACACGCTGTCCTGGACGAAGGCGTCCGGGTCGATGCCGACCGAGCGGACCGCGTCGGCGTCGAAGGTGCGGCAGAAGAAGCCGCGTTCGTCGGCGTACGGCGTGGGTTCGAAGAGGTACGCGCCGGCGATCGCCGGGACTTCGGTCGCCTTCATGGGGCCTTCCTCAGGGCGTGTGCGGGGGTGGGGTCGGTCGTCGGGAACAGGGCCGCGGCCAGGGCGGTGAACTGGTGCTCCAGGCGTCCGGCGACGGCCAGGTTCCGCTCGGCGAGGGTGTGTCGCAGTTCGGTCGACCGCTGCTCCAGCGCCCGGAACTGGGCGAGCAGCCGGTCCGCGTCGACCTCGCGGGCGGGGTGGCAGTACGCGTCCAGCCCCATCTGGGCCATCAGCGCGTCGCTCTTCGCCGCGTAGCTGAGGGCGAGCGTCGGAGTGCCGACCTTCAGCGCGCACACCAGGTTGTGGTAGCGGGTCGCCACCACGGCGTCGGCAGCCGCCGTCTCCGCCATCAGATCGGCCAGCGAGGTCGTTTCGGCGGCGGTGACCAGCGGCGAGTCCACCGCGTCGAGGATCGCGGCGACCACCGACGCGTCGACCTCGTCGCCGGTGAGCAGCCGGACTCGCCGGCCGTCCTCGACCAGTGCGCGCACGAAGCGGGTCGTGCCCTCCAGGTAGCGCCGGTGGATCTCCTCGGCCCTGGCGCGGTCGTCGTCGCCGCCGTGGAAGGCCATGACGCCGACGCAGACCGGGCCGGGCCGGTCACCGACGGCGCTCGCCCGCGGGGTCGGCAGGGCGAAGGCGAGGTCCGGGTACACCTCGTCGCGCGCGGTGTCCACGCCCATCGCCCGCATCGCGTCGCGGGACGGGCCGTCCCGGTAGGAGCGGTACGCGGCCAGCCGCGCCGAGAGGCGCACCAGGGCCCGGGTGGGCCGGCTGCCGATCGCGGCGGCGCCGACGCTGACCAGCGCGACCTTGGTGCCGAACAGCCGGCCGCTGGCGCAGAGCAGGAACAGCGCGTACGGGAAGCCCCACGGCCGCAGCGGCAGGGTGGCCTCCAGGACGCCCATGCCGGGCACGATCACCACGTCGTGCCGGCGCACCCAGGCGGCGGTGCGGAAGACGTCGACGAACTTGCCCAGGCCCTTGCCGACGATCGCGCCCGCGCGCGACGCGGTCCGGTACTCGCCGCGGTACCAGTGCAGCCGCGTCGCGGGGATCGCGTACCGGGCCGTGACGACCTCGGGTCCGCCGCACAGGGCGTCCACGACCGCCTCCGGGTGCGCGGCGGCGAGGTGTCCGAGCACGGCCTCCAACGATCCGTCGTTGCCGAGGTTGCCGGAGCCGAGCAGGCCGAACACCCCGACGCGCACCGCCCCGTTCGACGGCTTCACGACCGCCTGCCTTCCCGGCCGGCGACGAGGGCGTCGACGCAGACGGTGACCCGGCCCGGGTCGACGGGGGTGCGGTCCTCGACGCGCTCGCCGGCGCCCGGACGGACCCGGCTGGTCAGCCATGCGACCAGGTGGCGGCGGCACGCGCGCCGCTCGTCCGGGGACAGCGGCGCCCGGCGGATCGCCGCGACGAAGCCCCAGACGTACTCGGCGAGCAGTCGGGGCGTCGGGTGCAGCGGGCCGGCGCGGCGCGGGTCCAGGTTGACGCACCGCGAACGCTTGGAGGGGTTCGCCCGCTCGGCGCGGGTGGGGTGGTCGCGGCGGAAGTACAGCAGCTCCGGCACCTGGTGGAAGCGTCCGTGCAGCGTGATCTCGGCGACGAAGGTGCGGTCGGCGTGGTGGTAGCTGTCGTGCGGCTTCACCCGGCGCAGCACGTCGGCCCGCATCACCCCGTAGAAGTCGTCGCCGCCGGGCTCGAACAGCAGGCTGCGGAAGCGCTCCGGTGCGTGCGGGGAGCCGGTGGCGAGTCCGTACGGGTAGGGGACCTTCACCCGGCCGTCGGCGTCGATGACGGCCTGGTCGGTGTGGGCGAGGATCACGTCGGGCCGGGCGTCGAGCGCCTCGACGCAGCGCCGCAGCAGGTCGCGGGCGTACAGGTCGTCGTGCGACGCCCATTTGAACAGTTCGCCGCGGCACTCGGTGAAGACGTAGTTGTGGTTGGGCGCGGCGCCGATGTTCCGGGGCAGTCGGATGTAGCGGATGCGGGGGTCCCGGTCGGCGTACCGGCGGCAGATGGCTTCGGTCCCGTCGGTCGACGCGTTGTCGGAGATGACCAGTTCGAAGTCCTCGTAGGTCTGGCCGAGCAGGGCGTCGAGGGATTCGGCGAGGTACTCCTCGCCGTTGTACACCGGCAGTCCGATGCTCAGTCGAGGGTGGGCGATCATGACGTCCTCACTTCACGGATGGTGTTGTGGTGGTGCTCGCGCAGGGCGGACCGCAGGTGCAGCCACCACACGGCCGAGCCGCTGAGCGTTGCGGCGGCCACGCCCCAGGCCGAGCCGACCGTGCCGGCGACGGCCGCTCCGCCGAGGCCGCCGCCGACGTAGCAGGCGGAGGCGAACAGTTGGCAGCGCAGGCTGCGCCGGGCCGCGCCGAGCGCACGCAGCCCGGCCGCCGCGCCGACGCCGAGTCCGGCGCCGGCGACGCCGAGGGTGGCGGGGACGAGGAGTTCGAAGGCGGCGTCCCACACTCCGCCGAGCACCAACTCGCCGAAGCGGTCGGGCACCGGCAGCAGCGCCGCGCCCCACAGCAGCGCGCCGACGGCCTGGCCGCCGCCGAGGAGCAGGCAGAACGTGCCGAGTCGGTGCGGGGCCTGCCGCAGCACCCGCGCCGCTTCCGCGACGGTGACCAGGGACAGCCCCATCAGCACGGCGAGGAAGGGGCCGAGGAGGAGTTCGGCGCCCCGGATGACGCCCACCGCGCTGACGCCGACGATCGCGCCGAGGCCGTACGCCCGCAGTTGGGCCGCGCCGCTGACGCCGACGTTCTCGACCAGGTAGCGGTAGCCCAGGTCTCTGTGGGCGCGCAGCCAGGCGCGCGCTTCGGTGACCCGGGGCCGGATGCCGGACTGGAGGCAGCCGTACGCCGCGGCGACCGCGGCGGCCGTGCCCCAGGCGAGGACGAACCCGGCGACGCTGCCCGCGCGGGCCGCCAGCACCATGGCGGGGACGAGCGCGAGGGCCCCCAGGAGGTCGTTGACGCACGCCTTCCGCCCGGTGCCGGCGGCGAAGAACGAGAACCGCCAGGCGTCTTGCAGCAGCAGCCCGGGCAGGACGACGCCGAGGCAGGCGAACGCGTGCCCCACGCCGCCGCCCAGGGTCAGCCCGACGGCGAGGCACACCGCGCCGACGGCGGCACCGACGCCCAGCGCGGTGCCCGTCGCCCGGGCCGCCGCCGCCCGCCAGGACGCGTCCGACACCCCGCTGAAGCGCACCATCAGCGGGTCGGTGGCCAGCCCGCGGGAGACGCCGAGCACCACGCCGTAGGTCACCCACGTCAGGCTGAACGCGCCGAACGCGGACAGCCCGAGCGAGCGGGCCACGTAGATCCCCACCGCGAAGTTGGTCATGCTGCACACCGCCTGGTCGGCCAGTCCCCAGGACAGCCGGCGGGCGACGGCCCGTCTGGCGGTGGGCCGGGCGCGTTCGGCCCGGGCCGCCTCCGTCGTCGCCTTCTCCTCCCCGGTGGTCATCGCCGTCACGCCTTGATCAGCCCGGCGGCGCCCAGGGCGTCGGCCGCGCCGGCGACGGTGTCGAACGGCAGCCCGGACCGCTCGGCGACGTCCAGCAGGCTGTGCTCCCCGTCGGCGAGGTTGAGCACCCAGAGCATCGCCATCTGGGCCTGCTTGGCGTCGCTGCGACCGCCGAGCGAGTCGTACAGCCCGCGTCGGCCCAACTGCGGTTCGCCACAGGGGCTGAGGTTGAGGTAGCGCCGGTTGCGGTCGAGCACGGCGCACGCCTCGCGGCAGACGGCGAGGGTGTCCGCCATCGCCGCCGGCGTGACGAAGCCGGGGTCGTCGGCCGAGGTGTGGTACTCGGGGTAGCCGGCGTACGGGGTGCGGCTGAGCGAGCCCACGCCGAGGTCGAACCCGGGCGAGCAGAACTGCCGCTCGTCGTAGCCGTACGGCGTGAAATCGGTGATGCGGTGCGGGCGTTCGGAGGAGGCCAGCACGTACCGCAGCACCCGGTCGATCTCCGCGTCGCCGCGCCGGCTCTGCTTGTACGTCAGCGCGCCCCGGTCACCGGCGCAGGCCAGCACCAGCCCGTGCTTGACGCGGTCGATCCGCTCCGCGTTGCGGGCGAGCCAGGTGATCGCCCCGATGGTGCCGGGGGCGAACAGGAACCGGTAGGTGTACCAGGGCTTTCGCTCCGCCAGCTCCCGGGCCAGGTACGTCGCCACCGCGATGCCGGCGAGGTTGTCGTTGGCCAGCGAGGGGTGGCAGACGTGGCAGGAGACGATCACCTCGTCGGGGACCTGCCCGGGGACGACGTGTTCGGCGTAGGTGAGGTGGCCGTCGGCCAGGGTGGAGTCGATCCGGACCTCGTACTCGCCCTCCGGTAGCGCGTCCAGGGTCTGCTGCGCCAGGCAGAACCCCCACTCCGGCCGGTAGTAGCTGGTGCGGTAGGGCACCCAGGTCGGGTGGTCCGGCAGGGTGTGCAGGTGGTCGCGCAGCTCGGCCAGCGGCATCCTCGCCGACACGGGGACGCTGTAGCCGAGGACGTGCAGGCTGGACGCGGCGAAGTCGACGACCCGGTTGCCGGCGGCGTCGGCGACGTACGCGTCCTTGATGTTCCACTCCTTGGGCACCGTCCAGTCGAGCACCTGCGTCCCGGTCGGCACCTCGTGCACCTGGAGGGGTACGTACTCGTCGACGATCGCCAGGGTGGCCCGGACGCCGTCGCCGGTGATGCTGCGGCACAGGGGGTACAGCCGCTCCACCAGGGCGTGCATCTGCTCGCCGAGCCCGGTCATCGGCGCCACCGCAGGGTGTCGTCGACGGTGTCCGCTTCGGTGGCGGCGCGCAGCACGGCCAGCCGGGTGTAACGGCGTTCGAAGTCCTCGCGGGTCAGCCCGTGCTCGCGGTAGGCGTCGGCGAGTTCGAGGGCGCCCCGCTTCACCGACCACTCGCATGCGAAGCCGGGCACGGCGGCGCGGAACCGGGCGAAGTCGACCCGGTACGAGCGGGGGTCGGCGCCGGTCTCCCCGGTGATGACCACCCGCGAGCCCTCGACGGCCTCGGCGACCTGCCCGGCGATCTCGGCGACGGTGACGTTGTTGGTCTCGCTGCCGATGTTGAACGCCCGGTCGTGGACGGCTTCGCGCGGTGCGTCGAGTGCGGCGGCGAAGGCCCGGGCGATGTCGACGGCGTGCACCAGCGGGCGCCAGGGCGTGCCGTCGGAGAGCACCAGCACCTCGCCGGAGAGCAGGGCGTGGCCCACCAGGTTGTTCAGCACGATGTCGGCGCGCAGCCGGGGCGAGTGGCCGAAGGCGGTGGCGTTGCGCAGGAACACCGGGGTGAAGTCGCCGTCGGCCAGGGCGTGCAGGTCGTCCTCCACCCGCACCTTGGACTCCGCGTAGGGAGTGACCGGGCGCAGCGGGGCGTCCTCGGTCACCAGGTCGTCACCGCCGGCGGCGCCGTACACGGAGCAGGTCGACGCGTACAGGAAGCGCCGCACTCCGGCGTCGCGGGCGATGCGGGCCAGTCGTACGGACGCATGGTGGTTGATGTCGTAGGTGAGGTCCGGCGCCAGCGCTCCCAGCGGGTCGTTGGAGAGCGCGGCGAGGTGGATCACGGCGTCCACCCCGGCGACGTGTTCCGCGGTGACGTCGCGCAGGTCCACCCGGTGGCCCGGCGGGTCCGCGGGCGTCGGGCCCAGGACGCAGTCGGCGAACAGTCCGGAGTCCAGTCCGACGACGTCGTGGCCGGCGGCGGTGAGCACCGGGGCCATCACGGTGCCCAGGTAGCCCTGGTGTCCGGTGAGCAGCACGCGCAAGGTTCATTCCCCCAGGTCGAGAGTGAGTTTGGTGACGGCGAACGCCTCGGCGTAGCGCGCGTGGCATTCGATGCCGCGGATCCGCGCGAGCCCGAGGAACGCCTCCCGGTCGTACCAGGGCCGGTGGCGCTGTGAGGCGTAGTGCTCCTGGAGCAGCTGCACCTTGCGTTCGGCGACGTCCGCTGACAGCGGCTGGTAGGCGGTGGGGCGGCCGAGGTCGCCGTCCCACTTGGCGATCTCGTAGCCGAGCACGAGGTGGTCGCGGAAGGCGGTGGTCATCAGCTGCGCGAGGCCCCGGTGGTCCTGGTGCGCGTCGTCGGTGCGCGGCGCCAGCACGAGGTCCGGTTCGGTCCGTGCGCGCAGCTCCTCCAGCGCGGTCTTGGCCTCGTCCCACTGCGCGGGCAGTCGGCCGTCGGCCAGTTTGAGCACGGTGAGCCGCAGTTCGGCGCCGGGGCAGAAGGCGGCGAGCGCGGCCCGTTCCTCCTGCTCGCGTTCGGTGCCCCCGCCGGTGAGCACGGTTGCGTCGACCCGGATGCCCGGGTGGGCCAGGCAGGTCGCGAGCAGCGTGCCGCCGGCGCCGATGGCGATGTCGTCGCAGTGGGCGCCCACCGCGACGAGCCGCTCCAGGCGGCCGGCGCCGAGCCGGATCACGCGCTCCTCGTTCCTGCGCCGTCGTGCTCCCAGACGCTCCAGGGGCGGTCGCCGCGGGCGTAGGCGGCGTCCAGCGCGGCCCGTTCCTTCACGGTGTCGGTCGGCTTCCAGAAGCCGCGGTGCTGGTACGCCACCATCCGCCCGCGCTTGGCGAGTTCGGCACAGCCGTCGGCGACGAGGTCCCCGTTCTCGGGGATGTGGTCGAAGACCTCCTGACGCAGCACGAAGTAGCCGCCGTTCTCCCACAGCGGCAGTTCGCTGACCGCGGTGATGCCGCCGACCAGGCCGTCCTCGCCCAGGTCCACGCAGTGGAACGAGGACTGCGGCGGGACCACCATCATCGACGCGCCGGCGTCGCGCCGGGCGAACTGGTCGATCATCTCGGGCAGCGGGGCGTCGGTGAGCACGTCGGCGTAGTTGGCGAGGAACATCTCGTCGCCGTCCAGGTGGTGGCGGACCCGGCGCAGCCGCTCCCCGATCGGCGACTCGATGCCGGTCTGCACGAACGTGATCTTCCAGGAGGCGATGTCGGTGGAGAGCAGTTCGGTGCGCCCGCCCGAGAGCACGAAGTCGTTGGACGTCGTCTCCTCGTAGTTGAGGAAGAAGTCCTTGATGTGGTGGGCGCCGTAGCCGAGGCAGAGGACGAACTCGGTGTGCCCGTAGTAGGCGTAGTAGCGCATGACGTGCCAGATCAGCGGGCGTGGGCCGACCATCGCCATCGGCTTGGGCACGTCGTCGGCGGCGCCGCTGCGCATGCGCAGCCCGTAACCGCCGCAGAAGAGTACGACCTTCATGCTGTGACCTCTTTCACGACGCGACCTCGACAATGCTGAGTTCCGGGATGGGGAAGACCAGCCGGCCGCCCCACTCGTGCACGTAGGACAGCTGCTCGACCAGTTCGTCCCGCAGGTTCCAGGGCAGGACGAGCACGTAGTCCGGTTCGTCCGCGCGGATCTGCTCGGGCGGCAGGATGGGGATGCGGGTGCCGGGGGTGAACCGGCCGTGCTTGTAGGGGTTGCGGTCGACCGTGTACGGGAGCAGGTCGGGCCGGATGCCGCAGTGGTTGAGCAGGGTGTTGCCCTTGCCGGGGGCGCCGTAGCCGACGACCGTCTCGCCGCGCTCGGCCGCTTCGACGAGGAACCGCAGCAGGTCGCGGCGGACCTTGGCCACCCGGGCGGAGAACTCGGTGTACCCGGACAGTTCCTGGAGCCCGGCGGCCTTCTCCCGCGCCAGCACGTCGGCCACCCGCCGGGTGGGCTCGCCGGCCGCCTCCGTCGGCCGGGCCCACAGCCGGATGGAGCCGCCGTGCGTGGGCAGCAGTTCGACGTCGACGAGGGCGAGCCCGCCGCTCGCCAGTGCCCGGATCGCGGCGGCGACCGTGTAGTACTGGAAGTGCTCGTGGTAGATGGTGTCGTACTGGTTCTGCTCGATCAGGGTCAGCAGGTGCTGCACCTCGACGGAGACCCAGCCGTCGTCGGCGACCAGGGCGCGCAGGCCCCGGGTGAACCCGACGACGTCGGGGATGTGCGCGTACACGTTGTTGGCCACGACCAGGTCGGCGGGGCCGTGTTCGGCGCGGACGCCGGCGCCGGTGGCCGAGTCCAGGAACGCGGTGAGCGTGGGCACGCCCGCCTCCCGGGCCGCGGCGCCGACGTTCACCGACGGCTCGATGCCGAGGCAGCGGACCCCGCGGTCCACCAGGTGCTTCAACAGGTACCCGTCGTTGCTCGCCACTTCGACGACGAAGGCGCCCTTCTCCCCGCCGTCGAGGCCGAGCCGCTGCACGGCGTCGGTGACGAAGGTGCGGGCGTGCTCCACCCAGGAGGTCGAGTACGAGGAGAAGTACGCGTACTGCGTGAAGGTCTCCTCCGGGGTGATCAGCGGCGGGATCTGCGCGAGCCAGCAGTCGGTGCAGACCCGCAGGTGCAGCGGGTACGCCGGCTCCGGCCGGTCCAGTTCGTCCGCGGCGAGGAAGCTCTCGCACGGCGGGGTCGCGCCGAGGTCGACGACGCTCGCCGTCGCCGTCGATCCGCACAGTCGGCATCGTGTCATCTGCTGTCCCCATCCCTGCCCGCGCGGGTCGCCCGTCGCGAGCCAGTGCTCCTCGTCGACGGCGGGCCGTCCCCGCCGCCCAACCGACCCGCGATCGCGGTGCGGTACCCCTCCACCAGGCGTTCCAGCCCCACGGTCGGGCTGAACCCCTGCTCGTAGCGGCGCCGGGCCGCCTCCCCCATCTCCCGGTTGCGGCCCGGCTCGGCCGTGATCCGCCGCAGGCAGGACGCGAGCGAGGCGGCATCGCCCGGGCGGTGCAGCAGCCCGGTGACCCCGTCCTCGACGAGTTCGACGAAGGCGCCGTGTCCGGCGGCGACGGCCGGGACGCCCGCCGCCATCGCCTCCACGACGACCAGGCCGAACGCCTCCAGCCACGTCGAGGGCGCCACCACGGCGACGGACTCGGCGATGACCCGCCGGCACTGTTCCGGGTCGTACAGGCCGACGTGGCGCACGTCGGCCCGGCCCGCGGCCCAGGCGGTCACCTCCTGCTCCAGCGGGCCCGCGCCGGCGATGACGAGCGGCACGCCCGCCCCGCCGTCCGCGGCGATCTCGTCCCACGCGGTCATCAGCATCCGCACGCCCTTGGCCTCGGCGAGCCGGCCGAGGTAGAGCAGGTGCTGACCGGCGCCGGAGCGGCGGGCGCCCGGGTCGGGCACGAAGTTGTGCTTCACCGCGAGCCGTTCGGCCGGCATGCCGGCCCGCACCAGGACGTCGCGCTGCGCCCCGGAGATGCAGAAGAACCGCTCCACGCCGGACCACCACCGCCGCCGGTTGACCGACAGGCTGACCGCGAGCGGCACCGTCGCCAGCCGGGAGCTGCGGTAGCAGCCGTGCCGGACGGCCGGCAGCGGCGTGGAGCCGACGCACTCGGTGCACGGCCGGCCGTCGCGTTGCAGCGTGCCGGGCGGGCAGATCTGGTTGTAGTTGTGCAGCGTGGCGACGGCGGGCACGCCGGCGTCGGCGCAGGCGGCCAGCACCGCCGGCGACAGCAGCGGGAAGACGTTGTGGACGTGCACCACGTCGGGCCGCTCGGCGCGCAGCCGGGCGGCGAGTTCGGTGCGGACCGACGGGTTCCACGGCACCAGCAGCGGCACCGCGACCTTGCCCGGCAGGGAGCGCGCGGCGATGTCGTCGCTGCGCCGCTCGAACAGCTCCACCCGGTGGCCGGCCGCGCGCAGCAGCGCCACCTCCTGGTCGACGACGTTGTTCTCGCCGCTCGGCTGCGCCGACGAGTAGCGGTTGTGCACCACGAGGACGTGCATGCTCAAGGACGCCTCCGTTCCTGGTCCCGTCGCGGGATGAGTTGTCGAGTTCGTGGAGGGGGTGCCGACGCTGTCGGGGACGTGGCCGCGGCCGGGGCCGCCAGCAGGGAGGCGGCCACCGCCAGGTGCAGCAGGTACGGCGAGGCGTCGCCCAGCCCGGCCTCGGTGTACGAGGCGATCGCGCAGTAGCTGATAAGGAAGATCGCGCAGGCCCGGTGCAGCGACGGGGGCCGCAGCAGCGCGACGCCGCCCAGCACGACGACGATCGACGCCACCAACACCACGCCGATCAGGCCCTGTTCGTGGTAGACGGCCAGCCAGCTGTTGTCGATGGGGAGCCCGCCGAACGACTTGTCGCCCAGGCCGACGCCGAACGCTTCCTTCGCGGTGGAGCGCGGCTGGGCCAGCAGGGCGTCCCAGACCTTGGCCCGGCCGGTGAGGCTGGTGAAGTTCTCCTGGCTCTGTCCGCGCAGGAACCACGCCCGCAGCGCGGGGGCGAACCCGACCGCGGCCACCGCGGCGCACAGCACCGTCCAGGCGAAGAACCGGCGGGCGGCGGCGCTGGTCAGCACGAGCGAGCCGATCGCCAGCGCCAGCCCGATGAGCAGGCCGAGCGTTGCCGTACGGGTGTGGGTCAGCGCCAGCATGACGAGCGACACCACGATGACCAGCGTCGCGCTCGTCCGGTCGGTCCGCCGGCCGAGGACCAGCAGCACCGTGAGCCCGATGATGACCGCGGCGTACTGGCCGATCTGCGGCGGGGTCAGCGGCCACAGCGCGCCGACCAGCCGTCCGCCGTACAGCTCGGGCATCGCGGCACCCGGTGAGACGACCGCGCCGGCGGCGACCGACCCGAGCACCGCGAAGTACATCCGTATGTGGTGCCGTACGAAGGTCAGCTGCCCGTCCCACCAGCGGCTCAGCAGCCACAGCGCGCCGACGAAGAGGCCCAGCCGGGCGCAGCGGAACAGTGCGCCGAACCCGGACTCCAGCTGCATGCTGGAGATCACGCTCGGCACCAGCAGCAGGGTGAGCAGCAGCAGGAAGGCGCTGGGCCGGATGCGGAGCCGCAGGTTGAGTGCGAGCGCCAGGGTGAACGCGGCGACCAGCGCGCCCATGGTGACCATCTGGATGAGGGAGCGCGGCAACGGCACGACGGTCTTCGCCCCGGCGGAGCCGAGCGTGTTGAGGACCAGCAGGCCCCAGGCGACGCCCACGGTCTTCGGCGTACGGACGGGCGGGGTCCTTCCGGCGGCCCCTTCGCCCGGCGCTCCCCCCTGTGCTCCGCCCGGCGCTCCACCGGGCCGCAGTTCGCCCACCTCAACCACCGGCCCGCGGGTCGAGGGTGCTGTCGGCGTCCTGCTCGTACGGTGCGGCCTGCCACTGCCCGAAGTCGAGCACCCGGCTCGGGTCGTGGGCGACGAAGGTCCACGGCCCGAGGTAGACGTTGTCGTACCAGCGGTTGCGCTGCTGGTGGGTGATCGCCTCGGCGACCCGCTCGCCCTGGTACGGCGACCAGTCGGGGTAGGTGCCGTAGTTGGCCAGCACCGCCATCCGGTCGCACTTGACCGTGCACTTCAGGACGGACTTGTCGAGGACGAAGCGGTTGCCGTGGACCTCCACCCGCTGGGTCTTCCACCGGCAGTCGGCGTACAGCGGCGCGGTGGCGATCGACGGCCGTGCGCAGCGCTCGGCACGCGGCACGAGCAGCGTGCAGTGGCCGGACGAGGTGTTGGCGGGGCTGTTGCAGAAGCGGTCGGCGTTCTCCCACAGGGTGATCCCGGACCAGTTGTCCTCCAGGACGTTCCACTGGATCTCGATCTTGTCGGTGCGGGCCCGGACCCGTGGTTCGCCGCCGGACTCGGACACGTAGACGGTCGCGAAGGGGAAGCTGTCGCCGCGGTCGGCGTGCTTGCGGCCCTCGACCCAGTTGTTCCGCCGGATCGTGTTCTTCCGGATGACCGCGTTGTAGCTGGTCTCGTAGATCAGTGCGGCACCGTCGTTGGCTTCGATGAGGTTGTCCTCGAAGCGGAAGTCGTTGTTGTTGGTGTCCGCCCACAGCCCGGCGCCGCGGTTGTCGTGCACCCAGTTGCCGCGGACGTCGGCGCCGTTGACGGCCCAGAACTTGATGCCCGCGGTGCAGCCGCAGCCCGGGCGCTTGCGCTCCCAGTCGTCGGTGTTGTTGGCCGTGATCTCGTTGCCCTCGACGACCAGGCCGCGGACGGGGCCGGCGGCCTTGTACGCGTTCATGCCGTACTGGCCGTTGCCGCGCAGACAGCTGGCGCTGACCCGCTGGCGGGCGCCGGCCATCAGCCCGGCGCCGGCGTTGTGCTGGATGGTGGCGTGCTCGATCACCCATCCGTCGGCCGAGTCGTGGTTGACCACGCCCTCGTTGTGCGGTGCGACGAAGCCCTGCACGGTCAGATGGCGGATGGTGACGTCGGGGGCGCTGCCGCCGAACGCGTACTGGTTGGTCCGCCGGCCGTCGAGCACCGCGCCGGGTGCGCCGAGGTAGCGGTTCCCCTTCCGCGGGATCACCTGGGAGTAGCGGTCCGGCGGGAGCCGGTGCGCGCCCGGTCGCAGCCAGAACGTGGTGTTCGGGGGGTTGTTGCGGGTCTTGGTGGCGAGGTCGCCGACCACCGCGGGGTCGACCGTCACCGCGCCCGCCGGCGGCTGCGCCGGCCCGGCGGCGGGCCGCGCGCACACCCCGGCCACGGAGCGGGCCGCGGACGGCGCACCGGTCGGCTCCGCGGGGGCGCCCTGGGTGCTCACGCAACTGCCCGCCAGCAGGGCCGGTGCCGCCACCGGCACCGCCCAGTTCCGCCACTTGATCACCACGCCCCTCCCCCTCTCCCTAGTCGCGGAACCTGAGCACGGTGGTGAACTCCTGCGCGTCCTCGGCGAAGCCTCTGCCGACGAGCGTCGTGGCCGGTTCCTTGCGGCCGAAGCCGGCGGAGTACCAGCCGAGCGGCGGTTCGGTCTCGCCGCGGTGCGCGCGCCAGCTCAGCCCCTCGGGGAGGTCGAGCACCGCGGAGCGCTCCTCGCCGTCCCGCGTCCACGTGAGGACGGCCCGGCTCCCCGCCAGGTCCGCGGTGATCGTCGGCCCGAGGTGGAACGCGAGGCGCGCGGCACGGCGCGGGCCGCCGCGCACCTCGTCGACCAACCGCAGCTCACGGCTCGCGGCCGTCAGCTCCACCCGGCGGCGGTGCACCGTGCTTCCGTAGCCGTCGTGCTCGGCGCTCCAGCGCGCCACTGCCCCGTCGGACGCGTCCGCGAGCAGGACGCGGCTGCGGGCGTGCCGGGTCCACAGGAACGGGCCGCCGGAGGTGGACTGGTCGCCGCCGTCCAGTTGGAGGGTGTTGTGGCCGAGGGTCGAGCGGAAGTACTGCCGCCACTTCGGCTCTCCGTGGTAGCAGTACGTCCCCGGGTCGGCGAGCACGTCGACCCCGTCGTGCCGGACCTCCACGGACAGCGCGTCCGCGTGGGCGTGGGCGGCGATGGACAGGAAGCCGTGCGGACCGCCGTCGCAGCGGCACCAGATCTCCCCGGGGCCGCGCAGGACGGTGAGTCCCGCGTCGGCGAAGTGGGCCGGCCTGCTGGCCGGTCGGGTCGCGGTCGGCCGCGCGGGCCGGATCAGCGCGGCCAGCAGCGGGGTGCGCACGTCGGTGCCGGTGACCGCCGGCCACCAGGAGAGCCGGCCGAAGACGGCGTCCCCGGTGGCCAGCAGCGAACCCCAGCGGTCGGTGCCGGTGCCGTCGACGACCAGCCCGTGCCCGTCGTCCGCGTCGCCCTGGCGCGGCGGCCGTAACCGTCCGTCGACGACGGCCGCGAGGGCGTCGGTCATGCGCAGCAGCACGAGCCGGACGGATTCGGGGACGGGGACGCCGGCGGTGTCCGCCTCGGCGACCGCGGCCAGGCCGAGTTCCAGCACGAGCCCGTGGTACTCGCTGGCCAGTTCGCGGTTGAGGCCACGGACGAAGGTGTTGGCGCGCAGGTGCCGCTCCAGCGATCGCAGCGCGTCGGCGCGCCACCGCGCCGAGGTGGGGAACCAGCCGAACGCGCAGGCCGCGGCGAGCTGTCCGGCCGCTTCGGCGATGACGTGGTTGTTCGCCGACGAGCCCCGGCTGGGGAACGCGGCCAGCCAGCGCTGGTGGTGCCAGATCTGCTGGAGCGCCACCGGGTTGTCCTCGAACAGTCCGGCCGCGCCCGGCCAGCCGTCGAGCAGCCGGCGGATCCACACCCAGGCCAGCAGCCGGATGCCCAGCTCGATGCCGCTGGTCCAGTGCACCCCGCGCAGCGGCTCGTTCGTCGCCCACCAGGACCTCAGGTGCGCGGCGACCCGCTCGGCGTACGCCTCGTTGCCGGTGATCGCGTAGGCGGCGGCGAGCACGGTGAGGTGGTGGTGCCGGGACAGCTCCCAGATCTGCTTGACGTCCCCGACCGCGTCCTCGTCCCGGTACGGCACGTCGAAGGCGTAGCCCCCCGTCGCCCGGCGCCCGGTCTTCGGGTCGTACCACCAGTCGGGGGCCACCAGGTCGTCGCGGTCCACCCCGAAGTACGTGATGCGCCCCGCCATCAGCCGGTCCGCCTCGGCGACGAGGCGCTTCGCGGCGTCCGGCGGCACCGCGTCGAGCGTTCCGGCGGGCAGGACGGCGGTGAACCGGGCGTCGGTCGGCTCCGGGGCGCTGGGCACCCCCGACCGCCAGCGCCGTCGGCGCACCGCGTCGCCCACCCGGCCGCCGACCTCCCGCGGCCCCATCCGCGACAGCCGCCGCAGGTACCAGCCCGCACTCCCCGAACTCACCGTCATCGCGTCGCCGCCAGCGTCACCGGTGCACCACTGGCCAGGCTGGTCCGCACGGCGAGGGTGGCCGCCGTGGTGGCGACCAGCGACTCCAGCGGGACGGGCATCGGCCCGCCGGTCCGTACGGCCTCAAGGAACGCGTCCAACTCGGCCCGCTGGCCCTTGTCCCGGGCCTTGGGGAGCCGTGAGCTGACCCACCGCTTGCGGCCGTAGACGGTGGCGCGGACGAAGTCGTCGAGCCGTAGCGCCCGGCCGTCCGCGACCAGGTCCAGGGTCTCCTTGGGGAAGCCACTCGGGCCGGTGGTGACGTAGCTGATGGTGGCGGTGGACCCGCCCGGGTAGCGCAGGACGACCTGGAGGTCGTCGCCGCCGGGCGTGGCGAGCGCGTACACCGAGACCGGGTCGGCCGCCAGCAGCCAGCTCGCGGTGTCGATGAAGTGGCCGCCCTCGCCGGCGAACCGCGAGCCCTCGGTGCTCTGTTGGAGGTACCAGCTGCCGTGCGCCAGCCGGCCCGCGTTGACGAGGTAGCGCACGTGCGCCGGACCGGTCCGGGGGCCGACCCGCTCGCCGGCCTCCCGCAGCAGCGGTGCGAACCGCCGGTTGAAGCCCACCTGCAACCGGTCGTTGCCGGACTCCTCCACGGCCGCCAGCACACCGGCCAGTTCGTCCTCGTCGAGCGCCAGCGGCTTCTCCACGAAGACCGTCTTGCCGGCCAGCAGCGCCCTGCGGGTGAGTTCGGCGTGCGAGCTGTGCCGGGTGACGACGAACACCGCGTCGATGGAACGGTCTTCCAGTACGGAGTCGAGCTCGCAGGTCGCTTCGGCGAAGCCGAACTTCTGCTTCGCGTTCGCCGCGGACAGCGCCGTCGTGGTGACGACCTTGGCCAGCTCCACTCCGTCGCGCCCGGTCAGGTGCGGCAGCAGCATCGACGTCGCGTAGTTGCCCGCGCCGACGAACGCCAGCCGCACCCGACCCTTGACGGACCGGGCCGGGGCGGACGCCGCGGCGCTGCGCCGCACGGCGGGCACGGCCGCCTCCGGGGCCGTCGGCTCCTGCTGCGGCGCGTGGTCGGGGTAGCGGAACAGCACCGCCACGGCCTTCAGGTCGCCGTCCTTCAGGCTCCGGTACGTCTCCACGGCGTCGTCGAAGTCGGCGACGTGGGAGACCAGGGGCTCCACGTCGATCCGGTCGCGGGCCAGGAGGTCGAGGAAGCACGCCAGGTTGCGGCGCTCGGTCCAGCGCACGTAGCCGATGGGGTAGTCCCGGCCCTCAAGTTCGTACTCCGGGTCGTAGCGCCCGGGGCCGTAGCTGCGGGAGAACCGTACGTCCAGCTCCTTCTCGTAGTACGCGTTCCACGGCAGGTCCAGACGGCACTTGCCGATGTCGACGACCCGGCCGCGGTCCCGGCTCAGCCGGGCGGCCAGCTCCACGGGCTGGTTGCTGCCGCCGCCCGCGGCCAGGTACACCTGGTCCACGCCGTGTCCGCCGGTGAGTTCGGCGACGGCGTTCACCACGGCCGCGGACCCGGGGTCGCCGCAGGCCGCAGCGCCCAGGCGCTCGGCCAGTTCGCAGCGGGCCGGGTCGGGGTCGACCCCGACGACGGTGGCTCCCGACGCGGTCAGCAGCTGCACCACCAGTTGGCCGATCAGCCCGAGGCCGATGACCAGGGCCACGTCGCCGAGTTGCGGTTCGCCCTGACGCACGCCCTGCATCGCGATCGAGCCGACGGTGCCGAAGGCCGCGTGCCGGGGCGCGAGGCCGTCCGGCACCCGGGCGTAGAGGTTCTTCGGCACCCAGTTCAGCTCGGCGTGCAGCGCGTGCTCGTTGCCGGCACAGGCCACGAGGTCGCCCACCGCCACGTCGTCGACCCCGGCGCCGACCTGCTCGACCACGCCGCACAGCGAGTAGCCCAGCGGGGTGTAGGAGTCCAGCTTGCCCATCACCTTGCGGTAGGTGGCGGGCAGCCCGTTGGTGGCCACGCTCTGCATGACCTTGGCCACCTGGTCCGGCCGGGAGCGGGCCTTGCCCAGCATCGACATGCCGGCCTCGGACACCTTCATCAGCTCGGTCCCGGTGGAGATCAGCGAGTACGCGCTGCGGACCAGCACGCCGTCCGGCTTGCACCCCGGCACCGGCACGTCCAGCAGCGCCAACTCACCGCTCTTGTAGTTCTGCACGACCTGCTTCACCCGAGCTCCTCTTGTTTCTCCGCCGTCTGTCACGCCACCCGGCCGTCCGTACGCCGCCCGGCCGTCCTGCGGGCCGTCGAGCCTGCGCCGTCGCGGCCGTCGAACTGTCTGCCGCGGGCCGTCAGGCCGCCTGGCTCCGGCCGGAGCCGGAGGTCGCGCTGCGGTACCAGTACTCCAGGGTCAGCACGTGCCACAGGTGCTTGGAGAAGTCCCGCTGCCCGGCCGCGTCCTCGGCGACGAGCCGCTGAAGCGCCTCGCGGCGCAGGAATCCGGACCGTACGAGCACTCCGTCGTGCACCACCTCGCGCACCAGCGGCGCCAGGTCCCGGCTCATCCACGCCCGCAGCGGGGCGCTGAACAGGCCCTTGGGCCGGTACACGATCTCCTTGGGCAGGATCGAGGTGGCCGCCTCCTTGAGCACGGCCTTGCCCTGCCGTCCGACGATCTTGCGGTCCCCGGGGACGGCGAACGCCGCCTTGACCACCTCGACGTCCACGTAGGGAACCCGCACTTCGGTCGACGCGGCCATGCTGGCGCGGTCCGTGTAGGCGAGGTTCAGGCCCGGCAGGAACATCCGTGCGTCACCCAGGCACATCCGGTTGACGTGGTCGTCGAGGTCGTTGTCCCGGTAGACGTCCGCGTGCTCGGTCAGCACGTCCTCCACCGTCCCCGCCAGGTCCGGATCGACCAGGGCGAGCAGTTCGTCCTGGTCGTACATGGTGTAGCTGCGACGGAACGCGGTCTCCTCCGGCAGTTCGGCGAAGGAGAGGAACCGCTTCGCGAACCGCACCGAGCGGTATCCGCGGCGGGAGGTGGCGACCGGCAGCCGGTCCACGGTCCGGTGCAGACCGCGCCGCAGGGGCCGCGGGACGCGCTGGTAGCGCAGCGCCAGCAGGTTGGCCAGGTGCTTGCGGTATCCGGCGAACAGCTCGTCGGCCCCCATCCCCGAGAGCATCACCTTGACCCCGGCCTCCCGGGCGGCCGAGCAGATCAGGAAGGTGTTGATCGCGGCCGGATCGCCGATGGGCTCGTCCAGGTGGTACGTCATCTGCGGCAGCAGGTCGAGCACGTTCGGGGCGATCTCGATCTCGTGCAGGTCGACGCCGAAGCGCTCGGCCACCCGCCGGGCGTAGCGCAGGTCGTCGGGCATCGCCTCGAACTTGGCGTCCTCGGCGCGGAACCCGATGGTGTACGCGGAGATCCCGGGCCGGTCCTCGGCCGCCAGCGCGGTCAGATAGCTGGAGTCGAGCCCGCCGGAGAGGAACGTCGCCACGGGGACGTCGGAGAGCAGGTGCCGTCGGCTGGACTCCGCCACGACGGCGGCGACGTCCGGCAGCTCGCCGCTGCGGGCCTGCTCCCGGGCCTCGCGGGCGACGTCCTTCAGGTTCCAGAACCGGCCGCGCTCCACCCGACCGTCGGGGCGGCACCGCAGCCAGCTCCCCGGCGGCAGCTTCTCCGCCTCGCGGAAGGCACAGCGCGAGTCCGGCACCCAGTAGTACAGCAGCGAGGCGACCAGGGCCGCGTGGTCGACCTGGAGCGATCCACCGGTGACGGCGGCGAGCGCCTTCAGCTCGGAGGCGAACACCAGGCCGGTGCCGCGCCGCAGCAGGAACAGCGGCTTGATGCCGAGCTGGTCGCGCGCGAGGACGAGTTCGCCGGTGCGCTCGTCGAAGACCGCGAACGCGAACATGCCGCGCAGCCGGGGCAGACAGTCCGTGCCCCAGCGCCGCCACGCCTCCAGCAGCACCTCGGTGTCGGAGGTGCCGCGGAAGCGCACCCCGGCGGCGGTCAGCTCGGCGCGGAGTTCGGGCGCGTTGTACAGCTCGCCGTTGTACGTGAGGGCGAGGCCGCCCGAGACCATCGGCTGGGCGCCGGTCTCGGAGAGGTCGATGATCGCCAACCGGCGGTGCCCGAGGTGCACGTCGGCGCCGTCGGCGCCATTGGCGACGGGGTGGCTGTAGCGGCCGGCGCCGTCCGGGCCGCGGTGGGCGAGGACGTCGGTGAGCCGGTCGACCACGACCTGCCCGCCCGGCCATCGGTAAGTCCCTGCGATGCCACACATGTTCTACCGCGCCTCCTGGTCGCTGTCCGGGATCCGTGCGGCCGGCGCCGAAGGGCGCTCCGTCCGCTGCGGGCCCGCTCCGTTGAGCCGGGCGGGCCGCTCCAGCCGGCCCGTACCGCGTCGTCGGGCCGACCGCTCGTGGTGGCCGCGCAGCGCGGTCCGCTGCCCGTCCCACAGCGTGCCGTCGGTCCGGTCCCGGGGGTCGGGGTCGATCAGCACCACGCCGACCACCGGGACGTGCTGGTCCGCGAGTTGGCGGGCGACGGTGTGCAGCCAGGCGGCGCTGCCGTGCCCGGCGCGGACGACGAGCACGGTCTGGCCGCCGAGGTACTGGAGGTCGGTCCACGCCGTGCCGGGCGCCACGGAGCCGACGCCGAGCCGGCGCGTGTCGTGCGGCACGGCCTCGGCGCCCTCCGGGCCGACCACGGTCGGGCCGTCGGGCTGCGCGCGGAGCCGGGCCCCGGGCAGTCCGTCGATCACGACCACCGGGCCGTCGTCCGCCAGTGCCGCGGCCACGTCCAGGGCGATCGCGCCCGTGCTGCGCGCACACCCCAACTCCAGCAGCGACACCCCTTCGGGCGTGCCGCGCACGGTGCGGGCCAGGGTGGTGGTGAGCCGTTCGCGTTCGATCCGGGTCCGTCGGCGCTGCCACGGCCAGATCGACCGGCGGGGTACGCGGCGCGCCTCCGCGATGACCGAGGCGCCCAGGTTCGCCGCGATCTCGCGGCGCAGCACGGGGCGGTCGGCCACCACGGTGCCGACCGCGGCGAGGACTAGCCCGACGACGAGCCCGAGGGCGGACCCGATGACGGCGTTGGTGACGACGGTCTTGGGCAGGGAGTGCCGCACCGCGCGCGGGCCGTCGACGATCTGGGTGCCGGCGACGAGCCGGGGCGTGCCGGTGCGCGCCTCTGCCGCGCGCTGGTCGAAGTCGGCGATCCGCGAGTTGAGTTCGGCGCGGCGGGCGAAGAGGGACTCGATGCTCGCCGACGCCTTCTCGTTGCCGTCCGGCGACCGTGCTCCGATCGCCTTGTTGACCTCGGCGAGTTCGGTGCGCATGCGGTCCCGCTGGTCGAGCAGCGCCTTGGCCTCGGCCTCCGCGGCTTCCCGCATCCGCCGTACGTGGTCCGCGACGAACGCGTCGGCCAGGGCCTTGGCCCGGGCGACCGCCTGTGCGTCACTGTCGCCGGTCACGTCGATCTGGAGCAGGTTGTTGGTCAGGCCGGTGCCCCGGTACTGCGTCATGAAGTCCTCGGGATCGTCCGGGGACTTGAGGGTCCGCAGTGCCTCGGTGGCGATCCGGGTGGTGCCCAGCAGGGCGACGTCGGTACGGATCAGGGTTCCGGTGTCGTTGGGCTGGTCCTCCTGGTGGGCGACCAGCACCTTGGTCACCGCGCTCGGCGGTGGCGGCAGCAGGACGGCGACGGCCACGCCGATCAGCAGCCCGAGGAGCGCCACGGCGCTCCACAGGCGACGGCGCCTGCGCACCGCCACCACGAGCGCGTGCAGGTCCAGCAGCGGAGCGGCGTTCGACGGCTCCGGGGTCGTGCTCGTCGTCACACCGGCTCTCCCGTCGCACTGCCACGGGCCGCGAGCGCCGGGGCGGCGTCGTCGGGCGGTAGGTCGGCGGATCCGGTGGGCAGGGTCCGGACGGGGCCGGCGACGACGATGCCGACGACCTCGTGGCTGCCGTCCGCGCACGCCTCGGCGATGCCGGTGAGTTCCCCCGCGGTCCAGTTGCCGGCGCTGAGGACGACCACGGCGCCGGACTCGGTGGAGCGGTCCGGCACCATCGGCTGGGCCACGGAGACCTCCACCACCCGCAGGTCGGCGCTCCCCGCGAGTTCGTTCCCGGCCTCGGCGACGAGTTGGTCCGCGGCCCGGCGGGCGATGTCGTCGCTGTCCGGCACGACGACCAACAAACCGTGCATGACGGGGAGGTGGTCCCGGAGGCGAGCGCACACCCGCTGGTAGCGGACCCGTCGGCTGGCCTCGTCGCCGGACGCCTGCGGGGTGGCGACGTCCCATCGGACGTCGAGGTCCAGCAGTCGGCGCAGCCGGGCCCGCGGGCCACCGTCCCGTGCCCGGCGCACGCGCCGTGCGGCGGGCACGTCGACGGTGCCCAGCAGCGTGGAGCCCAGCGCCGCGGCGATCTCCGGTTCGGTGCGCAGCCTACGGTTGGTCCGCGCGGCGGCGAGGTGGCCGATGACGGCGGCCAGGAAGAACACCAGCGCCCCGGCGGCGACGAGCTGCGCCCTCGTCGGCGGCGCTTCGCCGGTCGGCCGCTGCGCGGGCCCCATGACGACCATGCCCGCCTTCTCGGTCGCCGATTCGGCCTCGTCGAGCTTCTTCACGGCCTCCTCCAGCGAAGTGCGCAGCTTCTCCAGCGCGGTGCGCGCCTGCACGCTCTCCACGGTCCGTCCCGGGTCGGCCGCGTTGGCCAGGTCGGTGATGCGGCGGCTGGTCTCCAGCACCTTCTGCCGCAGCGCTTCGGGGCCCGTGGGCGCCTCCGGGTCGGCGCCGTCGCCGGCGATCCGCGCGGCGAAGGCGACGAACTGCTGGGCGGACCGGTCGGCGAGTTGCTGCGCGCGCCGGGGGGTGTCGGCCGTGCCGGAGATCTTGATGATGTTCCCGTCCGTGGTCTTGGCGCTCACGCGGTCCCGTAACTCCTCGCCGCTGACGCCCTGCCAGCCGAGAGCGGTGGCCGTCCGGTCGACCACCGCGGAACTGGTCGCGATCTCCACCTGGGTCAGCAGTTCGCGCTGCTCCCACTGCCCCGGCAGCAGGACGGACGCCGATGCGGTGTAGCGCGGCGGGAAGAGCACCGAGGTGCCGTAGCCGACGAGTGCGCCCAGCAGGGCGAGGGCGGCGAGGAGTCGCCAGCGCCGACGCAGGACGAGCCCGATCGTGACCAGCCGTATGGTGTCATCGCTCAACGACGGGGCCACTTCCCTGTCCTGACCGGGCGGCCCGTCGACACCGGTGCGCGGTCGCGGCAGGCGGCGTCGTAGGCGGCGAGGAGCGCGGCTTGCGAGTTCCGCCAGGAGAGCTGTCCGCTGATCCGCTCCTGGCCGATCTTGCCCATCCGGGCCCGTCTCTCCGGATCGTCGAGCAGGTCCGCGACGAGGTCGGCGAACGCGGCCTCGTCGTTGGCGGGTGCGTAGACGGCGGCGTCTCCTGCGGAGACCCGGGCCTCCTTCAGGTCGAACGAGACGATCGGTCGGCCCATCGCCATGTACTCCAGGACCTTGTTCATGGTCGACACGTCGTTGAGCGGATTGCGTGGGTCGGGTGAGAGGCACACGTCCGCGGTGGACAGGTAGCGCACCAGGTCGGCGTCGGGGATGCGCCCGGTGAACTGCACCTGGTCGTGGAGCCCGAGTTGCCCGGACAGCTCCACCATCGCGTCGAAGGCGTCGCCGGAGCCGACGAACACCGCGTGCCAGTCGGTCCGCCCTCTCTCGTCGCGCAGCTTCGCCAGCGCCCGCAGGGCGTAGTCGACGCCGTCCTGCGGTCCCATGACGCCGAGGTAGCACAGCAGGTGCGGCTTGCCGCTCTTCAACTCGGGCTCGGGTTCGACGGGTTGGAACCGGTCGGTCTGGGGTGCGCTGCGCACCACGAAGACATCGCCCGGCCGCCTGCCGCCGCGGCGCACCGCGACGTCCCGGTAGCTCTCGTTCGTGGCGAGCACGACGTCCGCGGCGCGGTACGTCATGCGTTCCAGCGCGCACACCGCGCGGTACAGCAGGTCCTTGCCGCGGTCGAACCGGGACAGGTACAGCTCGGGCACCAGGTCGTGCTGGTCGAAGACGAACCGGGCGCCGCGCCGCTTCAGCCACAGCGCCGGCAGGAACAGCAGGTCGGGCGGGTTGCAGGCGTGCACCACGTCGACCGGGCCGACCTTGCGGGCCAGCCGGGCCGTGTGCCAGAGCGCCGATCCGTACTCCCGTAGGTAGCCGGCCGGTCCTCCGGTGGCCGCCCGCAGGGGGTAGCGGTGGATCCGCACCCCGTCGATCTCCGCCTCCGGTTCCGTGTCCCGCTTGCGCCCGCGGGGGCAGATGACGTCCACCCGCCAGCCCGCGTCGCGCAGCGTCGTGCACTCCTGCCACACCCGCCGGTCGAACGGCACCGACAGGTTCTCCACCAGGACCAGCGCGCGCCGCTTCGTCCGGTCGCCGCTCGTTGCGTCACCAAGCAAGGCCCATGTACCCCGGTTCGGCCCGGCGCGCGTCGGCGTCGGGTAGGCGGATGAGATCGATGAGCACGGGGCCTTCGCCGTGGGGCAGCGCCGACAGCACGGCCGGGTCCTTGGTCCCGACCAGGCAGACCTCGGCGTGGTCGAGCACCTCGTCGACGGAGTCGGCGAGCAGGTGCGCGAGGTGCGGCAGCCGGGTCTCGATGTACTCGCGGTTCGCGCCGAGGAGCCGGGAGAGGCTCACGTTGGCGTCGTAGATCTTCAGGTCGTACCCCTTGCCGAAGAGCCGCTCCGCCAGCTCGACGAGCGGGCTTTCGCGGAGGTCGTCGGTGCCGGGTTTGAAGGAGAGGCCGAACAGGCCCGCACGGCGCTTGCCGGTGCGCTCCACCATGTCCACCGCGCGTTGCAGGTGTGCGGAGTTGGAGGGCAGTACGTGGGAGAGGATGGGGACCGAGACGTCGGCGCGCTGCGCCGCGTGGACCAGGCTGCGTAGGTCCTTCGGCAGGCAGGAGCCGCCGAAGGCGAAGCCGGGGCGCAGGTAGGCGGGGCTGATGTTCAGCTTGCGGTCGGCGAGGAACACGTCCATCACCTGGTGCGAGTCCACCCCGAGGGCCTGGCACACGGCGCCCAGCTCGTTGGCGAAGCCGACCTTGAGGCCGTGGAAGGCGTTGTCCGCGTACTTGATCGCCTCGGCGGTGGGGAGCGGCACCCGGAACACCTCGCCGGGCAGGCCGTCGTAAAGCGCGAGCACCGCGTCGCCGCTCGCCGGGTCGAGTTCGCCGACGACGGTCTTGGGCGGGTCGAAGAAGTCCCGCACGCTCGTGCCCTCGCGCAGGAACTCCGGGTTGACCGCGACGCCGAAGTCCACCCCGGCCGTGCCGCCGACGGCCTTCTCCAGGATCGGGACGAGCAGGTTGGTGCAGGTGCCCGGGAGCATGGTGCTGCGGAAGACGACGGTCTGCCAGCCGCCCCGCTCGGCCAGTGCGGCGCCGATCTGTTCGGTGACCCGCTCCAAGTAGGTGGTGCACAGGCTGCCGTTGGGCTCCGAGGGCGTGCCCACGCAGATCAGCGACACCTCGCTGTCCATGATCGCCTCGCGGACGTCACGGGTGGCCCGTAACGCTCCGGTCCGTACGACATCGGCGACGAGTTCGCCGATCCGCTCCTCGACCACCGGGGCCTTGCCGTCGTTGACCAGGTCGACCTTCACCTGGTTCACGTCCACCCCGATGACCTCGTGCCCCGTGCTGGCCAGACACGCGGCCGACACGCAGCCCACGTAGCCGAGCCCGAAAACGCTGACCTTCATGCCCCGTCCCTCCGACCGGGCAGACCCTTGCGGCCTGCCGTCCGCGCCCCGGCCCGCCGATGCTCCCCGCGCATCAGTAGGCCCCCTGCCCGTAGACCACCGCACGCAGCGTCTTCCACAAGATCACCGTGTCCAGCGCGAGCGACCAGTCCTCCACGTACCGCAGGTCCAACCGGACCGCTTCGTCCCACGGCAGGTCGCTGCGTCCGCTGATCTGCCACAAGCCGGTGAGCCCGGGTTTGACCAGCAGCCGCCGCCGGATGTCCGGGCCGTACGCAGCCGACTCCTCGGGCAGCGGGGGCCGCGGCCCCACGAGCGACATCGACCCGGTGAGCACATTGAAGAGTTGTGGGAGTTCATCGATCGAGTACCGCCGCAGCACCGCGCCCACCCGGGTCACCCGCGGGTCCCGGCGGAGCTTGAACAGCAGGCCGGCGCCCTCGTTGCGGTCCGCGAGCGCCGCCCGCGCCCGGTCGGCCCCGGAGACCATGGTGCGGAACTTGAGGATGGTGAACTCGCGGCCGTCCTTGCCGACCCGGCGCTGGCGGTAGAACGCGCCGCCCCGGCTGTCCAGCGACACGAGCAGGCACACCAGCACCATCAGCGGCGCGAAGACCATCAGCAGGACCGCCGCGCCCATCCGGTCGACGACCTCCTTGACCGCCCGGCGGCCCCCGGTGAAGGTCGGCATGCTGACCCTCAGCAGCGGGATCCCGAGCACCGCGTCGACGTGCAGCCGCGGGCCGGCCACCTCCATCAGCACCGGGGCGACCACCATCTCGGCGTCGCTGCCTTCGAGGTTCCAGGCCAGCCGTTGCAGCCGGTCCGGCGTCCAGTGCGGGTCGGGGGTGACCGCGACGACGCGGTAGCCGTCGCGGCGCACGTGGTCGGCGACGTCCAGCAGTCGACCGACGACCGGCACTCCGTCCAGTCGGTCGCCGTCGGGGCCGAGGCCGTCCGTCGTGCAGACCGCGTCCACCCGCCAGCCCAGGTGCGGGAACTTGCGGGCCCGGGTGATCAGGTCGCGTACGGTGGCCGGGCTGCCGGCCGCGAGCACCGGTCTCAGGCACCGCCCTTCCTTCCGCTGCTTGTGCAGCCACAGGCGGAGCAGATACCGCCCCGTCATGGTGACGAGCGCGAGCGCGGGGATCGCGACGAAGATCCAGAGCTTGATGTTGCGCGAGGTGAGGGCGATGCCGCCGAGCGCCAGCACGACGGCCGCCGTGAACAGTGCACGGCCGAGCCGACGGAACTCCTCGGCGCCCTGGCCGAGCACCGCCGGGGCCCAGGACCGGCTCACCGCGAGCGCTCCCAGCACCAGCAGTTCGGTGCCGAAGGCGAGGATTCCCCATTTCTCGTGCCAGTTGGCCGCGTCGCGGGCCCCGAAGAAGTTGCCGATGGTCGCCACCACGAAGGCGGTGGCCACGGTATCGCTGGCGATCACGGTACGGCGGTACCGCTCCTCCCAGTCGATCGCTCCCTGACTGATCGTCCCGTTCGCCAGCCTCCCGTGCGCCGACGTGAACGGGTTGGCTAAGCCCCCCTGCTCCACAGACCCCCCCAGGCCATCCGCGGTTCGACGTGTTCGCCCGACACTGTTCCTCCCCCCCGGGAGGCCCCCGCCCCCCGCACCGCGCTGTTGCTCCCCTCGGAAGGCCCCCGCCTCCCGCGCATGACATCCCGGCTGTTCGGTGCTGCTTCACAACTCACCCTGGCGGCAGCGGAAAGTCCGTCCTGCCAGGCTCTCAAGGTGCACGGGAACCCGTCGGCACCCCGGGCGCTCCCCGCACCCGGCGCCCCCGCTCGGGCCCCAAGAATTGATCACCCCCACGGCGTGCGCGGGGTACGCGATTGCTGGTCGTCCGGCACGAGGGACCAATAGATCAGCATGGTTCGCCTCGTGTCCGAACATCTGAAGCACGGTCAATCTAGACCATCGGGGCCGACATGGAGAGGGGATGTGTGGAATTCGTGTTCAAGCTTTGAAACTGGCTTCACCAATCCATGGTCATCCACAGATGTCCGACGGCGAGTGCACACCCGATGACCTGCCGAGGGACCCTTCCGACCCGGCTCGTCGCCGGCGGGCGTCCGAGTGCTTCACACCGCCCTTCTGCGGGTGATCGTCAGCTCGCCGAGTCGAGTTGGACGTGTTCGACGACCCCGCCCAGGAAGTCGGCGAGGTCCTGCGCTTCGGCGCGGACGGCTTCCTGCTCCAGGGCGGTGAAGGGGCGCAGGGGGCCGATGCGCAGTCGCCGGTCGCGTACGTCCCAGGTGGCCGAGACGCGACCGTCGACGAGGACCACGCGGTGGCCCGCGACGGACAGGCCGAGGTGCGGGGCGTCGATGATGCGACTGCGGTCGTGGTAGCCGAGGACGGCGTTGTCGAAGGCCGGGAGGAAGCGGACCGGGGCCGGGGTGTCGGGGTGCGGGCGCGGCGCGTCGGGGAGATCGAGCAGCTCACGACCGCGTTCGTCGCGGAAGACGACGAGTTCGTCACGAACGGCCTTCACAGCGGCGGGCAGACCGGCGAGGCCGCACCAGGCGCGCAGGTCCGCGCTGGCGGCGGGCCCGTAGGCGGCGAGGTAACGGCGCAGCAGTTGCTGTCCCACGGGGTCCCCGTCCCCGGTGGGCAGCGGGTCGACCTCCCGTTCCAGCCAGGTCGCGAGCGGCAGGTTGCGGACGCCGCCCTTCTGCCGCCAGAGGCCACGGGGCGGGAGTTGGGCCATGGGGACGAGGGCGGCGACGAGGAGTTCGCCCAGGGCCCGGCGCGGTGGACCGGGCCAGCGGTCTTCGAGGACCCGGACGATTTCGCTCATGGTCCGGGGCTGCCCGTCGGCCAGGATCGCGCGGCCTGCGGCGGCGACCTCCTCCAGGTCGACGTCGGCCAGTTCGCTTCGGTAGGTGCCGAGCACCCGCTGGCGCAGCATGGCGTCGTGGCGGGCGCGCCACGCGAGGGCGTCGTCGGCGGTGACGAGGTGGACGGTGCGGCGCATGAGGTGGGTGCGCACCACCGTTCGACCGGTCAGTGCACCGTCGAGGTGCCCGGGCTCGAAGCCGGCAAGGCGGGACCAGAGTCCGACGAACGGTTCCTGCGGCTCCTGCGCCTGGAGGCCGCACAGATGGGCCACCGCCTCGGGCACGGACGCGTCGTCGCGCCGGAGCAGGTGCTGACGGGCGAGGGTGGCCCGGTTGAGGGCACGGCTGTCGAGAACGGTCGTCGGCATGGCGGCCCCTCTCCTTCCTTTGCTGTACGGGTACAGGTACGGGGCCGTCCGGGCCGTCCGCAGTGACTGCGGACGGCCCGGACGGTTGCGGGCGCATCGAGCCCGTCGACTGGTCAGCCGTGGTAGGGGGCGGTGACGTCCAGGACCCAGGTGACGCCGAAGCGGTCGGTCAGCATGCCGTACAGCGGCGCCCACGGCGCGGGCTCCAGCGGACGCACGACGGTCGACCCTTCGACGAGCCTGCCCCACAGGGCGCCGATCTCCTCGGCATCGCCGCCGCGCACGGAGACGAAGAACGGGTTCTCACCCCGGCTCCACGGCAGCTGCGCGGGCACGTCGTAGGCCATGACGTGGAAGCCGTTGTCGCCGACCACCTCGCCCCACATCACCCAGTCCGCCTCGCTCTCGTTCTGCACGGCGCCGGCGTCCCGGTAGCTGACCGCGACGGTGCGTCCGCCGAAGACGGACCGGTAGTGGTCGAGCGCCGCTCGGGCTTCGCCCCGGAAGTTCAGATGGGTGGTGGTCGTGACGGACATGTTCCGCTCCTTGCGTCGATGGCCAGAACGCGCCGCTGACCGTCATGGCCTGGCGGCGCCGGCCGGTCCCGGGTCAGTGGAGTCCCGGGCGGCTCGTTCGCCACCGTCGCACGGGTAGAGGACAGGGTGTGTCCTGTACTACGGGGAGACTGGGCACATGCAGAAGACGTCCGCACGGCTGCTCACGCTCCTGTCCCTGCTCCAGGCGGGCCGCGGCTGGTCCGGCGGGGAGCTGGCCGAGCGCCTCGACGTCACCGTGCGCACCGTGCGCCGTGACGTGGACCGCCTGCGTGAGCTCGGCTATCTGATCACCACCGTCAAGGGGCCGGCCGGCGGCTACCGCTTGCAGGCCGGCCACCGCATGCCGCCCCTGCTGTTCGACGACGGCCAGGCCGTGGCCCTCCAGACCGCGGCCTCCGGCACCGCCGTCGCCGACGACGCCGTCCGCGCCCTGGCCACCCTGCGCCAGGTCATGCCGGCCCGGCTGCGCCAGCGCATGGACCTGCTGCACGTCACCCCGGTCGGGCCGCCCGCACATCAAGGCGCCCCGCGGGCCGCGGCCGAGATCGATCCAGCGGTCCTGCTGGACCTCAGCCGCGCCGTCCACTCCCATGAGGAACTGCGTTTCGACTACGCCAAGGCCCCCGGCGCCCCGGCCACCAGGGCGACGGCCCCTGGCTCCACGACCTCCAGGCCCGCGGCCGAAACCCGTCGGGTCGAGCCCCACCACCTGGTCACCTGGCGTCACCACTGGTACCTCGTCGCCTGGGACCTCGACCGCCGGGACTGGCGCACCTTCCGCGTCGACCGCATCCGTCCCCGTACCCCCACGGGCCCCCGCTTCACCGCACGCGCGCTCCCGGGCGGCAGCGTCTCCGCCTTCGTCACCAGCAGGTTCCGCGGCCACGACGGCAGCGACGGCCGGGGCGGCGCCGCCACCGACTGGCCCTGCCGCGGCGAGGTCGTCCTCCACCTCCCGGCCGCCTCGGTCGCGCCCTTCGCCCAGGACGGAGTCGTCGAGGAACTCGGCCCGGACCGCTGCCGGCTCGCCCTCGGCTCCTGGTCGTGGACCGGGCTCGCCGCGGCCTTCGGCCGCTTCGACGCCGACCTCGACGTCATCGGCCCGCCGGAACTGGCCACCGCCTTCGCCGGCCTCGCCGCGCGCTACGCCCGCGCGACAACGCCACGACGGCCCTGACTCAGAGGGTGTGCAGCAGGGCGAGGGTCCCCCGGAGCTCGTCCCCGAGCGCTCGCCCGGCCGCCCCGGCGTCCCCCCGCACCACGGCGTCCACCAGGTCGGCATGGCCGGCGTCACCGTGGTTGGCGTCGTCGGATCGCAGGCCGAGCAGCTCGACCAGATCGAGCAGCCGTCGCTCCAGCACGGGGACGAACTCGGCGAACAGGCCGGTGAGCACCGGGTTGTGGGCCGCGTCGACCACGGTCCGGTGCAGCGCGATGTCGGCCGCGACGAACTCGGCGTCGCCGGCGTCCGCGGCGGCCCGGCGCCGGGCGAGGGCCTCGTTCAGCGCCGTGACGTCCTCCTCGGTCCGGCGTTGCGCGGCCAGTTGCGCCGCCTCCACTTCGACGAGCAGCCGTACCTCGTACACGTCCGTGATGGCGGCCCGGCGCAGTTGGGCTGACCAGTCCTCCTTGGGCTTGGTCGCGATGACGAAGACGCCGGACCCCTGACGCGCCTGCACCAGCCCCGCGCCGGCCAGTGCGCGCAGCGCCTCCCGGACGGTGGAGCGCCCCACGCCGAGGGACTTGGCGAGGGAGGTCTCGCCGGGGAGCTTCGTCCCCACGGGCCACTCGCCGCCGGTGATCTGGTCGCGCAGGTGTTCCGTGGCCTGCTCGACCAAGGGGGACGGCCGCAAGGCACCCAGTGACATAGGAGGCCCACCTTCCTGAGTCCTCAGCTTGTCTGAGGACCTGAGTAGTCGTTACCGTACCCCGCATGCTGTCACAGAGCACGGCGTTCCCCACCCTGTCCCCTCCCACCGCTGACGTACCGGCGGACGCACCGCGCTGGAACCCCCAGCGTCCGAGCGCGATGCCGCACCACCGCTACCGGCCCGCGCACCAGCGGATCGAGCTGCCCCTGACGGACCGCACCTGGCCCTCCCGCCGGATCGAGCGGGCCCCGCTGTGGGTGCCGGTCGACCTGCGCGACGGCAACCAGGCGCTGGCCGAGCCGATGGACACCGCGCGCAAGCGCCGGATGTTCGACCTCCTGGTCACCATGGGCTTCAAGGAGATCGAGGTCGGCTATCCGTCCGCCAGCCAGACCGACTTCGACTTCGTCAGGCACCTGGCCGCCGACGGTGCCGTCCCCGACGACGTGACCGTCTCCGTGTTCACCGCGGCCCGCCGGGACCTGATCGACCGGACCATGGCCGCGGTCGAAGGGCTTCCCCTCGTCCTCGTACACCTCTACACCGCGACCGCTCCCACCTGGCGGAACGTCGTCCTGACCCGCTCACGCACCGAGGTCCACCGACTGGTGCTCGACGCCGCCGCCCATCTGCTGCGCAGGACGGAGGAGCGGCCGGGCGCGGACATCCGGTTCGAGTTCTCCCCGGAGGTCTTCAACCTCACGGAGCCGGACTTCGTCCTGGAGGTGTGCGACAGCCTGACCGAGTTGTGGGAGGCGAGCCCCGATCGCCCGGTGGTCCACAACCTGCCCGCGACCGTGGAGATCGCCACCCCCAACGTCTACGCGGACCAGATCGAGTACATGGACCGCCATCTGGCGCGCCGTGACTCGGTGATCCTCTCGATCCACCCGCACAACGACCGCGGCACCGGCGTCGCCTGCGCCGAACTCGCCCTGCTGGCGGGCGCGCAGCGGGTGGAGGGCTGCCTGTTCGGCAACGGCGAGCGCACCGGGAACGCCGACCTGGTGGCGCTGGCCCTCAACCTGTACGCGCAGGGCGTGAACCCGATGGTCGACTTCTCCGACATCGACGCGGTGCGCGAGGTGGTGGAGCACTGCAACCGGCTGCCGGTCCACCCCCGCCACCCCTACGGCGGCGAGTTGGTGCACACCGCGTTCTCCGGTACGCACCAGGACGCCATCGCCAAGGGCCTGGCGCACCACGCCCGGCAGGCCGCCGAGCAGGGCGTCGCAGCGGACGAGGCGCCCTGGGCGGTGCCGTACCTGCCCATCGACCCGGGTGACGTCGGCCGTACGTACGAGGAGGTCATCCGGATCAACTCGCAGTCCGGCAAGGGCGGCATCGCGCACCTCCTGCACGCCCACCACGGCCTGGACCTGCCCCCGTCGATGCGCCCGGACTTCTCCCGCGCGGTGCAGCGCGTCACCGACTCCACCGGCCGGGAACTGGGCCACAAGGAGCTGTTCGAGCTCTTCCACGCCACCTACATCGCCCCGGCCCTGGACGGCCCCCTCCCCCTGGCGTCCTGGCGCGCCACGGAACCCGCCCCCGGCGAACACCGCTTCGTCGGCACCCTGTGCACCGACGGCCTGGAGCGCTCCTGCCACGGCACCGGCAACGGCCCCCTGTCCGCCCTCGCCGACGCCCTCGGCACCCTGGGCACGACCGTCGACATCCTCGGCTACACCGAACACTCCACCGGCACCGGACCGGACAGCCCTGCCGTCGCCTACGTCGAGTGCCGGGTGAACGGCGTGACGCTCTGGGGCGCCGGCTGGCACACCTCGGTCCTGACGGCGTCGGTCCACGCGGTCATGGCCGCCGTCAACCGCCGCGAGCAGGTCTCCCCGTGACCGCCACACCCGTGCTCCACGTGCAGGACGTGGAGGTGGTCCGCGACGGCGCCGCGATCCTCAGCGAGGTGTCCCTGACCGTACGGGCCGGTGAGCACTGGGCGCTGCTCGGCCCCAACGGCGCGGGCAAGACCACCCTCCTCGCCCTGCTCGGGGCGCTCGCCCACCCCACCCGCGGCACCGTCGAGGTGCTGGGCCACCGGCTGGGCCGGGTCGACCTGCGCCAGCTGCGGTCCTCCGTGGGGCACGTCAACCCGCGGCATGACCTGCGCTCGGCCCTCACGGTCCACGACGTGGTACTGACCGGCGTCACCAACACCCTGGAACGCGTCCCCCGTTGGGCCCCGACCCCCGAGCAGGGCGCCCTGGCCGACCGCCTGGTCGACCTGCTCGGGCTCGGCGACCGCCGCGAGGCCCGGTGGCCGACCCTGTCCCAGGGCGAGCGGGGCCGCGCGCTGATCGCCCGGGCCCTGATGCCCCGTCCACGGCTGCTGCTGCTCGACGAGCCCGCGACCGGCCTGGACGTGGCCGGCCGCGAGCAGTTCATCGAACGGCTCGGCGCCTTGCAGCACACCCATCGGGACCTGGCGTCGGTCCTGGTCACCCACCATCTGGAGGAACTCCCTCCGGGCACGACCCATGTGCTGCTGCTGCGCGAGGGCCGCCGTCTGGCCTCCGGGCCCGTCGACGAGGTGCTCACCAGCGACCGGCTCAGCAAGTGCTTCGACCATCCCGTCCGACTCATCCGCACCGACGGCCGCTGGAGCGTGACCACCCGCCGCGCACCCCGCTGACCCCCCGATGCCCCCTCGGCCGAAACGATCAGGGCGAACGGGCGTACGAATCAAGCCGTTTCGGAGATCGGGCTGCCAACGGCTGACCGGAAGCGGAAACTTGTGCCGCAGCACGGCCGTCGGCCGGGAACAGACGCACTGCCCATGCACTGATACGTCCATGTCGTTGAAGAGACCGGGAGTGTCCGGATGGCCCGCTTGCGCGTTCCGCGCCCCGTACCCCTTGCCGCCGCGGCGGCAACCGCCCTGCTCCTCCTGGGTTCGGCGCCCGTGGCGGTGGCCGAACACTCCGAGCGGGCCCTGACCTCACGGCTGCTCCCGATCCCGCCGGGAGGGCTCCACAGTTTCGTCAGGGGGCTGAACAGCAGCGGCACGGTCGTCGGCGACTACTACGTGGAGGGCTCCGACGGGCCGCTCGCGATCCGGTGGAACGCCGGCCGTCCCGGCTACACCCGGCTGGCGCCGCTGCCCGGTGAGCGGTTCAGCCGCACGACCGCGCTCAGCGACCGCGGATGGGTGGTCGGCCTGTCGTACGACAGCGCACCCGAGTCCCACCCCGTCCGCTGGACACCGGGCGCCGCTCCGACGCGGTTGGCGCTTCCCGACGGGGCTCGCAGCGGGAACGCGTCCGCCGTCAACAACTCCGGGACCGCGGTCGGCGACGCGTCCGGGGAGGGCAACCGCTCCCACCCCCTGCGCTGGCAGCCGGACGGCAGCAGGACCGACCTGCCCGTGCTACCCGGCGACGACAGCGGCACCGCGACGTCGATCAACAACGCGGGCACGGCGGTCGGGTGGACCGAGCAGCGCGCCGGCACCGGAGGCCCCGCGCGCCCCGTGCGCTGGAACGCGGCGGGCGCCGTGAGCGCGCTGCCCCTCCCGGCGGGGTTCGTCGGGGCCCGGACGAGCCGGATCACCGACAACGGCGTGGTCCTCGGTCACGGGCGGCTCGCCGGGAGCACCGCGTACGACCGGGTCCTGGTGTGGGCGGCCGACGGCACCGTCCGCGACGCCGGGCGCGGGCGGGGGTACGACGTCAACCGGGCGGGCACCGCCGTGGGGGCTTCGCTGGAGGACGACCCGAACGGCGACACGGCCCGCTGGAACGCGAACGGCACCCGCACCGTGCTCGCCAATCCGGCGGAAGCGGCCGGGGAGGTGCTGGCGATCAACAACCGGGGCACGGCCGTCGGGTACGCCTGGCCGCCGAACGGCAATCCCGCGTTGGACAAGGCCCTGTTGTGGAAGCCCGACGGTACGGTCGTCCCCCTGCCGCCGTCGTCCCTCGGCCCGTACGCCGCGGCGTTCGCGGTCAACGACGCGGGGGTGGTCGCCGGATTCGCCGTCGGCACCGACGGCGCCGGCACCGCGACGACCTGGCGTGCGACCGTGTGGAAGCGCTGACGCCCACCGCCTCCTCGACGCTCCGCACACACGCCTCGGGGGGAAGCTCGCTCCCGAAAGCGGCACGACGACCGCCGCTCCGCGCACTGTGCCCTCAGGGTGCGGAGTGGGCCGGTGCCAGCGCAGGCAAACCTCCGCGGCACGGCAATGCGACGAAGGTTGTAGTCCACGCGACCTGACACGGTCACCGGTATGGGACCTTCGCCCCGAAGCATTGCTCGGCGAGCGAAGTGATCGGCAGAGTCTGGTTCGGGCCCGTTCCGACGATCAGCGTGTGGAGGCATTCGCCCGTGCTGCACTTCCAGGTACTCGGCCGTCTATCCGTCACCAACGAGGTGAGCGACTGCACACCGACCGCGCCCATGGCACGGCGCGTGCTGGCGCAACTGCTCCTGTGCGCGAACAACATCGTCATGCTCGACGCGATCATCGACGAACTGTGGGGTGACAAGCCGCCGAAGAGCGCCGTCCCCACCGCGCAGACGTACATCTACCAGCTCAGACGTCAGTTCGAACCGTGGGTGGCGAAGAACAAGGTCGAAGATGTCCTCGCCACCTGCGGCGCCGGCTACATGCTCCGGGTGGCCCCGGACCGGCTCGACCTGACGTCGTTCCTCCGGCTGACCAAGCAGGGACGCGCCGCGCTCGACGCCGGTGACGCGGCCACGGCGGGCCGGCTGCTGCGGCAGGCGCTCGACCTCTGGTCGGGACCGCCGCTCGCCGACGTGACGGCCGGCCCGTCGATCCGAGCGCACGTCGTGCATCTCACGGAGCAGCGGGCGCACGCCGTCGAACTGCGCATCCAGGCCGACGCGATGCTGGGTCGGCACCGGGAACTCGTCGGCGAGCTGAAGGCCATTCTGTTGGCCGATCCGCTCAACGAGTGGTATCACGCACAGCTGATCAAGGCGCTGGCCTCCACCGGCCGACGGAACGAATCGCTGATCGCGTACCAGCACCTCCGCAGAACGCTGTCGACCGAACTCGGCCTCGAACCGTCGGACGTGCTGCGGGAGTTGCACCAGGAGGTCCTGGCGGGACGCGACTCCTGGTCGTACGGGGCGGTGCCGGAGAAGTCCTGCTGAGAAGTCCCGCTCCGCCGGCGACACGGTGACGGATCGGGGATCGCCAAGGGACGATCCCCGATCGCGCGGATGCCGTACGACCTGGTCAGCAGGCTCACCGGGCCTGATCCAAACGAAAGACCCCAGGGTCCTTCTTCCTGCCCTCGCCGTTCACCCTGGTGAAGTCGGCGGGTACGGCACGTACCTGCCGTAACGGCGTGCCCCCACACCTCGGGTGCGAGCCGCGAATGCGCCACGAGCACGCCTCGAAGCCCTTCGCGCAACATTCCTATCCAGCACGGGAGATGAGCCCTATGGAAATTGCCTTGTTGACGGCATCGAGCCGGGAACGGGCACCCAGCTTGGTGAAAATGGCCCCCAGATGACGCTTCACCGTACTCTCGGCGATGGTCAGTCGCCGCGAGATTTGACGATTGCTCATGGCCTCGCTCACCAGGGTCAGAATCTCCAGCTCTCTTTTGGTGAGCACCTCCAGGTAGTTCGACGCCGAGGCAATGGAGGTCAGCACCTCGGCAGATACGTGTAGCACGATGCGGATGTCGTCCGCGCAGACCGCGCGGATACTGGCCACCAGATCGGCCCGACTTACCCACTTGTTCAGATAGCCACGCACACCGCAATCAAGCAGTTGACGCACCAGTACCGGAACTTCGTCCATACTGACGACCAACACTCTGGCATTCGGGGATATCGAGTGGATCGCATTGACGATGTCAGCGATCGGCCCGCCGGGAACGTTGACGTCCAGCAACACGACGTCGGGTTGCTCCATTTTGCAAGCCAAGATGCCGGATCCACCGTTGTCAGCTTCGCCGACAACGGCCATGTCCGGTTCCATTTCGAGCGCTTCGCGCATCACTTCACGCAGCAGCGTATGGCCGTCGATCAAGACTATCCGTAGCGGACCTCTATGGTCAGGCCGCATGGCCAGCCCCCGCCTGTAAGTACGCTTTCTTCGGCAATGGCGAAATTCCTGTGACGCTGCGCACCAGTGAAAACTGGGCGAGCAGCTGGTCATGCTGCTCTACGGAGCGTGCGATTGAATTGACACCAGTAACCAGAAATGTTCCCGGATCCACCCGTCCTTCGCCGCGACAGCTCGGGATAAAGGTAGTTGCCAGCACTTGGATGTCATTGCGCACCGCGCAACGCGCGTTTGCCGCTGACACCCGTGCCGCAGAATCTGCCATTGATCCCCCATATCACATGTTGGCTGGCATGTGACATACGGTAGTCCGCGGTCCAGCCTCCTGACAAGATCGATGTGGAGTGATCACGTCGTAACCCTGCCCCTGTTCGTACCACCTAAACGGGGAGGTACCGCAGCGCAACGTCCGCGGAGAGCGCTGAAGTTCAGCCACGGAGTGCACGGCAACCATTCTCAACCTGCCCTGCTGCGAGGCTGGAATAGTGCGTTCCGCAGCAGAATTCAAGACACTCAAGGCTGGGGCCGCGTCGATGCCGTCGCCCTGACCTCACCAGCCTCATCGGGGCCTGCGCAGCCACCTTCCAGCCATAGCTTGTTTGAGATTGCGCACCCTCCCTTCGGCACCCGAACGACAGCCGTGTACGCACGGTTGGCAGCCATCTCAAAATCTGGACAGAGAAGCACCTCTTGGATGACGGGAAGGTCGGCGTCGGGTCGATTGGTTCGGCACGACAGGAAGTGCTTCAGCGGGCTGCCGTGCAGCAGGGCAGGCACGCGGTCGGTGTTCCGCTCCGGTCCGATTCCTGGCAATCCCGCATTGCGGGGCGCCGAAATCTGACGGTGGACAATCAAGTCCGGTGTGCGCGACGCCCCGTCGAAATCCACACCGGCCCGCCGGTCGAGCGGGTGCACACCGCCATGGCGTCGTTTCACCGTCGATTCGGCATCGAAGACGGAGGTGCACATTGGGCGAGATCTCAAAACGAGCCCTGGGGGGTCCGTGACACGGCAACTGATCCCCGATGCACACGGCTGAACAAGGACCCGTCGGTCCGCCGCCGCGACCGGGCGGCGACGGAAGCCGGGCCGGCCCGGTCAGCCAGCCGACGGTCGAGCGGTTCCACGTGAGGACGAGGACCTGCCTGAAGCAAGGAAATTGGAGCGATGACCGGCATACCCCCTGTGACCGCATACCCGCTGCCCACCGAAGGCGATCTCCCTGCACGCGCAGTGGCCTGGAGCCTCGACCCCGAGCGATCAGTCCTGCTGGTCCACGACATGCAGCGGTACTTCCTCAGGCCGCTGCCCGACAGTCTGAGCGATCCGCTCGTCTCCCACACGGTGCACCTGCGCGAGCGTTCGACCGCACTCGGCGTCCCCGTCGCCTACACCGCCCAGCCTGGCGGAATGGACAGGGCCGAACGCGGTCTGCTCCAGGACTTCTGGGGCCCGGGGATGCGCACGGCTCCCGAAGACCGCCAAGTCGTCGACGCCCTGGCGCCGACCGACACCGACTGGATGTTCACCAAGCGGCGCTACAGCGCGTTCTTCAGGACCGATCTCCTGGAGCGGATGCGCGCCGCGGGCCGCGATCAGCTGATCCTGTGCGGCGTCTACGCCCACGTCGGCATCCTCGCCACCGCGCTCGACGCCTTCGCCCACGACGTACAGCCCTTCCTCGTCGCGGACGCCACCGCGGACTTCTCGCAGGAGTACCACCGACTGGCCCTCACCTACGCCGCCGAGCGCTGTGCCCTGGTCACCACGGTCAAGCAGGTCCTGACGTGACGGGCGGCGAGCCGAACGGCCGCCCGGGGCACGGCGGCCACGGGGACCCGGACGTGCTCCAGCGGGTGCTGGGCGGACAGGCGGACGCCTTCGCACTGCTGCACCGCCCCGGCGTCACCGGCCCGGACGTCGTGGAGGTCGTCGAGGGCACGGTGACCTTCCCCGTGACGCTCGCGGACATCCCCCTGCCCCCGGCCCCCGGCTCCGACACAGCCGTGGAGCCACGGCACGACGTGCTGGTGCTCCTCCCCTACCGACAGCTCGTCGAGCGCGGTTTCGCCTGTGTCGACGACGGAACACCCCTGGTGGCCATGGACATCGCCCACCAGCAGCAGCTGCCGCTGACCGAAGCGCTGACCCGCATCCCCCAGGTGCCGACCCGGCTGTCGGACGGCGACTTCGACGTGGACGACCAGGCGTACGAGGACGTGGTGCGCAGCGTCATCAGGGAGATGATCGGCACGGGGCAGGGGGCGAACTTCGTCATCAAGCGCACGTACGTCGCGGACATCACGGACCACGGCCCGCACGTCGCCCCCGCGCTCTTCCGCCGTCTCGTCGAACGGGAGTCCGGTGCCCACTGGACCTTCCTGATCCACACGGGCACCCGGACCCTCGTCGGCGCTTCGCCCGAACGGCACGTGAGCCTCGATCTCGGCACCGCCGTCATGAACCCCATCAGCGGTACCTACCGCTATCCCCCGACGGGTCCCACGCTGGAAGGCGTGTTGGAGTTCCTGCGCGACGGCAAGGAGACCGACGAGCTGTACATGGTCCTGGACGAGGAACTCAAGATGATGGGCCGCATCTGCGACGGGGGCGGTCGGGTCGTCGGCCCGCGGCTGAGGGAAATGGCCCGGGTGGCGCACACCGAGTACCTGATCGAAGGCGCGACCGACCACGACGTCCGGGACATCCTGCGCGAGACGATGTTCTCGCCCGCAGTGACCGGAAGCCCCCTGGAGAGCGCCTGCCGGACCATCCGCCGCTACGAACCGGAGGGCCGCGGCTACTACAGCGGAGCCGCGGCGCTCATCGGACGGGACGCGCACGGCACCCGGGTGATGGACTCCACGATCCTGATCCGTACGGCGGACATCTCCGCCACGGGCCGCGTCGGCATCTCCGTGGGCGCCACGATCGTGCGGCACTCCGATCCCGGATCCGAAGCCGCCGAGACGCGGGCCAAGGCCGCCGGGCTCCTGGCCGCGCTCAACGAGGAACCGCGGCGCTTCGCGGGCCACCCGAGCGTCCGCGAAGCCCTGGAGCAGCGCAACGAGGCCATCGGTGCCTTCTGGCTCGCCGGCGGCGCCGGGCACGCCGGTCCGCACCCGCGGTTGGCCGGCCGCCGTGTCCTCCTGGTGGACGCGGAGGACTCCTTCACCTCGATGCTCCGCCAGCAGCTCGACTCCCTGGGGCTGGAGGTGACGGTCCGCCGCTTCGACGAGGACGCTTCCCCGGCGGACCACGACCTCGTCGTGATGGGCCCCGGGCCCGGCGACCCCCAGGACAGGACGCACCCGAGGATGCGGCACCTGCACGCGGCGGTGGACACGTTGCTGCACCGCCGTCAGCCGTTCCTCGCGGTCTGCCTCAGCCACCAGGTCCTCGGTCTGCGGCTCGGACTGCCCGCGCGCCGGAAGGCGACACCCAGCCAAGGGGTGCACCAGGAGATCGACCTGTTCGGGGCCCAGGAGCACGTCGGCTTCTACAACACCTTCGCGCTCACCAGCGAGCACGACGTGTTCACCGTGACCGACGTGGGCGCCGTCCAGGTGAGCAGGGACGCCGTCAGCGGCGAGGTCCACGCGCTGCGCGGCCCCGGCTTCACCTCCCTGCAGTTCCACCCGGAGTCCGTGCTCACTCAGGACGGTCCACGCATCGTGGGCACGGCCCTGGCCGACGTGCTGGATCGAGCATCCGTCATGGCGGGCTGATCGGACGTCCCGCCCCCGCCGACCGTGGCGCACCCCGTGACGAGTGAGGAGCCCATGCACCAGTACGTTGTCGTCGACGCCTTCTCCGCCCGCCCCCTGAGCGGCAACCCGGTGGCCGTCGTCCTGGAGGGCGACGACCTGACCGCCGAGCAGATGCAACGCATCGCCCGGGAGATGAACCTCTCGGAGACCACGTTCGTGCTGCGCCCCCGTGACCTCGACGGTGACGCCCACGTCCGGATCTTCACCCCCGTCAACGAACTCCCCTTCGCCGGACACCCGCTCCTGGGCACCGCCGTGGCCCTGGGCAACCGCGCCGGGACGGACCGGCTGCGGCTGGAGACCGCCGCGGGAGTCATCCCCTTCACCCTGGAGCACGTCGGCGAACGGGTGGCCCGGGCGAGCATGCGGCAACCGGTGCCCTGGTGGAAACCGTTCGACCGCACCGACGAGCTGCTGGACGCGCTGCACGTCGGCGCGTCGGCCCTTCCCGTCGAGATCTATGTGAACGGCCCACGGCACGTCCTCGTCGGGCTCGACAGCGTGGAAGCCCTGTCGCAGGTCAGCCCCGATCACCGCGCCCTGTCGTCCTTCTCCGACCTGGCGGTCAACTGCTACGCCGGAAGCGGCACCGCCTGGCGCAACCGCATGTTCTCGCCCTCCTACGGGGTGGTGGAGGACGCGGCCACCGGGTCCGCGGCCGGCCCCATCGCCATCCATCTCGCGCGGCACGGCCTGAGCTCGTACGGGCAGGACACCCACATCACCCAGGGCGTCGAGATCGGCCGTCCCTCGCTCATGGAGGCGCTGGTCCAGGGGCAGGGCGACCAGGTCGACTCCGTGGAGGTCAGCGGTCACGGCGTCATCACCGCCGAGGGGGTGCTCCATGTCTGACCGTCCCCTGCCGCCCACAGCCCCGGTCGGCCCGGACGACGCGGACGGTACGGGCGGCCGTCGGCACGCGACGCGGTCGGAGTCGCTCACCGGCACCCAGGAGGTGCCCTTCCCCGAGTACGGCGTACCGCCGGTCGAACCGATGGGTCTGCTGGCCGCCTGGCTCGAACGCAGTGCGTCCCTCGGCGTTCGCGAGCCGCGCGCGCTGGCGCTGGCCACCGCCGACGCCCGGGGCCGCACCTCGTCCCGCGTCGTCGTCCTCGGCTCGGTGACCGGGGACGGCATCGGCTTCGTCAGTCACGCCGACAGCCGGAAGGGACGGGAACTGGCCGAGAACCCGTGGGCGTCGGGCGTCCTGTACTGGCGGGAGACCAGCCAGCAGATCACCCTGGCCGGCCCGGTGCACCGGCTGCCCCACGCCGAGGCCCGGGCCCTGTGGGAGGCCCGGCCGGTCTTCACCCACGCGATGAGCACGGCCTCCCGGCAGAGCCGGCCGCTGAAGAGCCCCGCCGACGTGGCCGACCTGCGCGCCAGGGCACGGGCGTTGAGCGAACCGCAGCGGGCGCTGCCGTGCCCCGGGACGTTCGCCGCCTACCGGCTCGCCCCCGCCGTCGTGGAGTTCTGGGCCAACGGCACTGATCGGCTGCACGAGCGGCTGTGTTACGAACGCACGGCCGACGGCTGGAGGGTCGACCGGCTCCAGCCGTGAACCACCACTCTGAGGCGGACGGACCCCCCGGGCCTCCCCGGGGGGGCTCGCCCTCAGCCGGCGGGCACCGCCTCGATGACCGAGGCGTGCGAGGAGGTGTCCGACACCTGGACGACCGTGAACCCCGATGCCGCCAGCAGCGCCTCGTACTCCGCACGGGTGCGGCCTCGCCCGTTGAGGACCGTCATCATCAGCACGTCCCCGGTCTTGCCCGCGTGGGGCTCGTTGCCCGGCGGGATCAGCGCGTTGACGACGAGCAGGCGGCCGTGTGCGGGCATGGCCGCGCGGCACGTCTCCAGGATGCGCACGCACTCGTCGTCCTGCCAACTGGCCAGGACGTGCTTGAGGAGATAGACGTCGGCGCCCGACGGCACCGAGGCGAAGAAGTCCCCGGCCACGGCGGTCCAGCGGCCGGCGAGCTCGGGAAGGTCGAGTTCGTGTCCCGCCACCACGGGTTCCAGGTCCAGAAGGGTCCCCGTCATATGGGGGTTGCGGAGCAGCACCGTGCGCAGGAGGCCGCCGCGCCCGCCGCCGACGTCCACGGCGCTCCTGCACCCGGAGAAGTCGAAGGCATCGACCACCTTGTTGCTGAGCACCTGCGAGAAGGCCGCCATGCTGGAGTTGAACGCCCTGCCGAGTTCCGGGTCGGCGGCGATGTGGTCGTAGAAGGGCACGCCGCGGACGGACTCGAACGCGTTGGTGCCGGTGCGCACCGCCTCGTGCAGCTGAGCCGCTGACTGCCAGAAGACCGGCTCGCCGCGGACCAGGACGTAGTCGCGCAGGGACTGTTCCGCGTCCGTGCGCAGCAGTCGCGCGGACGGCGTGAGGTGGAACCCGCCCTCCTCGTCCTCCCGGAACACCCCCTTGGTCGCGAGCAGCCGAAGGACCCGGTAGAGGTACGCGTCGTCCACGCCCGCTGCCGCGGCGAGTTCCCCGGCCGTGCGCGGACCGCCCGTCAGGTGGTCGGCGATGCGGAAGCGGGCGGCGGTGTTCAGGGCGGCCGAGTAGAGATAGCCCAGCGAGAGTTCGAGCAGTTCGTCCGTGGCCTGTGCCGCTGCGGCGGCGGGGCCTGCGTCCTGCCCGGCGTCCGCGCCGTGCACGGTGTCGTCCGCGAGCCCCGGGACCGCCGTTTCACGGAGGGTGCCTGCCATCGGTGATCTCCCCTTTCGCCGATTCCTCTGACCTGTGCCGGTCACGGGCCCACGGGTGACCCGGGCCGGCGCTCGGAGTCTGCCGGGGGCCCTTCGGGGGCCGTTCGAGAGTCAGGCCAGTGCCGCGGTGGCCCCGTCGAGCGCGCCGTCAGGAGTGGCGTGCTCGATCGATCCTCAATTCGGCGTCAAACGGGGGCGGCCATGATCCCCGTGCCCATGTCCGTGCCACCGGGGCCACGGCCGCATCCCACGCTTCCACGCGAACCCTGCCGGGGGGATTTCATGTCAGAGGCAACACCGCAGGTCTTCAGCGCTGACGTCGCACTGCGCCGAAAGAACCGAGCCACCGTTGAGAAGTATCTGGCGGACACCAAGGGAGAGGCCCGGCTCCGCCGCCACGAACTCTTCGTCGAGCACGGCAGCGGCGGCCTGTGGACCAACGACACCGGCGCGCCCATCGTCATCCAGGGCCGGGACCGCCTGGGCGAGCACGGCGTGTGGTCGCTCGCCTGCTTCCCGGACTGGGAGTGGTACAACATCCAGATCTTCGAGACGCAGGACCCGAACTTCTTCTGGGTGGAGTGCGACGGCCACGGAAAGATCAAGTTCCCGGGCTATGCGGACGGCCATTACGAGAACCACTTCCTGCACTCGTTCGAACTCGACGACGGACTGATCGTGCGCAACCGCGAGTTCATGAATCCGCTGGAGCAGATGCGGGCGCTCGGCATTCCCGTCCCCGAGGTGAAGCGCGCGGGGATCCCCACCTGAAAGAGGGCGGGCCGCGATGCGCCGATTCCCGGCCCGCTTCCCAGCCGTTCCTTCCGGACCAACAGCCTCCTTAAGGACACATCATGGTCACCAGAAGAAGTCTGCTCGGAGCAGGGCTCGCCACCGCTGCCGTGGGCTCGACGGGGGCCGCGCTACTCCCCGCGCTCACGCACAAGGGCGCGGCGGACACCGCGGCCAAGGCCGCCACGCCCCCGCCCGTCGTGCCGTTCCAGACGGCCATGCCGCTGATCCCCGTGGCGCAGCCCACGTCCACCACCGGCGGGGTGGACCGGTACGACATCAGCGTGATCACCGCCACCAAGCAGATCCTCCCGGGCTTCAACACCCAACTGCTGACCTACGCGGGGCAGTTCCCCGGTGCCACGATCAAGGCACGGAAGAACCGCCCCGTCGTCATCCACCAGCACAACGGCCTCACCGTACCCATCGCACGCCATCTGCACGGCGCCTCGGTGGAGCCCTACAGCGACGGCGGCCCCATGGACCTCATCGCGCCCAACACCACCCGGGTGTACACCTATCCCAACCAGCAGCCGCACGCCTCGCTCTGGTACCACGACCACGCCCACCACCTGGAGTCGGAGAACGTCTATCGCGGACTGCAGGGCAGCTACCTCATCGGCGACGACGTCGAGGACGCCCTGCCGCTGCCCAAGGGCGCGTACGACGTGGTGGTCCAACTGCGGGACGCACGCTTCGACTCCGCGGGCCAGCTCGTCTACACCATGGGAGACCGCACCAGGACCACCGTGCTGACCAACGGGGTGCCCTACCCGTACTTCCAGGTCGCCGCCCGCAAGTACCGCTTCCGCCTCGCCAACACGTCCAACCAGCGCTTCTTCACGCTCCGCCTGTCGGGCAACGCCAGCATGATCCAGGTCGGTTCGGACGGCGGGCTCCTGCCCGCGCCGCACACCACCCAGTCCCTCTTCATCACCTCCGGCGAGCGGGCCGACGTCGTCATCGACTTCTCGGCCTACCCGATCGGCTCCCAGGTCTTCCTTGAGAGCGTCGCGAGCAACGGCACGGCCGAGCAGGTCCTGCGCTTCGACGTGACGCACACCGCCAGCGACCCCAGCTCCGTCCCCGCCGTGCTGCGCACCCTGCCGCCCCTGCCCACGCCCACCGCCCACCGCACCATCGTGATGCGGATGGACGAGGACGGCCGGCCCAACCCGCAGGCGTACTTGAACGACAAGGTCTACGACCACAATCGCATCGACGAGCACGTCCGCTTCGGCGCCAGCGAGATCTGGACGGTCACCAACGCCAACACGAGGGCTCCGCACAACTTCCACATGCACCTGGTCCAGTTCCGGGTGATCGAACGGAACGGGGTGGCCCCGGGTCCGGCCGAGTCGGGGCTGAAGGACACCGTGGCCGTGATGCCGGGTGAGACCGTGAAGCTCCAGGCGACCTTCGACACCTATGCGGGCGAGTTCGTGTACCACTGCCACATGCTCGACCACTCCGCGATGGGCATGATGGCCACGATGAAGATCGCCTGAGCGGCGGCGCGTCCGCTCGCCCGGCGCGCGGCAGGAACGATCTCGACGTGAGGACTCACCCAACGACAGGGTGAGTCCTCACACTGCTGCCCCGCCGTACGCCCGCCGCGTCGAGCGTCAACGGCGGGCGGAGGGAGGGCTGTCAGAGGCGGGGCCAGTAGTAGGCGCCCAGCATCGCCTGGTAGCCCGGGTCGGGAAGACGCCCCTCCTGATGGAACTCGGGCGCTCCCTTGACCTGGTCCTTCGTCAACCCGACGTGCACCTTCTCCTCGGCCAGGTCGACCTGGGTGACCGCGCCGGCGGGAATGAGGACCTCCTTGCCGAAGATCCACGGTCCGGTGTCGACGACCAGACAGGCCGCGTCCACCTCCTCGCTGTGCTCGTCGACCTTCCCGATGCTGCCGTCCACTGCCTCGACCTTGAATCCCTTGAGGTCGGCCCCCGTGGGGTAGCCGGCGGCGGGCGTGTAGTTCCACGCGTTCTCGGTCATGGCGGACTCCTCTCTCCGTGCTGTCGATGGAACGGACGGGGCGACGATGCGCGACCGGAGCGGTCCGATCGCGGACCTGCTCACCGTCTCGGCCTGGCGCCTGCCCAGGCGTCGCCCGTACATGCACGTCGATCGCCGCGGTACGCCCGTCGGCACCCGTTGCACGGTCGGTGGCACCTGCCGGGCCGTGCGTTGGGGCCCTCGACAGCTCCGCCGCCCGATCCCTTCCCGGACGCCGACCGCGTCGCGCCTCAGAGGCGCACCGGGCACGTTCCAGGTTTCAGCGCGGCGGGCCGTGGCAGTCGCGTCTTGAGGAAAGTCTCGCAACGAATGGGAGGAACAACCGTGATACTCCTGGGGCTTGTTCTGCTGATCGTCGGCATGGTGACCGGCATCGGATTCCTGTGGACCGTCGGGGCCGTTCTCGTCGGCGTGGGCGCGGTGCTGTGGGTTCTGGGGGCCGTGGGACGCACGGTCGGTGGCCGGCGACATTATTGGTGAGGAGCCCGACTCCGCGCATCGGGACCCGGGCGAGCGCACCTCCGGTGGCACCGGGTGAGAAGGTGGGCCCCACGAGCCCGGCCAGCCTCGGGCGGCATCCCGCCCGACGGCAGTGACGACGGCGCCCCGTTGGCCGTACGCCTGCGCTCCAGCCGGGCGGTCCAGCAGGTCGTCGCCGAGTGACGACGTGGACGTCAGCGCTCGGGTGACGGACTCAGGCGCGCAGGGTCTCGACCGGGGTGCGGCCGTAGACCGCCCGGTACTCGCGGGCGAGACGCCCTGCGTGGGCGAAGCCCCAACGGGCCGCGAGCGTCGTCACGCTCGCCCCTGACTCGGGGTCAGCCGTGAGCAGGTCGGCGTGGAAGGCCGCCAGTCGCACTTGGCGAAGGTACCGCATGGGTGTGGTTCCCAGGTGGCGGCGGAAGGCGTACTGGAGCGCGCGGACCGTGACGTGCGCGGCCTCCGCGACGTCCGCGACGGTGATCGCGCGGTCGGCGTGCGACTCCATGTAGGCGACGGCGCGACGCAGGGTGACGGGCCGCGCGTCGCCACGGTCCTGGGCGGTGGGTTCCGTCACGGCGTTGTGGGGGAAGGTGTGGAGCACGCTCGCCGCCAGGTACTGCGCGGCCGTGGAGACGACGAGCGGCTCCTGCGCGACGGGTGCGCCCAGGACCTGGGTCTGCAGGTGGTGGATGACGCTGTGCAGCCTGAGGGCCGCCTCGGTCGAACGGGGGCGGTGTCCGGTCAGCCGGACGGGGCCGCGTTCGCGCTGCGCCGTCGCCGCCACCTGGGTGAGCAGGAGCGGATCGAACATGGTGATGCGGTAGCGGGCCCGCTCGACCCGGCCGGCGTACGGGCGGTCCGGGGGCGCGAGTTGTACCAGGTCGCCCGGCCCGAAGACGTCCTCCTGCGCACCGGCGACCCGGTTGCGGATGGTGCCGGAGTGCACGCTGCACAGACAGACGCGGCCCAGCGCTTCGGCGTCGTACCTCATCTCGAAGCCCAGGCGCAGCACATCCACGCTCACCGTGTGCGCCGCGTGCCGCGAGACCCGGACGCGGCTGTCTGCGGGCGTGCTGCTGGCGATGCGCATCCGGGTGTACGCCTCGCTCAGGAACTCCTCCGTGCGCCCCAGGTCGGCGCTGTCGAAGACGAGGGTGCTCACCGACGCCCACCCACGCGCGCCCGTCTCCTGCCACGACGTCGGGACGGGGCGTCCGTTCCCGCTGATGCGTACCTCATGTCCGTCCTTCCGGAGCGAAGCCCTCGCTCTGCCGCTCTGTCCACGACCGAGCGTACGACGTCGCGCGCCGTCACCGATCGTCCAGGTTTCGCTTTCCGGCTGCCGGGGCCGGAACCCTTCGCCGTCCGTCCTCGTGCTGGGCGCCGTCCCCGGGCAGGGTGGAAGGTCGCGCAGCAACGGGCCCGCGGGGCCGTACGACGAGGGGGGACCACCGTGGCGCTCAGGAGTGCGGCGTCCGTGCGGAGACACCTGGTGTGGCCGTTCCGCGGCACCGGCTGGCTGGTGGTGCTCGACGTCGTCGGACGCGTCGAGGCCGAGGAGTGGGCGATGTGGTTGCGTGAGGTTCCCACAGGGTGTTCGGGCGTCGTCCTGGAGCTGTCCCGTGCGCAACTACCGCCGACGTGGGCGGTTCACGCCCTTCCGAGCCGGGGCGAACCGGGCATTCCCGTCTTTGTGACGGGACTCGCGCCCGGTGTCTCCGCGCCCCGCGGCACGATCGCGGCGGCCTCCCCCGCCGCATTGCTCAGCGAGATGGCGTCCGTGCCGAACGCTCCGGTCACGATGCACTCGCCGCCGGTCGCCGTGACGTCGACGTCGACGTCGGCGTCGGCGTCGGCGTCGGGGGAAGTGCGTCACCTGCGTCGACAGTTGGCGTCCCGCACGGTGATCGCCCAGGCCCAGGGCGTCGTACAGGGCCGCTACGGCATCTTTGACGCTCACGCCGCACTCGCGTTGCTGAAGTCGGTCGCCCAACGCCACAACCTCAGGCTCCGCCACCTGGCCTCGGCGCTCCTCGCCGCCCGTCCGCCGAGGGCGTCAGCGGGTCCGTGGTTCCCGGGGCGGGCGCGCACCGTGCCCCCTTCCATCGCGCTCGCAGGCGACTGGGGCGCGTCGGCGGCCAATCGCGCCGAGGCCCTCGCGTCGGTGTTGGCCGGCGTCCTCAACGTCACGGGGACCGCGATGGGCGTGGTGCGACTGATCGACCCGCACGACGCGACGCTACGGACCGAGGCACACCGCTTTCCCGACGACCGTCTCCTTTCGGCGTGGGAGCTCGCCGACGGTACGGAGCCCTCCGGGCGTCGGCCCCCCGGTGCGGCAGCGGTCACGGTGCTGGACACCGCGGTGGACCCACAGTACGGCGAGGCGTGGCGCTCCGCGCTGCTGGCGTGCGGAGCCCGTACGCGCCACACCGTCCCGCTGCTGGCGCCGGACGGCCGGTTCGTGGGCGAGGTCTGCGTGCACCACGCCGAACCCGGCGTCCTTCCTGACGCGCCGTCGGTACGAGCCGTCACCTCGCTCGGACGTGCGGCGGGAGCGTGGTTTCAGTGGCACCACCGCACCGTCGTACTGGACGCGTTGGAGGACGTGCACGCAGGGGGGCGGGCGGCCACATCCGCCGGCTCCGTCAGGCCGCTTCCATGAAGGCCGAGAGGAACAGCGACGTGGCGACCGTACCGCTGGCAGCGGTGAGCATCGACAGCCGCACCACGCGTTCCCAGCAGCGAACCGCTCGACGTCCCGGTGCCCGTGCGGGTTCGCGTCCGGCTGTCGAAGGGGCCGCGACGTCCGGCGTTGGTGCGGACGCGAACAGCACGGCCGTGCCCGTGTAGGTCAAGAGTCGGATCACGAGCGGACGCGGAGTGCCGCAGAGCGTGTAGGCGATACCCGCTTCGGCAGCTCGGGCTGCGGCGTCCTCCAGGTGCCGCAGCCCGGCGCAGTCCATGAAACGAAGGCCGGTGAGGTCGACGCGGATGCCCTCGGGCCGCAGCGCGAGGCACATCTCCGTGACGGCATCCAGCTCTCCACCGGTCGAGAGGTCCAGCTCTCCCCACAGGCGCACGGCGGCCACTTCGGCGCCCGGCGTCGACCCCGGGGTGAAACGGGTGCGGTGGGCGAAGGCTCCGGATCGGTTCACGGGCCCGCCAAGGCGCGGTCGCGCAAGTCGGCGCAGGTGGCGGCGAGCAAGAGCGTGCTGCGGTACCGCGACGCGATCCGGGAGGTGTCCGGTGCGTCGTCGTACGAGCGCGCACGGCGAACGGTGTGACAGACGGGCATGCTCATGTGACCGCTCCGCATGATCGGGTTCACAGTTCGGCACGGGGCGTCACACGGGCCGCAGACAGACGAACACACGCGCCACGACACCCCGGCAGGTGCGTCCTCGCGGGACGCCGACCTGCGGTGTGCCTGCATTCCGAAGCACGTGAGTCACTTGTACCTCCGCTCCACCCCGGCAAACCTCACGTCTGAACAGGCAGGCCCTGATGCCGCCGGCTACCGGGCCTGCCGGGAACGTGCGCGCGGTGACGGACCGCCGTGATCCTGCCGGCGGTCGGCCAGCGGGGTGAGTCTGCTCGGCGCGCGGCCGTTCCGGGAAGGAATCAGCGCATCCGTGTCGGGGCACTCGGCGGAAGCACTGGTGTGCAGACGTCCGAGAGTGAGAGAGGGTTGCGCATGCCTGGAACGCCGTCGATGGTGGTCGCACCGGCCGACCGTGTCCACACCCCTCTCACCGCGTGTGACATCGCGCAGGCCGTCGGCACCGTCCTGGAACAGGTCCTCGACGCACGCCTGCGTCAATCCCGTGCTGTCGATCCCCTCTTCGCCCGGGAGCTGGCCGACCGGCTGGCCACGCTGGTCGAGCGGGGCGGCAAACGGTTGCGCACGGCGTTCACGCACTGCGGCTGGCGGGCCGCGGGCGGGTCCGGTGACACCACCGAGGTCCTGCGGATCGGGGCCGCCCTCGAACTGTTGCAAGCGTGCGCCCTCGTGCACGACGACGTGATGGACGGATCCGTGCAGCGCAGAGGCGCACCGGCCGTACAGGTCCAGCTCGCCCGCAGTCACTGGGCCGCGGGCATGCACGGTTCGGCGGAGTCGTTCGGCGCGTCGGCCGCCGTGCTCGCCGGCGATCTGGCGCTGGCTTGGGCGGACGACCTGCTGACGGAGACGGCACTCGGTACGCCGCACGGCCCGCACCTGCATCAGGAGTGGAAGGCGATGCGCACCGAGATGGTCGCCGGGCAGTACCGCGACCTGCACGCCCAGGCGGCTCGTTCGTCCGGTGTCGACGAGGCGCTGGTCATCGCCACTCTGAAGAGTGCTCAGTACACCGTCGCGCGGCCCCTCGCGCTGGGTGCCGCGCTGGCCGGAGCCGACGAGGACGTGCTGGCCGCCCTGCGGGCGGCGGGCCGGTGCGCCGGGCTGGCATTCCAGCTCCGTGACGACCTCCTGGGCGCCTTCGGCGACCCGGCACTGACCGGCAAGCCCGCCGACGACGACCTGCGCTCCCGCAAACTCACCTACCTTCTCGCCGTCGCCCTGCAACTCGCCGACGCCGCCGGTGACCACCAGGCCACCGCACGACTGGCTCCGGACGCGGCCCCGAAGTCCGCGCACGCCGTGGACCAGGTGCGAACGGCACTCAGACGCACCGGCGCCCACGACCTGGTGGAGGCGAAGATCGAGGAGCTCACCTACATGAGCCTCAGCCACTTCGAACGCACGGGCGCGCCCCCCGCCGTACACCGCGGGTTCGCCGCGTTGGTCCACCGCGCGACGGGCGTGGCCCCGTGCCGTGCGGAGGAGGTCGCGTGAAGAGGGTGCCGGGGCCGACCGACCACGTCGTCGTGGTGGGTGCCGGGCTGTCCGGACTGGCCTGCGCCCTGCATTTGCTGGGTGCGGGCCGTCAGGTCACGCTCGTCGAGCGGGACGCCGGTCCCGGTGGCCGGGCCGGACGGGTGCGCCTGGGCGGATACGAGATCGACACCGGCCCCACGGTGTTCACCATGCCGCATCTGGCCGACGAGGCGTTCGCCGCCGTCGGCGACAGCCTGTACCGCCGCGTCGAGCTGACGGCCCTGCATCCGGCCTACCGGGCGTGCTTCGCGGACGGCTCATCGCTCGACGTACACACCGACGGTGAGGCGATGGAGGCGGCGGTCCGGCGCTTCGCCGGACCGGGTGAGGCGGCCGGCTACCGCGACCTGCGTCGATGGCTGGAGCGCCTGTACCGGACGCAGATGCGCCGCTTCATCGACACCAACTTCGACTCGCCCTTCCACCTGCTGCACCCGGACCTGGCCCGGCTGGCAGCGCTGGGCGGCTTCGGACGGCTGGACAACCGCATCGGCCGCTTCATCGCCGACGACCGTCTGCGCCGCGTCTTCTCCTTCCAGGCGCTGTACGCCGGCGTGGCCCCGGCCCGGGCGCTCGCGGCCTACGCGGTGATCGCGTACATGGACACCGTGGCCGGCGTCTGGTTCCCGAAGGGCGGCCTGCACGCGATCCCCCGCGCCATGGCGGACGCGGCGGCGGAAGCCGGTGCCGATCTGCGCTGGTCGGCCGAAGTGAGCACGTTGGAGCGCTCGACAGGTCGCGTGCGCGCCGTCCGTCTGACCTCCGGCGAACGGATCCCCTGCGACGCGGTGGTGCTGACGTGCGAGCTGCCCGCCGCCTACGAGCTGCTGGGACGTCGGCCTCGCCGTCCGGCCCGGCTGCGTCATTCACCGTCCGCCGTCGTCCTGCACGCGGGCACCGACCGCACCTGGCCCCACCTGGCCCACCACACGATCTCCTTCGGCACCGCGTGGGAACGCACCTTCGAGCAACTGACCCGTAGGGGCGAACTGATGAGCGACCCCTCGCTGCTGATCACCCGGCCCACCACCCACGACTCCGCCCTGGCACCGCCGGGACGGCACCTGCACTACGTTCTCGCCCCCTGCCCCAACACCGCGGTCGGCCCCTCGGCCGCCACCTGGCGGGACCTCGGTCCCCGCTACCGCGACCGCCTGGTCGCCGACCTGGAGCGGCGGGGCCTGGACGGGTTCGCCGACAGCGTCCAGGAGGAGCTCCTGGTGACCCCGCTCGACTGGGCGGGACAGGGGCATGCGGCCGGCAGTCCCTTCTCGGTCTCCCACACGTTCGCCCAGACCGGACCGTTCCGCCCGCGCAACCTCGTACGGGGGGTGGAGAACGTGGTGCTCGCAGGATGCGGGACGACGCCGGGCGTCGGCGTACCGACCGTACTCATCAGTGGCAGACTCGCCGCCGCGCGCGTGACCGGAGGCATCGGTCCCCGGCCCGCACGGGCGCGCCCGCCCCTGTCCCCGGCCGACGAGTCCCTCGTGCCGGCTCCGGTGGGTGCTGATGACCCGTCGTGAACTCGACGCGGCAGGGATCGTCGATCCCGTGCTGCGCGCCGCCTACACCCGCTGCCGACTGCTCAACGCCCGTCACGGCAAGACCTACTTCCTGGCCGCCCGTCTCCTGCCGCTCGAACGCCGCCCGGCCGTGCACGCCCTGTACGGCTTCGCCCGATGGGCCGACGACATCGTGGACGACCTCAACACCCACCAGACGGCCGAGGAGCGCGACCGGCTGCTGCGCCGGCTGGAAGGCGACCTCGCGGACGGGCTGCGCACCGGCGCCGGCGACGAACCGGTGGTCCGAGCCGTCGCCGACACCGCTGGCCGGTACGACATCGACCACGCGCTCTTCGCCGACTTCCTGTCCTCGATGCGTGCCGACCTGACCGTCACGGACTACCCCACCTACGCCGACCTGCACGGATACGTACACGGTTCAGCGGCGGTGATCGGCCTGCAGATGCTGCCGGTCCTCGGTACGGTCACGCCCCGCCAGGAGGCGGCACCGCACGCGGCAGCGCTCGGTGTGGCGTTCCAGCTCACCAACTTCCTGCGGGACGTGGGCGAAGATCTCGACCGGGGCCGCATCTACCTGCCCGGGGACCTGCTTGCCGCCCACGGTGTGGATCGGCCGCTCCTGGAGTGGAGCCGGCGCACCGGACGCCGCGACGCGCGCGTCCGGGCCGCTCTCGTCGCGGCGGAGGCCCTGACGCGGGACGTGTACCGGACGGCGGAGCCGGGCATCGCCATGCTCGATCCGCGGGTGCGTCCGTGCATGCGCGCCGCGTTCACCCTCTACCGCGGGATCCTCGACGCGATCGCCGAGCAGGACTACACCGTGCTGCATCGTCGTGCGGTGGTGTCGCGCCGGCGTCGTGCGGCCACCGCGGCTGCCGGCGTGCTGCGCGTGGCCGGTGCCCGGTGGCACGCCCGTGCCCCGGGCCGGGCGGTTGCCGCAGACGGTCCGGCCGTCGCGTGGAAGGGACCGGTGCGGTGAGTGCGGGCACGGGCGGCAGGCGTTGGGTGCCACCGTTGCGGCGTCGACGTTGCCGCCCGGACTGGGCGGCACAGACACCGACCTGGCGTCAGGCGCGGCCATCGCTCATCGCCGACGCGCTCAAGCGGGCGTCGGCCCGACCGTCGGGCAACTGGTTCGTCATCGGCCCTTCCCGGAACATGCGCGCGGGCGATCGCCCGTACGGCCGGACGGTCGGTGGTGTGGAGGTCGTGCTGTGGCGCGCGGGCGACGGAGGACTGCACGCGGGTCCGGGCGCCTGCCCGCATCTGGGCGCTCCCCTGCGTGACAGCCGGGTGGTGTGCGGCACGCTCCGGTGCCACTGGCACGGGCTCGCCCTGGACGGTTCTCCGTTCGCCCGCTGGCAGCCGTTTCCCGTGCACGACGACGGCGTACTCGTCTGGGTACGGCTGGACGAGCTGGGCGGAGAGGAACCAACTGGGCTTCCCGTGGTGCCCGAACGGCCCGCGACGGGCAGCGGGGTGGACGCGGTGTTCACGGCGGTGGGGCGGTGCGAACCGCAGGACGTGGTGGCCAACCGGCTCGATCCGTGGCACGGCTCGTGGTTCCACCCGTACTCGTTCGTCGACCTGTCGGTGGTCAGGGAGCCGGAGGGTGAGGAGGACGACGCCTTCGTCGTCGACGTCTCCTTCCGGGTGGCCGGGCGGCTGGTGGTACCGGTGCGGGCCGAGTTCACGGCGCCGGAGCCGCGTACGGTCGTCATGCGCATCACGGACGGTGAGGGGGTCACCTCCGTGGTGGAGACGCACGCGACGCCGCTCACCCGGCTGGACCACGAACGTCCGCGCACTGCCGTGATCGAGGCGACCATCGCCACCTCGGACCGGCCCGGCTTCGCCCTGGCCCGCGCCGCAGCCCCGGCGCTGCGCCCGCTGATACGCCGTACGGCCGGGCGACTGTGGCGCGACGACCTGGCCTACGCCGAACGGCGCTGGACACTGCGCAGCACCGGACGGTTCCCCGGGTGAGCCAACGGGTGGCTCTCCGCACCCGGTGCGCGCGGAGAGCCACCTGTCAGGGGGACGGGCGATCGCCCGCGAGTCCCCCGAGTGTCCGGAGCAAGGGGGAACGGCCCGACCGCGGGACCGTCCACAGGACTTGTCCCCGCACCCCCCGGTCGGCGAGCAGGGCGTTGGCAGCCAGGTAGCCGGTGGTGGCGGCTCGTTCCATGAGCGCGACGGGCAGGTCGCAGCGGATCGCGTCGCCGGCCAGGGTCAGCCACGCGTGGGGCGTGCGCACGGTCGGCCGCCGGTGGTGGGAACCGACTTCGAAGAAGGGGCAGTCCGAGCGCCACTCGTGTCGAGCGTCGACGACGCGTGCCTCGCGGGTCTCCGGATACACCTGGTGCAGTCGGTCGACGAGGGTGTTCTGCACGTCCTTCCGTTCGGCCGCGGGATCGACGGCGTAGGCGTGCAGTTCCACGACCGAGCCCCCGGTCCGCGCGGCCCAGCGGGCCGCCTCCCCCTCGTACCGCTCCAGGACGCTGATGTTGTCGAGCCCGCCGTAGCCGCTGGTTCCGAGGAATCCGGGCCGGTCGGCACGGACCGGCCGGTCGAGCCAGAGCCGGGACACGAGGAACGGCGGCGCAGTGCGCAGAGCGGCGATGCCGTCACGCCAGCCGGTGGTGCCCAGGCCGGGTGACGCGGCGACGGTCTGCCGCAGTCCTCCGGTGTCGAGGGCGAGAACCACGGCTTGGTGGCCGTCTGTACCGGCGTCGGTGCGCACGTCCGCCCCTGTGCCGTCGCGGGGAACGACCTCGTGCACGGAGGTGCTGGTGCGCACACGCACTCCAAGACGCTGGAGGTAGTTGCCGAGCGGATCCCAAAGTGCCTGGGGGAAGGGCTCGCTCGGCACGTCGAAGAGCAGGCCCTCGGCGGATCCGAGGAAGTAGATGTGGAACATCAGCTGCAGTTCTGCGGCGGACAGTTCGCGCGGGTCGGCGAAGAAGCTGCGGGAGAACACCTCGAAGGCCAGGTGGTGCGCGGCTTCGGGGAAGCGCACACTCTCCAGGTACGCGGTGGCGGAGACGTCGTCGAAGCGTTCGTACACGTCGGGCACGCGGACGTCGAGGAGCGGCAGCGCGGCCCGGGCATCCATGGCGGCCAGGTCCCGCCAGCCGAAGGTGGGGCTGAGGGCGACGAATCCGAGCGCGCTGAGGGGCGGGGTCCGCGGGACGCGGGCGAAGCTGTCGGTCAGGCCGCCGCTGTGCCGCAGGGGGTAGTCGGGCAGGGGCGTGAGGCGGGACAGGGCGGGGTCGGTGCGGCGGAGCAGGCCGCGCAGGTTGTAGTACTGGCGGAAGAAGGCGTGGAACCCGCGGGTCATGGTGGCGGCGGAGCCGTCCGCCAGCGTGGTGCGCCGACCGGCGAGCCGGCCGCCGAGCGAGTCCTCCTTCTCGTACAGGGTGACGCGGGCGCCGCGTTCGGCCAGCAGGGTGGCCGCGGCCAGACCGGCGATTCCCCCACCGATCACCGCGACGGACGGCTCGTCCCCCTGCCGGAAGCGCTCCGCCCCCGGTGCGGGGAGCAGGGTCTCGGCCTTGCGGTCGCGGCCTCGTCGGGCTGCGGGAGGGCGGCGGGAGCTCACCGTGCGCTCTCCCCCGCCGTGGTCGAACCGCCGTTTCGGGCGAGGAAGGTGTGCACGATGCCCGTCTGCCAACCGGCGACGGGGGCGACGTGCACCGAGGTCAGGCCGACGCGGTCCAGCCGGGCGGCGAAGGCGGGTGCGGTGTCGAAGTCGATGACGCTCTGCCAGAGGTGACGGTAGAGGGCACGGTCGCCGGTGAGCGTGCCCGCGGGGATGACGAGCCCGTGGCACACCGCCGTCCACAGCGCCCGGTGCACCCGTGAGCCGCTGAGGCTGTACTCGTGGGCGGCGAAACGCCCGCCCGGCCGCAGCGCGGTCCGAACGGTCTCCAGCACCGTGTCCGGGTCGGTGACGTTGCGGAACAGGTAGGCGGCGAAGACCGCGTCGAAGGGGCCTTCGCCGGCCGTCGCGAGTTCCTCGGCAGTCAGGTGGAGGAAGCGCACGCGCGCGGGCCACGGTTTGGACAGTGCGCGGCGCAGCATGCCCGCGGAGGCGTCCACGGCCGTGACCCGTGCCCGTGGCGCGGCCCTGAGCAGGGCCCGGGTGGAGGTGCCCGTGCCGCAGCCGAGGTCGAGCAGGTGGAGTCCCGCTCCGCCGTCGGGGAGCCCGAGACGGCGGGCGGAGCGCAGCAGATCGGTGCGGTAGCCGGGGTTGAGGGAGGTGAGCTTGTCGTAGGTGTGGGCGGCGTGGTCGAAGGCGCGGGCCAGGTCGTGGTCGCGCAGGAGGCTCATCGGTGACTTTCTCCGATTCGTGCGACGGGCTGGGGGCGGCGGGGCAGGAAGGGCAGTTCGGCCGCGGTGGACAGCATGGGCCGGGTCGGGGTGCACAGCCCGATGCCCCACTCCTCCCGCAGTGAGGTGCTGCCGTCGAGGAAGCGCAGGAGGCACTCGGCCGGGACCCGGCGGAAGAGGTTGGTGAAGAAGTCCGGGCCGTTGACGCGCCCGGTGTCCAGAGCGCGCAGGAGGATCGCGTCCATGGCCAGCGCCCGCCGTCCGTGGGGTGCGGGGACGGTGCCGCGCCCGTGGCGCAGGGCGGAGGCGATGGCCCTGCTCTGTCGTTGTACCGCGGCGAAGGTGTAGCCGGTGGCCGGACGGGTGGCGCCGCCCGCGGTGCCGATGCGGATCACGGCCCCGTCCCGTCGTGGGAAGCGGGCGTCGGTCATGGGGATGGCCCCTTGCTCCGTCTGCTCCACCGTGAGCGCACCGAGCCCGAGGACGTGACGGCAGTAGTGACCGAGTGCCGACTCGTACGCCTCGGTTGTCAGCAGGCTGCGTGAGAACTCCGTGTACTCCACGAGCGCCCGGTCCGGCGCCAGCGGCAGGACATAGCCGAAGGCGAGCCCGTGGGCCGGCTGGGGGACCCGGAAGTCCATCAGATCCGCGACCGCCGGATCGAACCGGTCGGCTTCGGTGCGCACGAACCAGCCTCGGAAGTGCTGGAGCAGACGCGTGCGCGCCGGCGGTGGGGCGGGCAGCGGCCTTGAGTCGAACACGCGGCGGGCGTGCAGCGTCACGCACCGGCCTCCCGGCAGCGTGCAGTGGACCTCCGCCCCGCCGGGCACGGCGTGCACCGTTTGCGCCGTGGCGCGCAGGACACGCCCGCCGTCCGAGCCCGCCAGACGGCCGTGGACCATGCGTTCCAAGTCGGTGGAGCGCACCATGCGGTAGGTGAGCGGGGCCGGTTCGACGGTGATGGGGCTGCCGTCGGCTCCGTGCACGCGCAGTGCGGACCAGGAGGCGCTGACGGCCTCTTCGAGGCCGTCGACGCCCGCGTGCCAGTAGCACCAGGTCCGCTCCGCCGGGCGCAGCGGTCCGTCCGGCGGCTCGATCACGGTCACGGAGGCGGCGCCGGTCTCCACCAACCGGTGCGCGAGGCTGAGTCCGGCCGCGCCACCCCCGACGACGACGGCGTCGGACGCTTCGGCGTCGCGGGAAGTCACCGTGCTAGGGCCTTGCGTCCGGGTGCGTACGCAGCAGCTCGGCGTTGAGCTCCACACTGCCCTCCTGGAACAGAGCCGACGACGTCATTCCCATCGGTGTGTACTTCGGGCCCCGGGCCCGCCTTGGATGCGGTCGATCACGAACGGCCCTCCGCCGTCATCGCTCCCGTTCCACGTCGGCGGACAGCTCCAGCGGAGTCACCCGCGATCGACGACGAGTGGCGCAGCCGAGACCTCAGGGACCAGCGGACCACGTTCGGTCGGGCAAGGCCAGGCGCCACGGCCGACGTGGACGGCGACTCGTCACGGAGCGACCACCGACTCCAGGGTGGCGACGGCCTCGGCGAGTCCCGCCGGACGCGCCAGGCCGGCCACCGCCTGCCCCGTCCAGCCCGGTCCAAGGGTCAGGACGACCGGTCCGCGACGGGCGCCCCGCACGCCCCACTCCATGCCGGCCACGTGCTGAGCCAGCGGCCTGCTGGCGGTGGTACGGGACTGCGCCCACAGCCCCACTGCGGCGGGACCCGTCCTGCGCACCGCGGCGACGAGCGACTCGACGGGCAGGGCGCCGCCGAACATCCGCACGGGAACGCCCCTCTCCGCCAGCGCCGCTGACAGCACCTCCAGCGGCAGCGTGTGGTGCTCCCCCGGGAGGCAGGCGAGCAGCGTGGTGGCTCCGGGACGGTCGGCGACCGTGGTGGGCGCGGTGCGCCGCAGCGCGCTGGAGACGTGCCAGGAAAGGAAGTGCTCGACCTCGACGTACCGCTCCCCCGACGTCTCCCACTTGCGACCGACGGCCTGGAGCGTCGGCACCATCACCTCGGTCCAGGCGGCGACCAGTCCGTGCCGGGCGATCGCGGTGCACAGCAGTTCGTCCAGTGCGACGGCGTCGAGGCGCAGGGCGGCCCGGGCGATGCCCCTGCACTCCTGCCGCACGTCGCCGAGCCGCAGTCCGCTCCCCGCACGGCTGCGGCCGGAGGTCGGGGACTGCGGTGTCCTGCCGGCCGTACGCCCGGCCAGGACCGTCGTCGGTTGCTCCCCGCGACGTGCCAGGCGTGCGGCCTCGGCCGGTGGCACTCCGGTCGCCGTCCATGTGCACATCAGCTCCAGCCGCGCCACGTCCCTCGCGGTCCAGCGCCGGTGTCGGCCGTCTGCGCGGGCTTCGGGGCCGAGCCCGTAGCGACGGTCCCACGTACGGATCGTGGTGGGGGCCACTCCCAGCCGCCGCGCCACCTCTCCGGTGGTCAACCCGCCGGCCTGGGAACCGCCTTCGCCGTCCCGGTTCTCGCTGTCACCCGTCGCCGCGCTCACGTTCCGCACTGTACGACGCACAAACGATGCATGTTGCCTGCGTCGTTTGTGCGTCCAAGACTGGCCGGTACGCGCACGGCGGCTCCAGGGCGGCCCGGCGAACGTGCCGTCCGGCGTACGGCCGTTCGCCCCCGGCACGACACACGGCAGGAGGAATCAGGTCATGAGCACGCACACGCGACCGACGGCCCCCCTCATCCCGCCCGTGGAGGAGTCCCGGCACGAGGAGGATCTGGCCCGTGGCCTCCTCGCCGCCGACGAGGAAGCGTTCGCGGCCATCTACCAGCGCTGGGGCTCGCTCGTCCACACCATGGCCGCCCGCTCCCTCGGCGACGCCCACGAGGCCGAGGACGTGACCCAGCAGGTCTTCGTCGGTGCCTGGCGCGGTCGGCACGGCTTCCGGCCAGAGCGGGGCGCGCTCGGCGCCTGGCTGGTCGGCATCGCCCGCCGCAAGATCGTCGATGCTCTGGCGGCCAGGACGAGGCGTCTGGCCGTCGCCGATTCGGCCGCGCACGACGCCACGCCCACCCGGCTGGTCCAGGCCTCACCCGACGACGTGCTGGACCGCGTGCTGCTCCTCCAGGCCCTGTCCCGGCTGCCGCGCGCCCAGCGGCAAGTGCTGGGCATGGCCTTCTACGAGGACCTGACCCAGGTGCAGATCGCCGAACGCACCGGTGTCCCCCTGGGGACGGTCAAGAGCCACGCCCGTCGGGGTCTGCACCAGCTGCGCCGAGCGATCGGCCAGGACGGCAAGCACGGCACGGGCGCCTGAGCCGACCGACGGGGCGACCCGGCGAACGCGTATCCGTGGCGTCCCGCACCCGCGGCAGCCGCAGCCGTCCCGGATTCATCATGAGCCTGCCCTTTCACGCTGAGGGCGCCGGAAGCGGCGGTGGACGAGGAGCAGGACCGGGGGTATCAGCACGCACTGGGCGGCGACGGCCCACCAGAATCCGGGCAGTTGTCCCGCAGTCTCGAACTGGTAGTAGAGCCCTCCGCCGACCAGCCCGCTGAGGCAGGCGCCGACGCCTTCGGCCAGCCGCTGGTGGCTGAAGACCACGGCCGGAGACCGTTTCGTTCGGGCGAGCGCTTCGAGGACGTTCTTGAGCAGGAGCACGGAGTTCCCCGCGCCTATCGCGAGGATGCCGACGACGAACGTCACCTCGTGCCCCCCGGTGAACGCGATCATGCCGATTCCCAGGCCGCCGAAGCCGAGCGTCATCGCGTTCGGGTAGGGCATCTGCTCGACGCGGTCGGCGATCAGGGGCTGTAGCACCACCAGTACCAGCGAATAGCCCATCATGGCCGCGCCGTAGAACACGGTGGAAACCCTGCCCTCGGCATAGGACGACAGATACTGGTAGAAGTGCATGTGCAGGTAGAGCGTCAGAGCCGTTACGGCGAAGGGCAGGACGGCAAGGCCCCGAAGGGCTCGGCGCACCGGCTCGATCACCTCGCGGTCGTCCCGGCGCTCCCGGGGCAGGAACACGTGAGCGATCACCATGGCCGCGTGCAGCACGGTGGCGGCGACGAACATCGCACCGGGTTCGTGAATGAACAGCGAACCCACCATCGGGCCGAGCGCGATGCCGACGTTGCCCGTGGCGTAGCTCGCGGCCACCAGGCGTGGCCGTTCGTCCTGGCTCGCGCCGTGGACGGTGTAGCCCCTGACACTCGGTGAGTAGAGAGCCGTGGCCCCCGATCGCAGGAACAGGGCGGCGATCGTCACGGCTGGCCACGCCCCGCCGACGACGAAGCCCAGCGACCCGAGCGTCTGCAGGACCATCGAGATCAACAGGCATCGCTGGAACCCGATGCGCTCGGCGAGGGCAGCGCCCGGCACGCCTCCGGCGAACTGCACGAAGGTCGCCAGCCCGAGGACGACTCCCACCTGGCCCATACCGAACGACATGCGGTCACGAAGCAGGACCGCCAGGTAGGGGTAGACGGAGAAGCTGACGAGATTGACGAGGAAGCCGCTTCCGAGCAGCGCCCGCTGGGTGCCGGTGAACGAGCGGACGCCGGACGGGACGGACCCGCCCGGCGCCTTCCGGCGCGTGGACGTCACGCCGATCGCGCCTTGCTTCCCCGCACTATCAGGCGAGTGGCTCCGCCGTCGTACGGGCGGCCGTCCCAGTCTCCGAAGCACTCGACGCTCTGGAAGCCGGCCTGCTCGAACATGGCCCGCAACTCCGTGGCGCTGTAGACGTAGCAGGTGAGCGAGGAGTGCTCGGCCGTGTTGCCCCGCACCAACGTCCAGTCGGTTCGGTACCGGGACCAGTCGTCCAGGATGCGGTCGCGCATCACGACCATGCCCCCGGGCACGTCGACGACCTTCGGTGGGCCGACCCAGGAGGCGTAGGTCTCCTTGCTCAGCAGGTCCACGATCAGCCGTCCGCCTGGAGCCAGCGAATCGTGGGCGTTGCGCAGGACTTGGAGGTTCTCCTCGGGGTCGTCGAAGTAGCCGAACGAGGTGTACATGTTCAGCACGACGTCGAACGCGCCCGGCGCCACGTACTCGCGCACGTCCGCCTGGATCAACGACGCCTCGACCTTGGCCTCCGTGCACACGTCGGCGGCCCGTTCGAGCAGTTCGGCATGGAGGTCCACACCGGTCATCCGGTAGCCCTGGTGGGCCAGGGGCACCGTGAACACACCGACACCGCAGCACTGGTCAAGCACGCGGCTGCCCGCGGGGAACGCGAGCAGCGGCGACGTGGCCACCACCTCGGCGGCCTGCCGCTCCCTCTCGGGGGAGAAGAGCACCGCGGAGAAGCCGGACCACAGGCTCAGGTCCTCGTACCAGTCCATCGTTCCTCCCGTCGTGCGACGCACACGCGTCCTTCCTACATGTCGTGTTCCGGCGGGAGAAGTTCCCGCGGCCCGTACGGCGATCAACGTGAAGGCAGCACGCCCAGGCCGGGTGCATCGCCCAGGACGATCCCGCGGTCTTCGAGGCGGAGTCCCCGAAACGGCGGGTCCTTGAGGTAGAGGTGACCGTCCATGTCGATGTGGTCGGCCAGCGGTGCGAGTTGTGCGGCCTGGCTGATGGCGAGCTCGGACTCGCACATGCAGCTGAGCATGACCTGGAGCCCGGCCTCCCGCCCCGCCTCCATCACCCGCCGCGCGCCCCGGATTCCACCGGCCTTGCACAGCTTGACGACGATGCCGTCGGCGTACGTCCGCGCTGCGAGGACGCTCGCCGCGTCGGTGCATCCCTCGTCGAGGAAGACCGGTAACCGGTCCGCCAACTCGCGGTAACGGTGGTAGTCGTCGACGGCCGTGGTGGGAAACGGCTGCTCGATGAGTTGGATGCCGAGTTCGCGCAGCCGGGGCGTGAGGGCACGAGCGGTGTCGAGGTCCCACGCCTCGTTGGCATCGATGCGGACCGGCAGCGTCGTGACCTTCCGTATCGCCTCCAGAGCCTCCAGGTCGTCCGGCCCGCCGACCTTCACCTTGAGCGCGCCCACGTCCGGAGCCTTGCGGACCGCGCTCACGGCTTCGTCCGGGCTCGCCATGCTGATGGTGTAGACCGTGGGCCCAAGGCTTCTGGGCATGCCCAGCAGCTTCCAGGTCGGCTGGCCGGCGGCCTTGCCGATCCAGTCGTGGACCGCGCCGTCCAGCGCCATCCGCGCGCCCGCAGGCGCGTCCCACTCCTCGATGCGGTCGAGGACGTCCTGTGGATCCTTCAGGTTCGGGCCGAGGACGTGGGCGCCCTGGGCTTCGACGGCGTCCACGACGTCGTCCGCCGTCACTCCGTTGTACTCGGTCGGTGTGCCCTCGCCGTAGGCGGACAGCCCGCCGTACGTGAGGGTGACCATGCAGGTGTCGACGGAGTCGATCTCGCCGCGGGAGCTCTTCACGGTCTCGATGAGCCGCAGGGACTCGCGGCGCACGGCGAGTTCGGGCTTGCCGGAATCATGATCCATGGGTGAGCCCCTCTTGATCGTTGAGGTCTGCTGGAACTTGCCGGGTCCCCGTGCCGACTTGTTGCACAGTGGACACGCATGACAAGTGAAGGGGACAGCGATGGAATGGTTCGAGGACGAGGCGTTGTGGGTCGATTTCTCGGATGTGTTGTTCTCCGCCGGACGTGCCGAGGAGGCCCGGGCCCGAGTCGCCTCGTCCCCGCTGCTGCGGGTACCGGCCGACGCCGCGGTGCTCGACCTCGGTTGCGGACCGGGGACGTACGCGATTCCGCTGGCCGGTCGCGGGGCCGCGGTCACCGGTGTCGATCTGAGTGCCGCCCTGCTCGAACGCGCTGAGGCAGCGGCGTCCGGAGCCGGTGTGGAACTGCGCTGCGTCCGGGCGGACATGCGCGAGTTCATCGAGCCGGACCGGTTCGACCTGGCCATCAGCATGCACACCTCCTTCGGTCTCTTCGCCGATCACCACGAGAACATGCGGGTTCTGCGCAACGTGCGGGCGAGCCTCAAGCCGGGGGGCCGCTTTCTGATCGACCTGTACGGGAAGGAGATCCTGGCCCGTGACGGCGGGCTGCCGCAGATCCTGGATGTCGAGGGGGGCACCCTGATCGTCCGTGGCACGGTCCTCGGTGACTGGGAGCGATTCCGGGACGACTTCATCCTGGTCCGGGGAGACCGGGCGCGAACGGCGTTCGTCGAGCACACCCTGTACAGCGCTTTCGAGCTGAAGGCGATGCTCGTCGAGGCGGGATTCACCGACGTCGAGTGTTTCGGCGGCTTCGATGCCGAACCCTTCGACAACCATGCTCGACGACTGATCGTGCGAGGCAGCCGCGGGTCGGACGGCCTCTAGCACGGGGGGCGCGTCTCGGCGTGCACGGCTCCCGCCGCGGTGACCGCACGGTGCGTGGCGATCTCCGCGGTGGGGCCCTCGGCGAGCACGATCCCCACATGGCCTCGCCCGTCGGTCAGGTGGTCGACGTGCGCTCCGACCGCCTTGGTCGGATACCACGTGGGCAGTCCCGGGTAGCGGGAGATCTCCTCCAGGCCGTGCACGGCGACGAGTTCGCCCGCCTGAGTCGGGTACACGAGGACGAACGCGACGGCGGGGCCACCGGACAGGGGCGCGTCGAGCAGTCGTGGTCGGACGCCGAGTGCGAGGTCGACGAGGCCGCCGTACACGTTCACGTCCAGGGCGCGGCACATGGACTCACCGACCAGCGCCCCACCGATGCGGGGATTCACTTCGATCAGCCGTGGCCCGTCGGCGGTCATGCACAGTTCGACGTGGGCGAAACGGTCGGTGTATCCGAGGGCTTCCAGGACCTCTCCCAGCCACGCTTCGATCTCGCTCAGCTCGGCGGGCGGCAGCGCCACGGGAAACGCCGTCACGTCCTCTCTGAACCAGGGCTGCGCGGACATGAGACGACTTGAGAGGCCCAGCAGCCTGGTCTCCCCCGCCCAGGTCACCGTCTCCGCGCTGTACACCGGTCCGGCGAGGAACGGTTCCGCGAACAGCCTCCCGAACAGAGCGGCGCCCTGGGCCTCTTGGTGGAAGCGCGAGAGGTCCCGGGCGTCACGGACGAGCCACACGTTCTGGCTGCTGGTGCCCGCCGTGTCCTTGATGACGGCGGGCAGTCCGACGGTCCCGGCGAGCCACTGCAGGTCCACCGCGGCAGCCTCCTCCACCGGCGCGGCCCCGAACGGGCTGAGTTCCTTGCCGTGGAGGAGGTCGCGTACGCGGGCCTTGTCGCGTACCAGCCGGATGACCGCCGGGTCGATGCCGGGTAAGCCGAACTCAGCGGCGTGTTCAGCGCCGGTCACGCCCCAGGTGTCCGTCGAGCTGATGAGACCACGGAGGTCCTCGATCGATGCGAGGGCCTTGGTGACCGCCTTTCGATCACCGGTGTCGACCGGGACGACGTCGACGGAACCGGCCGGCAGGGTGGCGAGTTCGTGCAGATACAGCGGCTCCACACCGGTCAACAGCACCAGCCGCTCGCCCGACTCACGTGCGGCGCGGGCGAGGTGGGCGAGGCCGAAGGAGAGCATCTCAAGGCAGGCGATGGTCATACCTGACATGTCGGCCCGGCGCCGTGGAAAGTTCCCGTGGGACTCGGACCAGAGGGCTGCTGCCACCCGCGCGAACCGGCACCCCGGGGTCGTCGGCGATCAGGTCTGGACGGCATCGCCCACGGCTCGGACGTTCATGGTGGGGACGGCCGCGAGCAGACTGCGGGTGTACGCGTGGCGGGGATGCGTGGTGACGTCCTCGGTCGGGCCCTGCTCGACGATGCGGCCGTGTCGCATGACGGCGATCCGGTCCGCCAACTGCGAGACGACGGCGAGGTCATGAGTGATGAACAAGCAGCCGAAGTCGAGCCGGTCGCGCAGATCGCACAGCAGATTGAGCACCTTGGCCTGAACCGACACGTCGAGTGCCGTGACCGGCTCGTCGCAGATGAGCAGCCGTGGCTCCAGAGCCAGTGCCCTAGCGATCGCCACACGCTGCTGCTGTCCTCCGGACAACTCCCGGGGGCGGCGATCACCCACCTCCGGGCCAAGCCCGACGAGGTCGAGCAGTTCACGGACGCGCGCCGACCGGAACCGCGCGTCGCCCAGCCGGTGGATGCGCAGCGGTTCTTCGAGTGCCTGACGTACCGTCTGACGTGGGCTGAGCGTGAGAGAAGGGTCCTGGAACACCATCTGGACCCGCCGCCGGTGCGCTCGAAGTGCCCGCCCCCGGATCTCGTGCACGTCCACCCCTCCGACGCGCACCACTCCCGCCCCCGGCCGATGCAGCCCGGTCACCACACGCGCCAGCGTCGTCTTGCCGCAGCCCGACTCGCCGACCAACCCCACGATCTCGCCCGCCGCCACGCCCATCGTGACGTCCTGGACCACCGTTGCGGCATTCGGGCCGCCGTAGCCCGCGCTCATCCCCACGACCTCTAGCACGAAGTGTCTCCCTTCCCGACGGTGCCCGCCGGCCCACCGGGGTGACGCAGGCAGGCCGACCGGTGCGCAGCGGTGCCCGCCAACGTCTCCAAAGGGGGTGCCTCTTCCCAGCAGGCTGCCACGGCGAGCGGGCACCGGGGCGCGAACCCGCAACCGCCGGTGTCGTCCGGGCCGTTGCCCCCTTGGCCCGGCATGGTGCGGAACCGGGTGCCCGGTGGCGTCCCCGGACGCGGCACCGCGTCCAGCAGACCCCGCGTGTAGGGGTGGTCGGGTGCGGTGAGCACCTGGGCGAGGGGGCCCGTCTCCACGATCCGGCCGGAGTACACGACGGCGACTCGGTCGGCCAGGCGCGTCACCACCCCGAGGTCGTGGCTGACGACGACCATGGACATCGCCAACTCCTCACGCAGGCGTGCCAGCAGGTCGAGCAGTCGGGCCTGCACCGTGGCGTCGAGGGCGGATGTGGGTTCGTCGGCGATCAGCAGCTCCGGCTCGCAGGCCAGGGCCATGGCGAGCTGTGCCCGCTGACGCATTCCGCCGGACAGCTGGTGGGGGAACTCCCGGGCGACCGCGGTGGGATCGGGCAGACCGGCCAGGCGCAGCAGTTCCTCGGTGACCCGGCGGGTCGCGGGGCGCCGTCCCCCACGGCCCGCGTTGCGGACGGCCTCGTCGACGTGCGCGCCGATCGTACGAAGCGGATTGAGGACGGCGCCGCTGTCCTGGAAGACCACCCCCACCCGGTGGCCGTTGATCCGGCGACGCTCCCCCGGGGAGAGCCCGACCATCTCGCGCTTCCCGGCTCCGCTCCCCAGCACGGCGGAGCCGGTGACCACCGCGTACGGGTCCAGCAGGCCGAACGGGGCCAACGCGGCCGTGGTCTTGCCGCTGCCGGTCTCGCCGACGAGGGCGAGGACTTCACCACGACGGACCTCGTACGACATGCCCGCGACGACGCGACGGCGCTCGCCGTCCTGCGGGTAGGTGACGGTGAGGTCGCGCACGTGGAGGACCGGAGCGTCCCCGGGACGACGTCCCCGCGTGGCCTCCGGCCCGCGGGGCGCCGTCAGTCCGGCGACGCTGGAACGCGCGGACGGTTCGGTCTTCCGACGGGTCGGCCGCACCGAGCCGGTTCGGGTCGGACGGACCAGACGGAGGACCGAGGGGCGCTCCTCGCCGGCCGCCAGCCGCTCGCCGAGCAGGTTGCTGGCGAACACCACCGCCGTGACGGCGACGCCGGGCGGATAGGCGAGCCACCATGCGGAGTCCAGGAACGCACGTCCCTCGACGAGCATCTGGCCCCACTCCGCGCTCGGTGGTGCGACCCCGAGGCCGAGGAAGCTCAACGTGGCGACGCCGAGGACGACGGTGCCGACATCGGTGCTGGCGTAGACGAGGCAGGGCGCCAGTGCCGGCGGGAGCAGATGTCTCCCGAGGATGCGTGCGCGGCCCGCGCCGAGGAGGCGCAGCGCGTCCAGATGCGGGCTCTTGCGCAGGTCGGCGACGCGGGCGCGCGCGATCCTGGCGTACGGCGCCCACGACCAGAGCGACAGCGCGAGGATGAGGTTCTCCACGCCGGGACCCCGTACCCCGATGACCGCGAGGGTGACCAGCATGCCGGGCAGCGAGACCACCACGTCGATCACCCGGGAGACGACCCGGTCGACCCGGCCGCCGAGGTAGCCGGCGATCGCCCCGATCACGGTGCCGGCCGTCAGGGCGACCGCGAGCACGGCAGCGGTGACCGAGAGCGTGATCCGTGCGCCGTGGAGGATCCGGCTGAGCTGGTCCCGGCCGAGCTGATCCGTGCCGAGGGGGTGTTCCGAAGACGGCGGCAGCAGCCCGGCCGCGAGATCGTTGGCCGTTGGATCGGCCGGAGCGAGGACCGGGGCGAGCGCCCCGACGACCACGAAGAGGATCAGGGGCAAGGCCAGCAGAACCGTGCCGATCCGCGCCCGGCCCGCCGGGCGTCCCTGCGTGCCGGTCACGGCTCCTCCCGTCGGTTGCGGGCGTCGGGAACGCCGACCGACGCGTCCCCGCCCGGGGGTTTCCTCCCGGGGAGCGTGGGCCGACGGCGGGGACGAGCGTCCCTCCCCCGCCGGGAGCGGGGATCCATGAGTCCCTGCAGCAGGTCGGCGCAGCGGTTGACCAGGATGAAGCCGCCGCCCATGACGAGTGTGGCCGCCTGTAGCGCCGGGACGTCCCGGGCGCCGGCGGCATGGACGAAGTAGGCACCCAGGCCGGGCCAGCCGAAGATCTGCTCCACCACGACGGTGGCCACGAGGAGGCCGCCGATGCCGAACCCGGCGACGGAGAGGATCGGTCCGGCGGCGTTGGGCAGGCCGTCCCGCAGCACGATGGACAGCGTTCCACTGCCCCGCGCCTGCGCCGCGCGTACGTAAGGCTGGTCCAGGGCCTCGCGCAGCGTGACGGCGACCACCCGACTGAGCACGCCGGCCACCGGCAGCCCCAGTACGGCCATGGGCATCAGCCACGTCGAGGGGCCCGCCATCCCTGACGTCGGCAACAGCCCGAGGCGGATCGCCAGATACAGGACCAGGAGGTAGCTGAGCCAGAACGACGGTATCGAGCTGACCAGGAGTGCCCCGATGCGGAGCGAGCCACGCAGCACACCGCGGCGGAGCAGCGCACCGGCGACGCCGACGCCCACCCCGACCACGACGGCGACCACCGCGGATCCGCCCACCAGTCCCAGCGTGACACCCAGCCGGTCCGCGACTTCGGGCCCGATGGGGGCGTTCGAGCGCAACGAGCGCCCGAAATCGCCGGTGCAGGCGTGGGCGAGCCACCGCAGGTACCGCACGGGTGCCGGGTCGTCGAGCCCCAGTTCCACGCGGACGGCCTCGATCTGCTCCGGCACGGCAGGGCGACCGGCCCGGGTCGCCGCCAGTACCGCCGCGGGGTCTCCCCGTGCGAGCAGGACGAGGGCGAAGGTGCCCACCGACATCGCCAGCAGCACGCCGACGGTGTCGACGGTCCACCGCGCGACGTGCCCGCCGGCAGTCGCCGGCCGACCCGGTGACCTCATTCGACCGTCACTCCGGTGAGCTCCAGGTCGACGTCCGTGGGCGGGACGGCGAAGCCCTTCACCCTGTCCCGGGCTGCATAGACCCGCGGTCGGTAGACCAGTGGGACGAAGCCGGCGTCGGCAGCGACCTCGTCGTAGAGCTTCTGGTAGGCGGCGGCGCGGGCGGTGGGATCGTCCGCGAACAGTGCCTTGTCGACCAGGTTCTCGGTGGCCTTCGTCACCCAGAGCGGGCCGCGGGCGCCGGAGGTGAACATGGAGACGATCGAACCCGAGGGGTCGTACGGCGCGCCGAGTCCCTCGAAGAAGGTGATGTCGTACGTGCCCTCCGCCCGCTCGTCGTAGTAGGCGGCGGCGTCGACCGGGGAGATGTCGACGGCGATGCCGACCTCCTTGAGGAATCCGGCGATGGCCTCGGCCGTCGAGCGGGGGTCCAGCTGCCCCTGGGCCGGAGTGGCGGGGATGAGCAGTTTGAGGGAGAGCCGCTTTCCGTCCTTGACCCGGCTGCCGCCTTCGAGGGCGTATCCGGCGGCGTCCAGTGTTCTGCGGGCCGCTGCCCGGTCGAAGTGTTCCGGCAGGTCGGTCCCCGACTCGGGGACGTTCGGGGGGAACACCCGCCGTGCGGGCCTGCCGTAGCCCTGGAACAGCGCCTTGGTCAAGGCGGTGGTGTCGATGGCCTGGCGCACCGCCTCGCGCACCGCTCGGTCTCCGGCCGGGCCGTCGGCGTTGAATCCGAGCATGATCGAGACGTCCGGCTCGCCGACGAAGGACGTGATGTCTCCACGTCGGCTCAGCGTCTTCGCCTCGACCGGTGTGATGGGGGCCATGTACGCGCCGCCGATGAGGTCGATCTCACGGTTGCCGAGTGCGTCGAGGCGCGCCTGGGAGTCCGGTAGGACTTTGAACTCGACCCGCTCCAGCTTCGGTCGGGTCCCCCAGTAGGCGTCGTTGCGTGCGAGCTTGGCTCCTGTCGCGGAGTTGGATTCCAGCTTCCACGCCCCGGTTCCGACGGCTTTGTGGAACGTGCCGTCGGCTGTCGTGGCCTTCGGACTGAGCAGTCGCACCGGACGGACGATCGACAGTTCTTGCAGGAGCGGCTCGTACGGCTCCGAGAGGGTCAGCCGGACCGTGTCCTCGTCCGGGGTCTCCACGGCCGAGATGACTTGGGAGGCCCGGAAGAAGGTGAACTCCTTCTTGCCCACCCACCGGTCGAAGTTCCACTTCACGGCGGCGGAGTCGAGCGGACTCCCGTCAGTGAAGGTGACACCGTCCCGCAGGTCGAAGCTGACGCTCCTGCCGTCCTTGGCGACGGCCCACGACTCCGCGAGTCCCGGCTTCAGCCGCCCGCCCTCCGCGTAGGTGACGAGCGGCTCGTAAACCGCGTCGAGCAGGAGGAAGTTACCGGTGAAGGCATGAGGGTCCAGGGGTCCGGACTCCTCGCTCAGACCGATGCGCAGCACTGTGGTGGTGGAGCCCGATTCATCGGGGCCGGCGACGCACCCGCCGATCAGCACGATCGAGGCGGCGAGGACGGCGAGAGAAGCGCGGGGTCGTAACACGGACACTCCTGGCAGACGGTAACCGTGGCAGGGGGGCATCTCCCACCGCGGGAGTAGTCGACGGCCCCGTGCGGATGGTTCCCGCCGTCGACCGATTCCCCGATCGCCGGCAACACCGCATGCGGGCACGGGGACGGTGTCCCGGCCGGTGGACGGGACGGGACGGCGGGAAGAATCCCGCCGGGCGGCCAGTTGGTAGAAGCATGAACAACTTCGGGGCGCGGGACGTGGACGTGGTCGTCGTCGGCGCCGGGCAGGCAGGGCTGTCCGGCGCCTATCATCTGCGGCGCGTCGGGTTGGTGCCCGGGCGGGACTTCGTGGTGTTCGACCACTCCCCCGAGCCCGGTGGCGCCTGGCAGTTCCGCTGGCCGTCCCTGACGTACGGCAGGGTGCACGGCATGCACGCGCTGCCCGGGATGGAGCTGACGGGCGCGGACGACGCGCGTCCCTCGTCCGAGGTGATCGGCGAGTACTTCGCGACGTACGAGGAGCGGTTCGACCTGCGGGTGCAGCGGCCCGTGGACGTGGCGGCCGTACGGGAGGGCGAGGGGGGCCGGCTGCTGGTGGAGACCTCGGCCGGGGACTGGTCGGCGCGGGCGTTGATCAATGCGACGGGCACGTGGGACCGGCCGTTCTGGCCGCGCTACCGGGGGCAGGAGACCTTCCGCGGGCGGCAGTTGCACACGGCCGACTATCCGGGGCCCGAGGAGTTCGCCGGGCTGCGGGTGGTCGTGGTCGGCGGCGGGGCTTCGGGGACGCAGCACCTGTTGGAGATCGCCGAGCACGCGGCGGAGACGACCTGGGTGACCCGCCGGCCGCCGGTCTTCCGCGAGGGGCCGTTCGACGAGAACGTAGGGCGGGCCGTGGTGGCGAAGGTGGACGAACGGGTGCGGCTCGGGCTGCCGCCGCAGAGCGTGGTGTCGGTGACGGGGCTGCCGCTCAACGACGCGCTGCGGGCCGCGCGCGAGCGCGGGATCCTGGACCGGCTGCCGATGTTCGACCGGATCACGCCGACCGGGGTGGCCTGGGACGACGGGCGTGCGGTGGAGGCCGATGTGATCCTGTGGGCCACCGGCTTCCGCGCGGTCCTCGACCACCTGGCGCCGCTGCGGCTGCGCGAGAGCGGCGGCGGGATCCTGATGGACGGCACCCGCGCCGTACGGGACGAACGCGTCCATCTCGTCGGGTACGGGCCGTCGGCATCGACGATCGGTGCCAATCGGGCCGGGCGCGCCGCGGTGCGGGAGGTCGAGGAGCTGCTGGAGCGGGCGCCGGCGCTGGTGTGAGGCGGTGCGTCCGTCACGGGATGACGGGCGCCGCCGTACGGGCGTCCCGGCGGACCAGCTCCGCGTAGCGCCCGTCGAGCGCGAGCAGCGCCTCGTGGTCGCCGCGCTCCGCGATCCGGCCGGCGTCCAGGACCACGATCTCGTCCGCGTCCCGGACGGTGGACAGCCGGTGCGCGATGGTGATCGTGGTGCGGCCGGCCGAGAGCGCGTCGATGGCTTCCTGGACGGCGAGTTCGGTACGGGTGTCGAGCGCGCTGGTCGCCTCGTCGAGGATCAGCACCGGCGGGTCGCGCAGGATCGTGCGGGCGATGGCGAGGCGCTGCTTCTCGCCGCCGGAGAAGCGGTAGCCGCGCTCGCCGACCACCGTGTCGTAGCCCTCGGGGAGCGAGGCGATGTGGTCGTGGATCTGGGCCGCCCGCGCGGCCTCCTCGATCTCCGCGTCCGTGGCGTCCGGCTTGGCGAACCGCAGGTTGTCGGCGACGGAGGCGTGGAAGAGGTACGTCTCCTGGGAGACCACGCCCACCGTGCGGGCCAGGGTGTCGAAGTCCAGGTCGCGCACGTCGGCCCCGTCGAGGGTGACGCGACCGCCGGTGACGTCGTACAGCCGGGGCACCAGATAGCTGAGCGTGGACTTGCCGGAGCCGGTGGGGCCGACGACGGCCAGGCTGCCGCCCGCCGGGACGGTGACGTCGACCCCGTCGAGCGTGAGCGCCGGCTGCTGGGGGTCGTAAGCGAAGTCCACGCCCTCGAAGCGCACCTCGCCGCGGACCTCCGCCAGCCGCACGGGCTCGTCGGGCTCGGTGATGTCGACGGGCAGGTCGAGGTACTCGAAGATGCGCTGGAACAGGGCGAGCGAGGTCTGGATGTCGACGCCGGTGGACAGCAGGCTGACCGCGGGCCGGAACAGGCCCTGCTGGAGGGTGACGAAGGCGACCAGGGTGCCCAGGGAGATCGTCGCGCCGCCTTGCAGGGCGAAGCCCGCGGCCCAGTAGATCAGGGCGGGCATCGCGGCCATCACGATGCCGATGGTGGACATCCGCCACCGGCCGGCGAGGCTGGCGCGCACTTCGAGGTCGACCAGTCGCTCGGACTCCGCGGCGAAGGAGCGGGTGAGCGAGTCGGAGCGGCCCATGGTGCGGCCCAGCAGGATGCCGCTCACGGAGAGGGACTCGGTGACCGTGGCGGCCATGGCCGCCATCTGCTTCTGCCGCTGGGTGGTGATCTTCTTGCGCTCGCGGCCGACCCGGCGGCTGATCCAGACGAAGACCGGCAGCATCAGCAGCGAGACGAGCGTGAGCCGCCAGTCCAGGGCGAGCATGGCGACGACGGTGGCGACGACGGCCGTGAGGTTGGAGACCAGGGAGGTGGCGGTGGAGGTGACCGTCGCCTGCATCCCGCCGATGTCGTTGGCGATCCGGGACTGGACCTCACCCGTGCGCGTGCGGGTGAAGAACGCCAGCGGCATGCGCTGGAGCTGTGCGTAGACCGCGGTGCGCAGGTCGTGCATGACGCGCTGGCCGACGGTGGTGGATATCAGGGTCTGCAGGACGCCGAAGACGCTGGTCAGCACGGCGATGAGGATCATGCCGAGGGCGAGCAGGGTGAGCAGGCCGGTACGGCCCTGGGGGATCGCGGTGTCCAGGATCGCCTTGAGCAGGAACGGGGAGGCGACGGAGACGAGGGACGCCGCGCCGACGAGCAGCCCGACGAGGGCGAGCCGGCCGCGGTAGGGACGGAAGAGCCGGAGGATCCGCCGCACCTGCGCGGGCGGCTGCTCCGGCTGCTTGGCCGGTGGTGTCCAACTGATCGGTTCGGGGCGCATGGTCTCCTTCACGGGTCGTGGGCTCCGGGACCTTCCTCTCCTCAGCCCTGCGATGTCCGTCAGTCCTGCGATGTTCCTCAGTCCTGCACGGTGCCGACCGCCTCGCGGCCCGGCTCTTCCTCGGGCGCGCGAGCGCGACCGAGCTTTGCGAGCGTAGCTCACTGTTACCTATGTACACAATGAACGAGGTCCTGTTATTGTTCCCGCATGACCACACCCGATCCCGACGGCCTGCTCGCCGAGCAGTTGCTCCGGCTCAGCAGACGGCTCCACCGCAGCCAACAGCGGCAGCTGGAGTCAGCCGGGATCGCCATCACACCCGCGCAGTCCCGACTGCTGCGGGTGCTCGCGCACTATGACGAGCCGCCGCGGATGGCCGATCTCGCCGCCCGTCTGGAGGTGGTGCCGCGCGCCGTCACCAGCCTGGTGGACGGGCTGGAGGCGAGCGGCCGGGTCCGTCGCGCCCCCGACCCGAACAACCGCCGGGTGATCCGCATCGAACTCACGGACACCGGCCGGGCCACGCTCCGGGCGCTGCGCGCGGCCCGGCGCGCCGCCGCTGAGGACATCCTCGCCCCCCTGAGCGCCGAGCAGCGCACGGCGTTCGGCGCACTGCTGTCGACGCTGGTCGACGGCGCGGGGCCGCAGGACTGCTGACGCCCGGCCGCGCCGGTCTCCCAGCGCGGTCGATGGCCACGGCGCCGGGAGATCCACCGATCAGCTCCAGCCCAGAGGGGACCGTCGACCATGCCGGACCTGCCGCACCGCCCGCGCGCAGCGCACCCGCCGCACCGCGCACCGCACCTGCCCCGTCTGCCGCAGCTGCGCCTGCCGCTGCTGGAGCCCGACCCCGCCGCGCTCAGGCCGCACGAGTCCCGTACTCCCGCGGCCGACCGGGTCCCCGACGAGCTCTCCCACGGCGCCGACGAACGGCTGCGCGACGACCTGACCCGGCTGCTCGGCGCGGACAAGGCCCACAACGTGCTGGGGAAGGTCTCCGACCTGGTGAAGTACGCGTCGGACGCCAGCCCCTACCGCTTCCTGCCCCGGGTGGTCGTGATCGCCGAGGACGTCGCCGACGTCTCCGCCGTCCTCGCGTACGCCCGCGCCGAGGGCCGGCACGTCGTCTTCCGCGCCGCCGGCACCTCGCTCAACGGCCAGGCGCAGGGCGAGGACGTCCTGGTGGACGTGCGCCGCCACTGGGCGGGCGTCGAGGTGCTGGACGACGGGGCGCGCGCCCGGGTCCGGCCCGGCACCACGGTCTTCCGCGCCAACGCCGCCCTCGCCCGCCACGGCCGGGTGCTCGGCCCCGACCCGGCCAGCTCCATCGCCTGCACCATCGGCGGCGTGGTGGCCAACAACGCGTCCGGCATGACCGCCGGCACCACCCGCAACTCCTACCGCACGGTCGCCTCGCTCACCTTCGTCCTGCCGTCCGGGACGGTCGTGGACACCGCGGCCCCGGACGCGGACGAACTCCTGGCGCGCGCGGAGCCGCGGCTGTGCGAGCAGTTGCTGGCCCTCAAGTCCGAGATCGAGGCCGACGCCGAGCTGACCGCCCGCATCCGCGCCAAGTACGAGATCAAGAACACCAACGGCTACCGGCTGGACGCCTTCCTCGACGGCCGGACGCCGGTGGAGATCCTGCGCGGTCTGATGGTCGGCTCCGAAGGCACCTTCGGCTTCATCTCCGAGGTCGTCTTCGACACCCTGCCGCTGGACCGGGAGGTCTCCACCGCGCTGCTGTTCTTCCCGTCCCTGCCCGCAGCCGCGGCTGCCGTCCCCCGCTTCAACGCCGCGGGCGCGCTCGCCGTGGAGCTGATGGACGGCAACACCCTGCGCGCCTCCGTGAGCGTGGCCGGCGTCCCCGGCGACTGGGCGCAGCTGCCCAAGGAGGCCGCAGCCCTGCTGGTCGAGTTCCGCGCGCCGGACCGGGCGGGGCAGGAGGCGTACGAGCGGGCCGCGGCCCGTGTCGTCGAGGGGCTGGAGCTGATCTCGCCCGTGCCCTCCGTACGCAACGAGTTCACCCGGGACGCGGCGACGATCGCGGGGTACTGGAAGGCCCGCAAGGCGTTCGTGACCGCGGTCGGCGGCGCCCGGCCGGCCGGTACGACCCTGATCACGGAGGACTTCGCGGTGCCGCCGGCACGGCTCGCCGAGGCGTGCGAGGCCCTGCTCGAACTCCAGACGCGGCACGGGTTCGACGCCGCCGTGGCCGGTCACGCCGCCCACGGCAACCTCCACTTCCTCCTCGCCTTCGACGCCGGTCGCCCCGCGGACGTCGACCGCTACGCCGCCTTCATGGACGACTTCTGCCGGCTGACGGTGGAGCGGTTCGACGGCTCCCTGAAGGCCGAGCACGCCACCGGTCGCAACATCGCGCCGTTCCTGGAGCTGGAGTGGGGCCCGCGCGCCACCGAGCTGATGTGGCGCACCAAGCAGGTCATCGACCCCGACGGGGTCCTCGCACCGCGGATCGTGCTCGACCGGGACCCCCGGGCGCACCTGCGCGGGCTGAAGACGATCCCGCGGGTGGAGGACGTCGCCGACCCCTGCATCGAGTGCGGCTTCTGCGAACCGACCTGCCCGAGCCAGGACCTGACCACCACGCCGCGCCAACGGATCGTGCTGCGGCGCGAGATGATGCGCCAGCCCGAGGGCGCCCCCGTCGAGGACGCGCTGCTCGCGTCGTACGGCTACGACGCCGTCGACACCTGCGCCGGCGACTCCACCTGCAAGCTCGCCTGTCCCGTCGGCATCGACACCGGTGCGCTGATGAAGGACATGCGCCACCGCCGCCACTCCGCCCGGGAGGAGCGCATCGCGGCGCTCACCGCCCGGCACTTCGCCGCGGTGGAGACGTCGGCGCGGCTCGCGGTGGCCGCGGCCGAGCGGGTCGGCGACCGGCTGCTGTCGTCCGTGACGGGGCTGGCGCGCAAGGCGGTGCGGCCCGACCTGGTCCCGCAGTGGCTGCCGCAGATCCCGGGGGCAGCGGCCCGCGAACTGCCCCGCACCCGGCGGTCGCAGGCGTCGGCCGTGTACTACCCGGCGTGCGTCAACCGCATCTTCGGCGGCCCGGGCGAACAACGCGGCCCGGCCCGGGCCGGCGGCCAGCGCGGCCCCTCGCTGCCGCAGGCCGTGGTCGCGCTGTCGGCCCGCGCCGGCAAGCCGGTGTGGATCCCCGAAGACGTGACGGGCACCTGCTGCGCCACGATCTGGCACTCCAAGGGGTACGAGGAGGGCAGTCGGCTGATGGCCAACCGCATCGTGGAGGCGGCCTGGGGCTGGACAGCCGGGGGCACCCTGCCGCTGGTGGTGGACGCCTCGTCCTGCACGCTCGGGATCGCGCACGAGGTCGTGCCGTACCTCACCGACGACAATCGGGAGCTGCACCGGGAGCTGACCGTGGTCGACTCGCTGGTGTGGGCGGCCGACCACCTGCTGCCGCACCTCACCGTGGTCCGCAAGACCGGCTCCGCGGTCGTCCACCCCACGTGCTCGATGGAACACCTGGGCGACACCGCGCAGTTGCGCACCCTCGCCGAGGCGTGCGCGGAGGAGGTCGTGGTCCCCGACGACGCGGGCTGCTGCGCCTTCGCCGGCGACCGGGGCATGCTGCACGAGGAGCTGACGCAGTCGGCGACGGCCAAGGAGGCGGCGGAGGTCACGTCCCGACACTTCGACGCGCACCTGAGCGCCAACCGCATGTGCGAGATCGGCATGGACAAGGCCACCGGCCGCTCGTACCACTCGGTGCTGTTGGAGTTGGAGCGCGCCACCCGGGGCGGCGGGGCACGGACCGGGCGCGCGTAGGCGGAGACCGGCCGGGCCGGCGGGCCGGCGGGCCGGAAAAGATGAGTATCCGTACTCTGACGACGGCCCGGCCGGCCCGGAAGACTGCGTGCATGGTCACACGAACGCGCCTCATCCACCATCTGTTGACGACCCTGGCCCTCACCGGGCTGGCGGTGGCTGCGTGGGCCGTCTGGCTGGGCTGGGACCAGCAGCGGGACCAGCACCCCGACGGGTCCACGACCGGCCCGTACGAAGCCTGGCAGGTGATCGGGCTCGTCCTCACCGTGCTGGCCCCGGTGTACTGGGCGGCTGCGCGGGGGTACGTGCCGGCGGCGGTGCTCGGCACCACCGCCGGGCTGGCCGGCGCCGCCTTCTACGACTGGTCGGACGACGCGAGCGGGCTCTTTGTGATCGGCGTCGGCCTGATCGCCCTGGGGACCCTGGCCGCGACCGGTCTCGTCTCGGGCCTGGTCACGTCCTGGAAGTTGCGGGCCCGCCTGGAACCCGGCTACTGAACAGGGCCCGTCGGGTACTGCTGTGCGCACGGTCGAGGCGCCCCCCTGGGGTGGCGCCTCGACCGCTGTTCGCGTTCTGCCGTGACCACCCGTCCCAGACGCCCTCTTGCGCATCAATGGCCCCACCATCCATCGTGCTCACCGAGGTTCAACTTCAGCCGCGCACCATCAGCTCCCCCTGGAGGCTCGGTGAACGACGCAGCCACACAGAACCACGGCGCCGCAGACGGCGACGACAACGATGTCTCCCCCAGCCGCCGTTCCGTCCTGCGGACGACGGCCGGGGTGGCCGGAGCCGGGCTCGCGCTCGGCGCCGTCGGCGCCGCACCGGCCTCGGCCGCGGGCGCCGCGACCGCGCCCGGCGCCACCGACCACCGGCCGCCACAGCAGAGCACTCCCCCGCGCAAGGGCCCCACGATGGCGGGCGTCCCCTTCGAGCGGCGCAGCACCGTACGGGTCGGGATCATCGGCCTCGGCAACCGCGGCAGCAGCATGCTGCCGATCTTCCTCACCCAACCCGGCGTCAGGATCGTCGCCCTGTGCGAGCCGGTGCGGGAGAAGGCGGAACGCGCCGCCGCAAAGGTCGTGGCGGCCGGCCAGCCCGCCCCCGCGATCTACGCCAAGGACGAGGACGACTACCGCCGGCTCTGCGAGCGCGGCGACCTCGACCTGGTCTACGTGGCCACGCCCTGGGAGACCCACTTCGCCATGGCCAGAGCCGCGATGCTGAACGGCAAGCACGTCGGCGTGGAGTGTCCCGTCGCCATGCGCCTGGACGAACTCTGGGCGCTCGTCGACCTGTCCGAGCGCACCCGGCGTCACTGCATGCAGTTGGAGAACTGTTGTTACGGCAGGAACGAGTTGCGCGTGCTGCGGATGGTGCACGCGGGGCTCTTCGGCGAACTGCTGCACACCGCCGGTGCGTACAACCACGACCTGCGCGACCTGCTGTTCGACCCGGACTACTACGAGGGCCCCTGGCGGCGGAAGTGGCACACCCGGCTGCGCGGCGACCTCTACCCCAACCACGCCTTCGGCCCGGTCGCCAACTACCTGGACGTCAACCGCGGCGACCGCGCCGTCAGCATCGTCAGCTTCGGCACCCCGGCACTGGGCCTCGCCGAGTACCGCGAGGCGAACGTGCCCGCGGGCGACCCGAGCTTCAAGGAGACGTACACCTCCGCCGACCGCACCTTCAGCATGGTCCGCACCGCGAAGGGGCGGGTGATCCGGCTGGAGCACGACGTGTCCACCCCGCACCCGTACAGCCGGATCAACAGCCTCGGCGGCACCAAGGGCGTCTTCGAGGACTATCCGGCGCGGATCTATCTGGAGCCGGACCACAGCAACCACCAATGGGGGGATTTCGGCCGGTACGCGGACTGGGACCACTGGCTGTGGAAGGAGCACGCCAACCCGCCCGGCGGCCACGGCGGGATGGACTACCTGATGATCTTCCGGTTGATGCAGTGCATGCGGCTCGGGCTCGTGCCTGACTTCGACGTGTACGACGCGGCGACCTGGACGGCGCCCGTTCCGCTCAGCCATGCGTCGATCAAGGCGCAGGGCGCCCCGCAGGAGATCCCCGACTTCACCCGCGGGGAGTGGCGCAAGGCACGGACGGGAATGGATTCGGCCAAACCCGTGGAGTGAGGGAACGGCCGCAGAGGACGGACCGCACCGCGCCGGGTGCGGTCCGTCCGCCCCCTCCGCACGACCCCTGACGCGCCCCTGACACGCCCTTGACGCCCGCCCTGACCTGGCCGACTGCAATTGGTCATACAAAAGGTCCACAGCCCGCCCGAAAACCGATTGCGCAACCGGGCCGCGGGGAGCGAACCTGTCACGGTTTGCGCCAACTTTCGATTCGTGCTGGGACGCCATGCAGATCCAAGACCTTCCGTACAAAGATCCCGGCGATCCCGACATACGGTCCGGCACCCGCTTCATGGTCTGGCTCTTCAGGAACCAGCTGGACGGCCAGGCCAGAGCGCTCGGCTGGGGTCTGCTGAACCAGCTCTGCATCGCCGCGCTCTCCGTCGGGACGGGCTTCGCCGTGCAGGCCGTGGTGGACGGGGACGGCACGCAGCTCCTGTACGCCGGCGGGCTCATCGCCCTGCTCGGCGTCGGCATCGCCCTCGGCGAGACCATGCTGCACCGGTCCGCGGTCAGCAACTGGATCACCGCTGCGGCGCGGGTCCAGCAGCTGCTGGCCCGCAAGACCGCGGAGCTGGGCTCGGTGCTGACCCGCCGCGTCGCGGCCGGCGAGGTGGTCGCCGTCTCCACCGGTGACGTGGAGAAGATCGGCTGGTTCGTCGAGGCGTTCTCCCGCTTCGCCGCCGCCGCGACGACCCTCGTCGTGGTCACCGTGAGCCTGCTGGTGTACCAGCCCGCGCTGGGCGTCGTCGTCGCCATCGGCTATCCGGTGCTCGCGCTGGCCGTGCTGCCGCTGCTGCCGCACGCCAGCCGGCGCGCCGACCTCCAGCGAGAGAAGGCCGGCTACGCCACCGAGCTGGCGTCCGACACGGTCGCCGGGCTGCGCGTGCTGCGCGGCATCGGCGGCGAGGAGCTCTTCCTCGGCCGCTACCGCACGGCGTCCCAGGAGGTGCGCCGGGCCGCCGTCCGCACCGCCCGCATGTGGTCCGTGATCTCCATGGTCCAGGTGCTGCTGCCGGGTGCGCTGATGCTGACGGTGGTCGCGTACGGCGCCCAGCTCGCCCTCGACGGCAAGATCACCGTCGGAGAGCTGGTCACGGTGTACAGCGCGGTCCTGCTGACCATGCACCCGCTGCGCAACATCGAGGAGATCGCGCTCGCGTACTCCTACTCGAAGCCGTCCGCGAAGCGGGCGGCCCGGGTGCTGGCCCTGCGCCGCACCCACACGACCGCCGCAGGGCCCGCCGAACCGGCCCGGGACCTGCCCACCGGCGACCTGCACGACCCCCACACGGGCCTGGTCGCCCCCGAGGGCCTGCTGACCGCGGTCGTCTGCGGCGACCCGGACGCGGCCGGTGCGCTCGCGGACCGGCTCGGCGGCCACCCGGTGTCCGACGCCGACGACCCCGATCCCGCCGACGACGCCGACACCGCCGCCGACACCGCCGCCGCGACGGCCCCCGCGTCCGTCCTCCTCGGCGGCGTCCCACTGGACGAGTTGCCGCTGGACCACGCCCGTACCGCCGTCCTCGTCCAGGACAAGGACCCGGTGCTGCTCTCCGGCACCGTGCGGGAGCTGCTGGAGGTCCCCGCGTCGGGACAGGTCTCCGCGGCGAACGCCCTGGAGGCCGCGCAGTGCGCCGACGTCCTGCGCGCCCTGGCCCAGGCGTCCGCGGGCGCGGACGGCGCCGGCGACCCGATGGAGACCCCCATCACCGAGCGGGGCCGCTCGCTCTCCGGCGGACAGCGCCAGCGCCTCGCCCTGGCGCGTTCGCTGGTGACCGACCCGGAGGTGCTGGTCCTCGACGAGCCGACGTCGGCCGTCGACTCGCACACCGAGGCGCGGATCGCGGCCGGAGTCAAGCGGCTGCGCAAGGGCCGCACGACGGTGGTCTTCGCCTCGTCGCCGCTGCTGCTGGACCTGGCGGACCGGGTCGTCCTGGTGGACGGCGCGGACGTGGCGGCGGTGGGCACCCACCGCGAACTGATGCGCAGCGAACCGCGCTACCGGGCCGTCGTCGCCCGGGAGACCAGCGACGAGGTCGAGCGGAAGCTGACGGACCGACCGGCCACCACGGGATCCACCTGAGCCGGACGTCGCCCTCTCCCCCCACCTCCCCCACACCCCCGTTCCCAACCACACCACGCACGCAATCTCAGGAGGAGCGACGATGTTCCGGGTGAAGCCGCCGGCGTACGATCCGGCGGCCCCCGAGTCGGCGACGACGCTGCCGGTCGGCAGCAGCGCGACCGTACGGGCCTATGTGCGCATGCTGCTACAGCGGCACAAACGCGCCTTCGCCGTGTTGATCACGGTCCAGGCGATCGCAGTGATCGCCTCCATGGTCGGTCCCTATCTCCTCGGCTCCGTCGTGGACCGGCTCGACGACGGCGCCCGCGAACTGCACCTGGAGCGCACGGTCGCGGTGTTCGCGATCGCGCTGGTGCTCCAGGCGCTGTTCGTGCGCATGGTGGCGCTGCGCGGGGTGATGCTCGGCGAGGAGATGCTGGCCGATCTGCGCGAGGACTTCCTCGTGCGGTCGGTGCGGCTGCCCCCGGGGGTCCTGGAGCGCGCCGGCACGGGTGACCTGCTCTCCCGCATCACCACCGACATCGACCGGCTCGCGAACGCGATGCGGGAGGCCGTGCCGCAGCTCGCCATCGGCGTGGTGTGGGCGGGGCTGCTGCTCGTGGGCCTCACGGTCACCGCGCCGCCGCTGGCGATCGCGGTGGTCATCGCCGCGCCGCTGCTGGTCTTCGCCTGCCGCTGGTACTTCCGCCGGGCGCCGGCCGCCTACCGGGCCGAGGCGGCGGGGTACGCGGCGGTGGCCGCCTCCCTCGCGGAGACCGTCGACGCCGGCCGCACGGTGGAGGCGCACCGCCTCGGCAACCGTCGGGTGGCCCTGTCCGACCGGCGGATCAAGGAGTGGACCGCCTGGGAGCAGTACACGATGTACCTGCGCTCGGTGCTGTTCCCCGCGGTGAACGCGACGCACATCACGGTGCTGGGCTCGGTGCTGCTGATCGGCGGCTTCTTCGTCCTCCAGGGCTGGCTCGACATCGGCCAGCTCACCACCGGCGCGCTGCTGGCGCAGATGCTGGTGGAGCCGGTGGGCCTCGTCCTGCGCTGGTACGACGAACTCCAGGTGGCGCAGGTGTCGCTGGCGCGGCTGGTGGGCGTGCGGGAGATCGAGCCGGACGCCGGCGACGACCGCATCCGTCCCGACGGCCGCGCGGTCCGCGCCGACGAGGTGCGCTTCGGCTACCGCGAGGGCGTGGACGTGCTGCACGACGTGACGCTGGCGGTGGAGCCGGGCAGCCGGGTCGCGCTGGTGGGCCCGTCGGGCGCCGGCAAGTCGACCCTGGGCCGGCTGCTGGCGGGGATCTACGGGCCGCGGACGGGCCGGGTGGCCCTCGGCGACGCGGAGCTGTCGCAGATGCCGGCCGAGCGGGTCCGCGAGCACGTGGCGCTGGTCAACCAGGAGCACCACGTCTTCGTCGGCACCCTGCGGGACAATCTGCGGCTCGCCCGCACGGACGCCGACGACCCTCAGCTGTGGTCGGCGCTCGACGCGGTCGACGCCGAAGCCTGGGCCCGGGCGCTGGAGGACGGCCTCGACACGGAGGTCGGCTCGGGCGGCTTCGCGCTGACCCCGGCGCAGGCGCAGCAGATCGCGCTGGCCCGACTCGTCCTGGCGGATCCGCACACGCTGGTGCTGGACGAGGCGACGTCGCTGCTCGACCCGCGGGCGGCGCGCCATCTGGAGCGCTCGCTCTCCCGGGTCCTTGAGGGCCGTACGGTCGTGGCGATCGCCCACCGGCTGCACACCGCGCACGACGCGGACGTGATCGCGGTGGTGGAGGACGGCCGGATCAGCGAGCTGGGGCACCACGACGAGTTGGTGGCGGCCGGCGGCGCGTACGCGGCGCTGTGGCGCTCCTGGCACGGCTGACCCGGCACTCGTACGACGGCGGCACGGCCCCGGCGCCTGAGCGGTAGGCGCCGGGGCCGTGCCGTGTGCGGCGCACGCTTCGTGGGGTACGGGCGTGCGCGGGTGGGTGTGGCTCGCGGTTGGGCGTGCTCGGGGCTCAGGCGCCGACGAGTTCCGCCTTGTTCATGGCGAGGACGACCCGGTCCTGGGTGCCCTGCTGCCCGCCGTCCTCAGTCGCGAACTGGGCCGCGCCGCCGATGAGGAAGCCACCGATCAGCACGGGCGCCACCTCGCCGGCGGCGGGGCGCGAGGCTCCGTCCGGCACGACCATCTTGGCGAGCTGGCCCGCGCCGCCGATCAGGACGGCGGAGGCGGTGATGCCGCTCAGGGCCAGGGCGAGGCGGCGACGGCGCATGGGCACTCCCGGGTACGCGGGCCGCCCGACGGGCGGCGGCGGGCGCCGCCACGGCGGCGGCTGGAGGGACGGTACGGCCCCGTGCCGGCCTGCGCCAGCCCCGTGCGCGGCCGGCATGGGTCCGTGGCGAAGCGGTGACGCTCCCGTGCCCGGACCGGAACGCTCCGCATCGATCCCGCGGCGCCCGGACGTCAGATCACATTGAGCGCGGCTGCCCCGCCGACTCCCCCGAGCAGCATGAAGACGGGCATCAGCACCTTGATCTCCACCCAGCTCCCGGCGCGGAACCGCAGCGCCTTCGGCGGCCCGATGGGGTACCAGCGCCTGCTGCCGACCGGGATCGGCCACAGGATCGGGCAGCCGGAGACGGTGAGGGAGTCACCGATGTCGTGCACGATCGCACCGAGGACGATCGGCAGGCCGAGCCACAGGTATTCCTGTCCGGGGGCGGTGAACAGCCAGTCGGAGCCGTTGCCCGGCTTGTCGAGCACGCCGGCGAGGATCCAGGCGCTGGTGGCGCCCAGCAGCCACACCAGGACGTCGCTGGAGACCCGCGCCGCCCGCCACAGCAGCCCCTCGACCGCGAGCACCAGGTGGACGAAGAGGATCGCGAGCACGGCCCACCGGCCGCCGGTGACGGCCAGCGCGGACGTGCCGCCGCCGATCAGCACCGCCCAGAGCCAGGTGTGCGTGAGGGTGCGGTGGCCGCCGGTGCGCCGTTTGTCGCCGGGCTTCTTGGTGGCCTGGTAGACGGCGTACGAGAGCTTGTCGACGATCTCGCACAGGGTCCGGGACACCGGGCCGAAGGACCGCGATATCGTCGCCGCCTTGTGGTCGAGGTCGGGCGCGAGCGCCGCTCCGGCGCAGATCAGCGCGCCGACCACGAGCACCGGCCAGGGCATGGGGTGGCCGGCCGCGGCGGTCGCCGCGCCCACCCCGAGCCAAGCCGCCGCCCCGGAGAGTGAGTGCGCCGGTCCCATCATGGTGTGATCCCCGCCCCGTGGCCGCACGCGCACCCGGTGGCCTGCGTACGGCTGTCGCTGTTGTGGTGAAGCCAGTTGACGCGTCAGCGTACCTTTCGTGATCTTCCGATCGCCGGGCGGATCCCGAACCGAGGTGAAGGCGCGGCCCGAAGGCAGGCAAGATGGGGTCGTGACCCTTATCGATCAGCTGCCGCCGGACGCCGACCCCGATGCCCTCTTCGAGTCCTTCTCATCCTGGGCCGAGGGCCGGGGCATCTCGCTCTACCCGGCGCAGGAGGAAGCGCTGATCGAGGTGGTCTCGGGCGCGAACGTCATCCTGTCCACGCCCACCGGCTCCGGGAAGTCGTTGGTGGCGGCGGGCGCGCACTACACCGCGCTCGCCCGGGACGAGGTCACCTTCTACACCGCGCCGATCAAGGCGCTGGTGTCGGAGAAGTTCTTCGACCTGTGCAAGATCTTCGGCACCGAGAACGTCGGCATGCTCACCGGCGACGCGTCCGTGAACGCGGACGCCCCGGTGATCTGCTGCACCGCCGAGGTGCTGGCCTCCATCGCCCTGCGCGACGGCAAGGAGGCGGACATCGGCCAGGTCGTGATGGACGAGTTCCACTTCTACGCGGAGCCGGAGCGCGGCTGGGCGTGGCAGATCCCGCTGCTGGAGCTGGAGCAGGCGCAGTTCGTGCTGATGTCGGCGACCCTCGGCGACGTCTCCCGCTTCGAGCAGGACCTCACCCGGCGCACCGGCCGCCCCACCGCGGTCGTCCGCTCGGCGACCCGCCCGGTCCCGCTGTCGTACGAGTACCGGCGCACCCCGATCACGGAGACCCTCACCGAGCTGCTGGAGACCCGGCAGGCGCCGGTGTACATCGTGCACTTCACGCAGGCCGCGGCGGTGGAGCGGGCGCAGTCGCTGATGAGCATCAACATGTGCTCGCGCGAGGAGAAGGAACAGATCGCGGCGCTGATCGGGAACTTCCGCTTCACCACCAAGTTCGGCCGCAACCTGTCGCGCTACGTCCGCCACGGCATCGGCGTGCACCACGCCGGCATGCTGCCCAAGTACCGGCGGTTGGTGGAGAAGCTGGCGCAGGCGGGCCTGCTGAAGGTGATCTGCGGTACCGACACCCTCGGCGTGGGCGTGAACGTCCCCATCCGCACGGTGCTGTTCACCGCCCTGACCAAGTACGACGGCACCCGGGTGCGCACCCTGCGGGCCCGCGAGTTCCATCAGATCGCCGGCCGCGCGGGCCGCGCCGGCTTCGACACCGCGGGCCTGGTCGTGGCGCAGGCTCCCGAGCACGTCATCGAGAACGAGAAGGCCCTCGCGAAGGCCGGCGACGATCCGAAGAAGCGCCGCAAGGTGGTCCGCAAGAAGGCCCCGGAGGGCTTCGTCGCCTGGTCGGACACCACGTTCGAGAAGCTCATCGACTCCGAGCCGGAGCCGCTGACCAGCCGCTTCAACGTCACGCACACCATGCTGCTGTCGGTGATCGCCCGCCCGGGGAACGCCTTCGACGCGATGCGCCATCTGCTGGAGGACAACCACGAGCCGCGCCGCAACCAGCTCCGGCACATCCGCCGCGCCATCGCGATCTACCGGTCGCTGCTGGACGGCGGGGTGGTGGAGCGGCTGCCGGAGCCGGACGCGCAGGGCCGCATCGTGCGGCTGACCGTCGACCTCCAGCAGGACTTCGCGCTCAACCAGCCGCTGTCCACGTTCGCGCTGGCCTCCTTCGAGCTGCTGGACCCGGCGTCGCCGTCGTACGCCCTCGACATGGTCTCGGTCGTGGAGTCCACCCTGGACGACCCGCGGCAGATCCTCGCGGCCCAGCAGAACAAGGCGCGCGGCGAGGCGGTGGCCTTGATGAAGGCGGACGGCGTCGAGTACGAGGAGCGGATGGAGCGGCTCCAGGAGGTGACGTACCCCAAGCCCCTGGAGGAGCTGCTGTGGCACGCGTACAACGTGTACCGCAAGAGCCACCCGTGGGTCGGTGACCACCCCGTCTCGCCGAAGTCCGTCGTCCGCGACATGTACGAGCGGGCGCTGTCCTTCACCGAGTTCACCTCGTTCTACGAGCTGGCGCGGACCGAGGGCATCGTGCTGCGCTATCTGGCCGGCGCGTACAAGGCGCTGGAGCACACCATCCCGGACGACCTGAAGTCCGAGGACCTCCAGGACCTGATCGCCTGGCTCGGCGAGATGGTGCGCCAGGTGGACTCCAGCCTGCTCGACGAGTGGGAGCAGTTGGCCAACCCGGAGGTGGAGACCGCCGAGGAGGCCCAGGAGAAGGCCGACCAGGTCCGGCCGGTCACCGCGAACGCCCGCGCCTTCCGGGTGCTGGTGCGCAACGCCATGTTCCGCCGCGTGGAGCTGGCGGCCCTGGACAAGGTGGGCGAGCTGGGCGAGCTGGACGCCGACGCCGGCTGGGACGCGGACGCCTGGGGCGAGGCGATGGACGCGTACTGGGACGAGTACGAGGAGCTGGGCACCGGGCCCGACGCCCGCGGCCCCAAGCTGCTGCTGATCGAGGAGGACGAGCCGCACGGCCTGTGGCGGGTGCGGCAGGTCTTCGCCGACCCGAACGGCGACCACGACTGGGGCATCAGCGCGGAAGTGGACCTCGCCGCCTCCGACGAAGAGGGCCGGGCGGTCGTGCGCGTCACGTCCGTCGGGCAGCTGTGAGGACGTGACGGCCATGGGGTCCGTGGGACGGGAAGGCGTACGATGACGAACCCGGCGGAACGCCTGGTCGACCTGCTCGACCTGGAGCGGATCGAGGTGAACATCTTCCGCGGGCTGAGCCCGAACGAGTCGCTCCAGCGGGTCTTCGGCGGCCAGGTCGCGGGGCAGGCGCTGGTGGCGGCCGGCCGCACCACGGACGGGGAGCGCCCGGTGCACTCCCTGCACGCCTACTTCCTGCGGCCCGGCCGGCCCGGCGTGCCGATCGTCTACCAGGTCGAACGGGTCCGCGACGGCAGGTCGTTCACCACGCGCCGGGTCACCGCGGTGCAGGAGGGCCGGACGATCTTCAATCTGACGGCCTCCTTCCACCGGCCCGAGGAGGGCGGCATCGAGCATCAACTGCCGCCCCGGCTGGACTTCCCCGACCCCGAGACCCTGCCGCGGCTGCCGGACGAGATCCGGGCCCACCTGGGCACGCTGCCGGAGGCGCTGGAGCGGATGGCGCGCCGTCAGCCGTTCGACATCCGCTACACCGAGCGGCTGCGCTGGAGTCCGGCGGAGGTCGAGGAGAAGGAGTCGGACCCGCGCAGCGCGGTGTGGATGCGCGCGGTGGGTCCGCTGGGGGACGATCCCCTGGTGCACACCTGTGCGCTCACCTACGCCAGCGACATGACGCTGCTGGACGCGGTGCGCATCCCGATCGAACCGCTGTGGGGCCCGCGGGGCTACGACATGGCGTCGCTGGATCACGCCATGTGGTTCCACCGCCCCTTCCGCGCGGACGAGTGGTTCCTGTACGACCAGGAGTCCCCGATCGCGACGGGCGGCCGTGGGCTGGCCCGTGGCCGCATCTACAACCGCGCGGGCGAACTGCTCGTGTCGGTGGTGCAGGAGGGCCTGTTCCGCCGGCTGGACCGGTGAGCGCCCCGTGGGACCCGACGCCCTGACGAATCCGACACCTTGAGGAGAGACGCATGACGACGTTGCACGACATCCCCCTCCAGACGCTGACCGGTGAGCCCACGTCCCTGGGCGCGTACCGGGGTTCGCTCGTCCTGGTGGTGAACGTGGCCTCCCAGTGCGGTCTGACGCCGCAGTACGCGGGGCTGGAGCGGCTCCAGAAGAGTTACGGCGACCGCGGCTTCACCGTCGTCGGCGTGCCGTGCAACCAGTTCGGCGGGCAGGAGCCGGGCAGCGCGGAGGAGATCGGGACGTTCTGCTCGGCGACGTACGGGGTGAGCTTCCCCATGCTGGCGAAGACCGAGGTGAACGGGGCGGGGCGGCACGCGCTGTACGCGGAGCTGACGCAGACGCAGGACGCGGAGGGCGAGGCGGGTGACGTCCAGTGGAACTTCGAGAAGTTCCTCCTGGACGGGGAGGGCGCGGTGGTGGCCCGCTTCCGCCCCCGCACGGACCCGGAGTCCCCCGAGGTCCTCGCGGCGATCACCTCCCGCCTCCCCGAGTAGCCTCCCCCGTCTGCGGGCGCCCGCAGAAGCCCTCGCCGTTTCCCTGCGGGAGCGTGAGCCCCTGCGGCCGGGTGGTGGGCTGTTCGCGCAGTTCCGCCCCCTACGCCCGGAGGGCGTGGTGGTACCCCCAGCGCCCCTGATTCGCTGCCCCCGTCATTCGTCTGCTGGCAGGGGCAGGGGTTTCAGGGGCGCGGGGAACTGCGCGAGAACCACCCACGGTCCGCAGGGGCTCACGCTCCCGCGGGGAAACGGCGAGGGTGCCCCGGGGCGCGGGCGCTCCCGCGACGGGGCTAGTGCCGTGACCGGCGATGTTTGCCCGTGAGGAGTGCCGTCCGGTGCGTGCGATCGCAAGGCGGCCGGAAGCTCTGGTAGCGGAGCTACCAGGGGTTTCGGCCAACGCGGCGAGGGTGCGTGCCGGACGGGACGACAGGGCAAAGCTTGCCGGGAGGGGCACTAGCGGATGGGGACGCCGGAGAGGGCGCGGGCGATGACCAGGCGTTGGATTTCGCTCGTGCCCTCGAAGATCGTGTAGATCGCCGCGTCGCGGTGCATCCGTTCCACGGGGTACTCCCGGGTGAACCCGTTGCCCCCGAGGATCTGCACCGCCTGCGCCGTGACCTTCTTCGCGACCTCGCTCGCGTAGAGCTTGGACATCGAGCCCTCCGCCGCAGTGAAGCGCTTGCCCGTCGCCGCCATCCACGACGCCCGCCACACCAGCAGCCGCGCCGCGTCGATCTGGGTGCGCATGTCCGCCAGTTGGAAGGCGACGCCCTGGTTGTCGATGATCGGGCGGCCGAACTGGGTGCGGGTCTTCGCGTAGTCGAGGGCGACCTCGTACGCGGCGCGGGCGGTGCCGACCGCCATCGCGCCGACGGCCGGGCGGGACGCCTCGAACGTCGCCATCGCCGCGTTCTTCACCCGCTCGTCCCCCGTTCCCGCCCCCGCGTCCTTCGCCCGCTCCCGGGCCCGGGCGAGCCGCTCGTCCAGCTTCTCCTTGCCGCCGAGGAGGCAGTGCCCGGGGACCCGTACGCCGTCGAGGACCACCTCCGCGGTGTGGGAGGCGCGGATGCCGTGCTTCTTGAACTTCTGGCCCTGGGACAGGCCGGGGGTGTTCGGGGGGACGATGAAGGACGCGTGGCCCTTGGTGCCGAGCGCGGGGTCGACGACCGCGACGACGACGTGGACGCCTGCGATGCCGCCGTTGGTGGCCCAGGTCTTGGTGCCGTCGAGCACCCACTCGTCCGTGGCCTGCTCGTACACGGCACGGGTGCGCATCGCCCCGACGTCGGAGCCGGCATCGGGCTCGGAGGAGCAGAACGCGGCGAGCTTCACGTCGTCGACGTCGCCGTACATCTGCGGGATCCAGGTGCCGATCTGCTCCTCGGTGCCGTTGGCGAGGACGCCGACCGCGGCCAGCCCGGTGCCGACGATGGACAGGGCGATGCCGGCGTCACCCCAGAACAGCTCCTCCATGGCCAGCGGAATGCCGAGCCCGGTCGGGTCGAAGAACTGCTGGGCGTAGAAGTCCAGCGAGTAGATGCCGACCTTGGCCGCCTCCTGGATCACCGGCCAGGGGGTCTCCTCGCGCTCGTCCCACTCGGCGGCGGCCGGGCGGATCACGTCCGAGGCGAAGCCGTTCAGCCAGTCGCGAACCTGCTTCTGTTCGTCGTTGAGCTCGAATGCGAACTCGGCCATGTCCCCTCCAGGAATGCGAACGCCTGCCGCACGTTACTTGCGGTAACCGCAGTCTGTTACCGGGTAGTAGAGCGTGTCAACCGGTCCCGGTCGCGAACACCGCGGGCGCGCGGGGGTGTTAGTTTGCGCAGGCGTGACGCAATGGGCTCGGGCGGGGAGATCGACGATGGAGACCACACGGCAGTCGACCGAGCAGGACCGGTCGGCCGAACGGCGCCGGCGCGAGCTGCTGGAGGCGGCGGACCGGGTGGTGCTCCGGGACGGCCCGGGCGCCTCCATGAACGCGATCGCCGCGGAGGCCGGCATCACCAAGCCCATCCTCTACCGGCACTTCGGCGACAAGGGCGGGCTGTACCGGGCGCTGGCGAAGCGGCACACGGACGCGCTCCTGGCCTCCCTGCGCGCGGCGCTCGACGCGCCCGCGGACCGGCGCGAGCGGGTGGAGGCGACGCTGGACACGTATCTCGCCGCGATCGAGGCCCGGCCCCAGGTGTACCGCTTCCTGATGCACCCGGCCGACGACCCCGCGGACGTACCGCACCCCGTCAGCAGCGCCGGCGCCGACCAGGCGCCGGGCTCCGAGGCGCGCTTCGACGTCGGCCGGCACTCGGCGCCACTGCTGCGGCGGCTCGGCGAGGAGCTGGCCCAGGTCATCCACGACCGCGTGGACCTCGGCCCGGACTCCGAACGGCTGGCCCGCGTCTGGGGCCACGGCATCGTCGGCATGATGCACGCCGCCGGTGACTGGTGGCTCGGCGAGCGCCCCTGCTCCCGCGCGGAACTCGTCACCGGCCTCGCGGACCTGCTGTGGGGCCGGCTCGCCGCGGCCTCGGACCGCGCGGGCGGCCCGGGCTTCTGACCCGCCCCGAGCACGATGCGACCGCGTTGGTGGGCGGTCGCGCAGCACCGCTGCCTACGACCACCGCGCCCGCGCCACCGCCCGTTGGAGCTTGCGGTGGCGCCAGCCCGTGAGGTGGTCGGCGTACACGACGCCGTCGAGGTGGTCCGTCTCGTGTTGCAGGCAGCGGGCGAAGAAGCCGGTGCCGGTGACGCGGACGGGCTCGCCCGCCACCGTCGTCCCCTCGACGACCGCCCGGTCGTACCGGGACGTGCCCGCCTCCAGGCCCGGCAGCGACAGACAGCCCTCGGGCCCCCGCACCTCCACCCCGTCGGCCGCCACCAACCGAGGGTTCACCAGGTGGCCCAGGTGACGCACGTCCTCGTCGTCCGGACAGTCGTACACGAACACCCGCAGCCCGACCCCCACCTGATTGGCCGCCAACCCCACCCCGCGCGCCGCGTACATGGTGGCGAACAGGTCCTCGACGAGCCCGTGCAGCGCGGGGCCGAAGTCGGTGACGGGTTCACAAGGGGCGTGCAGGACCGGGTCGCCGAGCAGGCTCAGGGGCCGTACGCGTCCGGAACTGCCGGGGATCGGCCGGTTTCGCATGCGCGCAAGCGTACGTTCCGGTCGGTGTGCACGTCCGCCGCGGTGCCGCGGTACAGGTGGCGGCCCGGACCTGGATAGGCTGGGGGCGACCGATGCAAGGAGGATCAAGGACGATGTCCAGCAACTCGGAGCCACTGACGCCTCGCGCCAAGCTCGCCGTGACAGCGGGCAAGGCAGCGGCGGCGGTGTCTCGCGCGGCGGGACGCGGTAGCGGTTCGGTGATCGGCGGCCGGGTGGCGCTCAAACTCGACCCCGACCTGCTCGGGCGGCTGGCGCAGCACCTGGACGTCGTCCTCGTGTCGGCCACGAACGGGAAGACCACCACCACTCGACTGATCGCCGAAGCCCTGCGCGCGGCGGGCCCGGTCGTCTCCAACGCCCTCGGCGCCAACATGCCCGCCGGCATCACCTCCGCGCTCGCGGGCGGCTCCGACGCCAGGTTCGGCGTGATCGAGGTCGACGAGAAGTACCTGTCGGGCGTGGCGCGCGACGTGACGCCGAAGGCGGTCGCGCTGCTGAACCTCTCCCGCGACCAGCTGGACCGCGCCGCGGAGACCCGGATGCTGGCGGAGAAGTGGCGCGAGGGCCTGGCGGGCACCAAGGCCACCGTGATCGCCAACGCCGACGACCCGCTGGTCGTGTGGGCCGCTTCCTCCTCGCCCCACGTGGTGTGGGTCGCCGCGGGCCAGGAGTGGAAGGACGACGCCTGGTCCTGCCCGTCCTGCGGCGGTGTGATGCAGCGCCCGGGCGACGACTGGTTCTGCGGCGAGTGCGGCTTCCGCCGGCCCGCCCCGAGCTGGGTCCTCAGCGGTGACCACGTCCTCGACCCGCACGGCTCCGCCTGGCCGATCCACCTCCAGCTCCCCGGTCGCGCCAACAAGGCGAACGCCACCACCTCCGCCGCCGTCGCCGCCTGCTTCGGCGTGCCGCCGCAGGTCGCGCTGGAGCGGATGTACCAGGTCCAGGCCGTCGCCGGCCGCTACGACGTGGTGCACTTCGAGAACCGCGAGCTGCGGCTGCTGCTCGCGAAGAACCCGGCCGGCTGGTTGGAGACGTTCTCCCTGATCGACCCGCCGCCCACCCCGGTGATCCTCGCGGTGAACGCGCGCGGCGCCGACGGCACGGACACCTCCTGGCTCTGGGACGTCGACTACACCCGGCTCACCGGCCACCCGATCATGGTCATCGGTGACCGTCGGCTCGACCTGGCGGTGCGGCTGGAGGTCGCGGGCCAGGACTTCCGGGTCTGCGACACCGTCGACCAGGCCGTCGCGATGGCGCCGCCCGGGCGGATCGAGCTGATCGGGAACTACACCGCCTTCCAGGACGTCCGCCGCCGCGTCGGCAACTGATCCGGACCCCTCCCAAGGCAGCACTGCGACGACTGAGAAAGGCTTTCGAGCATGGCCGACAGCAGCCTGCGGCTGGTCTGGGTCTACCCGGACCTGCTGTCCACCTACGGCGACCAGGGCAATGCACTGGTCGTGGAGCGCCGGGCCCGCCAGCGCGGGTTGGACGTGATGCGCATCGACGTGCGCAGCGACCAGCCGATCCCCACGTCCGGCGACATCTATCTGGTCGGCGGCGGCGAGGACCGTCCGCAGCGGCTGGCGTCCGAGCGGCTGCGCCGCGACGGCGGGCTGAACCGGGCGGCGGAGAACGGCGCGATCATCTTCTCGGTCTGCGCCGGGTACCAGATCCTCGGCCACGAGTTCATCAACGACCTCGGGCAGCGCGAGCCGGGCCTCGGGCTGATCGACGTGGTCTCCACCCGGGGCGAGGGCGAGCGCTGCGTGGGCGACGTCCTCGCGGACATCGACCCCCGCTTCGGGCTGCCGCAGCTCACCGGGTTCGAGAACCACCAGGGCGTCACCCACCTCGGCCCCACCGCCCGCCCCTTCGCCCGGACGATCCTGGGCCGGGGCAACGGCACGGGCGACGGCACGGAGGGCGCGTACAACGACACCGTCTTCGGCACGTACATGCACGGCCCGGTGATGGCCCGCAACCCGCTCATCGCTGACCTGCTGCTGAAGCTGGCGCTCGACGTGAACGCGCTGCCGTCGCTCGACGACCGCTGGTACGACGCGCTGCGCAACGAGCGGATCACCACCGCCACGCAGCCGGCCTGATCCGGCCACGACCGGGGGCGTCCCATCTGCCGGACGCCCCATTCGGTCCCGGGCGCCGTGCGCCGGTAGGGTGAGCGTCGATCAAACCGGACGACGTGGTCCGGGTGTCGGCCCACGTTGCAAAGGTAATTCGGGCAATGCGCATTGGTGTGCTCACCTCCGGCGGCGACTGCCCCGGTCTGAACGCCGTCATCCGTTCCGTCGTGCACCGTGCGGTCGTCGACCACGGTGACGAGGTCATCGGCTTCCACGACGGGTGGAAGGGCCTCCTTGAGTGCGACTACCGCAAGCTCGACCTGGACGCGGTGGGCGGCATCCTGGCGCGCGGCGGCACGATCCTCGGCTCGTCGCGGGTGCGGCCCGAGCACCTGCGCGACGGGGTGGAGCGGGCCAAGGGCCACTGCGCCGACCTCGGTCTGGACGCCGTGATCCCGATCGGCGGCGAGGGCACGCTGAAGGCCGCGCACCTGCTGTCCGAGGGCGGGCTGCCGATCGTCGGCGTCCCGAAGACGATCGACAACGACATCGCGTCCACCGACGTGACCTTCGGTTTCGACACCGCCGTGGGCGTGGCGACCGAGGCGCTCGACCGGCTGAAGACGACCGCCGAGTCGCACCAGCGGGTGCTGATCGTCGAGGTCATGGGTCGGCACACCGGCTGGATCGCGCTGCACTCCGGCATGGCGGCCGGCGCGCACGCCATCGTGGTGCCCGAGCGCCCCTTCGACATCGAGGAGCTGACCTGCCGGGTCGGCGCGCGGTTCGAGGCCGGCAAGCGGTTCGCGATCGTCGTCGTCGCGGAGGGCGCCAAGCCCCGCGAGGGCACGATGGCCTGGGACGAGGGCGGCAAGGACGTCTACGGGCACGAGCGCTTCGCCGGTGTCGCCCGGCAGCTCTCCACGGAGCTGGAGCGCCGGCTGGGCAAGGAGGCGCGGCCGGTGATCCTCGGCCACGTCCAGCGCGGCGGCACGCCGACGGCGTACGACCGGGTGCTGGCGACCCGGTTCGGCTGGCACGCGGTGGAGGCGGCGCACCGCGGGGAGTTCGGCATGATGACCGCGCTGCGCGGCACCGACATCACGATGGTGCCGCTGGGGCAGGCCGTGGAGACGCTGAAGACCGTTCCGCACGAGCGGTACGCCGAGGCCGAGTGCGTCCTGTAGGCGCGTGGCCGTTCGGTCGCAAGGCCCGACGCTCCGTGGAACCGCCCCCGGCCGAAGTCCCGGCCGGGGGCGGTTCTACTCTGGTTCGGCAAGCGCACCACCAGGATGTATGCACGAATCGGGAGCCGTCGGATGGATCACAGCGGGCACGGCACGTCGACGGACCTGCCGCCGTTCACGCTGGAGCGGGGGCTGGAGCTCTCCCCCGAGCCGTTCTTCCTGGTCGGCAGTCTGCTGGCGCTGGCGCTGTACGGCTGGGGCGTGGTGCGTCTGGTGCGGCGCGGTGACGCGTGGCCGGTGGGTCGCACGGTCTTCTTCGTGGTCGGCGTGCTCACGGTGCTGGTGGCGATGTGCACCAAGCTGAACGACTACGGCATGGTCATGTTCAGCGTGCACATGGTGCAGCACATGATCATCAGCATGGTGTCGCCCATCCTGTTGCTGTTGGGCGCGCCGGTGACGCTGGCGCTGCGGGCGCTGCCGGTGGCCGGCCGCGGCCGGACCGGGCCGCGCGAGCTGCTGCTGGCGCTGCTGCACAGCCGGTACATGAAGGTCGTGACCCACCCGGTCTTCACCATCCCGATCTTCATCGCGAGCCTGTACGGCCTGTACTTCACCCCGCTGTTCGACACCCTGATGGGGTCGAAGGTGGGGCACATCGGGATGATGGTGCACTTCCTCGCCGTGGGCCTGGTGTTCTTCTGGCCGATCATGGGCGTGGACCCGGGGCCGCACCGGCCGGGGTACGTGATGCGGATGCTGGAGCTGTTCGCGGGGATGCCGTTCCACGCCTTCTTCGGGATCGCGCTGATGATGGCGAGTTCCCCGATGGTCGAGGCGTATGAGAATCCACCGGCATCGCTCGGCATCGACGTGCTCGCGGACCAGAGCGCGGCGGGCGGCATCGCCTGGGCGTTCAGCGAGATCCCGTCGGTGTTGGTGCTGATCGCCCTGGTGTACCAGTGGTACCGCTCGGACCAGCGGCAGGCGCGGCGCACCGACCGGGCGGCCGACCGGGACGGCGACAAGGAGCTGGCGGCGTACAACGCCTATCTCGCCTCGCTGCACGCCCGCGGCGAGCGACGTCCGGCCGGGCGGTAGCGCTCGACGCGGGTGTCGGGTGACGATGGCTCCGGGAGTGGTCGTCGTCCAGGGAGGACGCGCATGTCCGGTGCCACGAGAACGATGGGTGTGCTCACCGTGTCGACCGTGGTGGTCGTGACCGCCTACACGGCGGCGCTCGGGAGCAACGGCTGGCTCTGGTTCGGCTGCGTGGTGCTCACGCTGCTGACCGTCGGCGTGGTCGCGGCCCGCGGGAACTGATCCGCGACGACGATCCGCTGGATCCGTCGGGTCGGGTGCGGACCTCCGCGCCACGCGTCCCCCGCCGCGCCGCCGGCCGGCAGGGGCGCGAGGGCGGGCACGGGCGGCACCGGGGTCCGGGCGCCGCGGCGCACACGCTCGGCCTGTTTGACGCGTCGGGTGAACCAGATGACCTTTCCGCCGTCGGTGCCGCAGGTGCCCCAGCTGTCGCTGAGGTGCGCGACGGCGGCGAGCCCGCCCTTCGTCGGCGAGGAGCTGGTCATCCGGGGCAGCCGGGGGTCGCGGTCGGCCACCGAGGTGATCAGGTGCCGGCCGGTCCAGCGCAGCTCTATCTGGCAGGTCCGGTCGCCGGGGACGTGTCGCACGACGTTCTGCATCAGGGCGTCGACGGCCCGGCACACGGGCCCGACGTGGGCTTCGAGGTCCCAATGCCTCAGGTGCGCCGCGAGAATCCGTCGGACCTGGGGGATCCGCTCCAAGGTTGCCTGCACTTCCATGGTGTAGCGGCAGGCGGCCTGATCGTGCATGGCCATGGCTCCTCACCGCGCCGGGCCGGGCTCTCCAACGCCGGGACCCCGAGTGACGGAGAGTGCACGCCTGACGCTTCTGGGTCACTGACCAGGGTGACCCCGGGGGCCGTTCGCCGCAACACGTCCCCTTCGTCCCCCGGGTGGAGCAGGGGGGCCGGCCTCCGTCGCGGGCGGCTACCCGGGGGTGGTGCGCGCACATAGGATGACCGCGTTCCCACCGCCCGTGCGACAGGCCCCCAGGGACGGCCCGGCCCGGCTCCGCACTGCCCGTCCCTCCTGCGAAGGAGCACCCCCGCCGTGTTCTACAACGTGCTCAAGTACGTCTTCCTGGGGCCGCTGCTGCGGTTGCTGTTCCGCCCCCGGATCGAAGGGTTGGAGCACGTTCCCGAAGAGGGCGCGGCCATCGTCGCCGGCAACCACCTGTCGTTCTCCGACCACTTCCTGATGCCGGCGATCCTCAAGCGGCGGATCACCTTCCTGGCGAAGGCGGAGTACTTCACCGGGCCCGGCATCAAGGGACGGCTGACGGCCGCGTTCTTCCACAGCGTGGGCCAGATCCCGGTGGACCGCGCCGGCAAGGAGGCGGGGCAGGCCGCGATCCGCGAGGGGCTCGGGGTGCTGAGCAAGGGCGAGCTGCTGGGGATCTATCCGGAGGGCACCCGTTCGCACGACGGACGGCTGTACAAGGGCAAGGTCGGCGTCGCGGTGATGGCGCTGCGGGCCGGGGTGCCGGTGGTCCCCTGCGCGATGGTGGGCACCTTCGAGATCCAGCCGCCGGGCCAGAAGCTGCCGAAGGTCCAGCGGGTCACGGTCCGCTTCGGCGAGCCCCTGGACTTCTCGCGCTACGCGGGGATGGAGAACGAGAAGGCGGTGCTGCGGGCGATCACCGACGAGATCATGTACGCCGTCCTTCGACTGTCCGGCCAGGAGTACGTGGACCGGTACGCCGCCGAGGTGAAGGCGGAGCTGGAAGAGGCGAAGAAGGCCGGCCGCCGCACGACGTGATCGTGTCGGCAGGCGCGTGGGGCGGTCGGATGCGATCCGGCCGCCCCACGGTCGTGTTCGGGTCCTCAAGGAGCAGGTGTCACGGCTTCGGCACCGCGTGCGGGTCGCAGGTGACGTTGCGGTCGTCCAGCGCCCCGCTGAGCAGGTAGGCGTCCACGCGCTGGTTGACGCAGGCGTTGGCGATGCCGGTGACGCCGTGCGAGCCCGCGTTCTTCTCCATGATCAGGCGGGAGCCCTTCAGCCGCTTGTGCAGCTCGTGGGCGCCGCCGACCGGGGTGGCGGCGTCCCGCTCGGCCTGCACGATCAGCACGCCCGGCAGGCCCTTGCCGGACTTCACGTCCACGGCCGGCCCCTGTCGGGTCGACCAGGTGGCGCACGGCAGGTTCATCCAGGCGTTCGCCCAGGTCATGAAGGGGTAGTCACGGTGCAGTCGGGTGTTGTCGCGGTCCCAGCGGCGCCAGTCGGTGGGCCACCTGGCGTCGGCGCACTCGACGGCGGTGTAGACGGCGTTGCCGTTCTCGGCGCGGATGTTGCCCGCGGTGTCCGCCATGTCGGGTGCCACGGCGTCGACGAGCGCCTGCACGTCACCGGCGACGTACTTGCTCCACACCCGCGCCACGGGCGCCCAGGAGGAGTCGTAGTACGGCGCGCTCTGGAAGAAGCCGGTCAGCTCGGCCGGTCCGACGACCCCGCCGAGGGGCGCCTTCTTCGCCGCGGCGCGCAGCTTCTGCCACTGCGCCTCGACCTTCGCGGGGGTGTCGCCGATCTTGTACGTGGCGTCGTTCGCGGCGACCCACGCCTTCCAGTCGTTCCAGCGCATCTCGAAGGCGACGTCCTGGTCCAGGTTGGCCTGGTACCAGATCTTCTGCCGGGACGGGTTGACCACGGAGTCGACGACCATGCGGCGGACGTGGCCGGGGAAGAGGGTGGCGTACACGCCGCCGAGGTAGGTGCCGTAGGAGACGCCGAGGAAGTTCAGCTTCCGCTCGCCCAGCGCAGCGCGCAGCACGTGCAGGTCGCGGGCGGTGTTCGCGGTGGTCATGTGCGGCAGCATCCAGCCGCTGCGCTCGGCGCAGCCGTCCGCGTACTCGGCGGCGAGCTTGCGCTGGGCCCGCTTGTCGGCCTCGTTGTCGGGCACCGGGTCGGCCTTGGGGGCCTTCACGAACTCCTGGGGGTCCACGCAGGAGATCGGGGTGGAGCGGCCGACGCCGCGCGGGTCGAAGCCCACGAAGTCGTACGCCTTGGCGACGTTCGCCCAGATCGGGTTCTTGCCGGTGACCCGGGTGGGGAAGCGCAGTCCGGAGCCGCCGGGGCCGCCGGGGTTGTAGAACAGGGCGCCCTGGCGCTCGGCCGGGGTGCCGGTGTTGCCGATCCGGTCGACGGTGATGGTGATCTGTCGGCCGTTCGGGCGCTGGTAGTCCAGCGGCACGGTCACGGTGCCGCACTGGATCGGCTTGGGGAGCCCCCAGTCGGCGGGACAGTCCGCCCACGCCACGCCCCGGTCCGCGGCGCGTTCTGCGGCGATGTTCACCCCGCGCTCCTCCAGGACGCCCCCGCGCCCACCGCTCGCGCTGGCGGTGGGGGCGGCTATGGCGCCCGCGATGAGGGTGCCCGCCATCAGAGTGCCGGCCGAGCCGAGCACCGCTGTGCGTCTCACGTGGAACTCCCCTTCTGTCGTCCAGTCCTTGGGGGATCCTTCCGTCTGAGGGGGCTCGGGGAACAGGTCGTACGCGTGTTCTTTACCGAACCAATAACCGGTGTGCCGAGTCCCGCTCAGCGGTGCGGTGCTGACGGTCCGTTTCGGGCGCTTCGCCTGGTCAGCCGCGGTCTTCGGCGCGCTGCGCGGCGTCCAGGACCTCCCGGAGCAGCCGGGCGTCCGGGGCGACGGCGGTGACGAGGGCGGCCGGGCCGGCGAGCGGGGTGAGGACCGCGGTGTCACCGAGGAGCCGGGCACGCGGCGGCTCGGTCTCGTAGGCGGGGTCGACGATCAGGAGCTGGCCGACGGCCCGGTGGCCGCCGAGGACGGCGCCGCCGTCCCAGCCGCCGGGCGCACCGGGCCCGTACCGGCCCTCCTGGTCGAGCAGGGTGCGTCCGGCGCGCCGGACGGTGAGCCGGCTCCACAGCGTGCCGGGCTCCTCCCGGTGGCGGCCGAGGACCTGTTCCTCGCGCAGGACGAGCCGGGCGGTGGGGGCGAGTTCGACGTGGGTGGCGGTGCGCAGGTCGCTGCCGCGGACGCAGACGACGGGCTCGGGCAGCCAGTGCAGCCGGGCGCCGTCGGCGACGGTGAGGCGCAGGTCGTAGTGGGCGGGCGCGCCGGAGGGGCCCGGCAGGGAGAGCGTCGCGGCGGCGGAGCCGACCTCCAGCCGGGCGCCCGGGCGCACCTCAGTGACGACGGCCAGCCGGTCGCCGCCGAGCGGGGCGCTCATCGCGCCGACGATGACGACCCGCTGCTGCTGCGGGGTCCGCGGGCGGGTGCGGCGCGGAGCCAGCGGCCCGGCGCCGGTGAGGACCGGCAGTCCGGTCCGGTCGGCGACGATGCGGGCCGTCGCCCGGACGCTCACGCGGTCCAGTCGGCGAGTCGGGCGCGCACCCAGTCGGCGACCGGCGCCGCGCCGTCGCCTTCGCGCAGGGAGGTGAGGACGACGGGGAGTTCGCCGCGCTGTTCGCGGGCGTCGTCGGCCATCCGGCCCAGGTCGGAGCCGACGTGCGGGGCGAGGTCGGTCTTGTTGACGACGAGCAGGTCGGCGGTGGTGACGCCGGGGCCGCCCTTGCGGGGGATGTCGTCGCCGCCGGCGACGTCGATGACGAAGACCTGGGCGTCCACCAGTCCTCGGGAGAAGGTGGCGGTGAGGTTGTCGCCGCCGGACTCGATGAGGATCAGGTCGAGCGGGCCGACGGCGTCCTCCAGGTCCTCGACGGCTTCGAGGTTGGCGGAGATGTCGTCGCGGATCGCGGTGTGCGGGCAGGCGCCGGTCTCCACGGCCTGGATGCGCTCGGGCGGCAGGACCGCGGCGCGCAGCAGGAAGTCGGCGTCCTCGCGGGTGTAGATGTCGTTGGTGACGACGGCGAGGGAGTGCCGTTCGCGCAGGGCGCCGCACAGGGCCGCGACCATCGCGGTCTTGCCGGAGCCGACGGGGCCGCCGAGGCCGATCCGCAGGGCGCGCCGGCTGCCGTCGGGGCGCCGGGCGTCGGCGCTGACGGCGGCGGGGCGGTCGTGGTGGTGGCTGTCGAGGTGCACGGGCGGCTCCGGTTCGGGTCGGTTCTGCTTGCTCGGCGGCGGCGTCAGGAGGCGAAGAGGCGTACGGGCCAGGTCGCGTGCTGCTCCGCGGTGACGTCGAGCAGCGGTGCGGAGGCGGCGGGCAGGGCGTCGACCCCGCGGCGGGCGGCCGCCCCGGCGCGTGCCGCGACCTCGTCCAGCTCGGGCGCCAGCCGGGCGAGCACCGCCGTCGCCTCGTAGGGGTCGAGCCCCAGCAGCCGTACGGCCGCGGTGGCGGGCCCGCTGACGGTCTCGTACGCGACGGCGCCGGCCGCGTCCTCGGGCCCGATGCCGGCGTTGAGCGCCAGTACGCCGAAGACCACCGGCTGGTGCGCGCCGCGTGGTCGGGCCGTGGCGAGCGCGTCGAGGCGCGGGCCCGGCCAGGTGGCGCGCCCGGCCCGGAGCAGTTGTCGGCCCAGCCTGCGTGCGACGGCGCGCAGCGCGGGGGACGGGGTGCGGGCGTCGGCGGCGTCGTCGAGGGCGAGGGGGTCGTGGTCGAGCGCCGCGGCGGCGGCGACGGCGGCGGAGGTCAGCCCGGTCGTGTGCAGCCGGCCGCGGCAGAACGCGGCCAGGGACGGGCCGTCGTGGATGCGGCCGGCGCGTACGGCGGCTTCGGCGCCGCCCGAGTGGGCGTGCCCGCCCGCGGGGAAGCGCCCGTCGGCGAGGACGAGGAGCGCGGCCCGGGTCGTCGCGCCCATGCCCGTGCGTTTCCCGTCGGGTGTGCTCATGGTGTCCATCGCGTTCTCAGCAGGTGTCCCTAGAAGAGGAAGTAGCGCTGGGCCATGGGCAGTTCCGCGGCCGGCGCGGGCTCGACGCGTTCGCCGTCGATGGTGACGCCGAAGGTGTCGGGGTCGACGACGACCCGGGGCAGGGCGTCGTTCTGGCGCATCGCGGCCTTGGTGAGGCGCCGGGTGTCCGCGATGGGGACGAAGGGCTTGTGGAGGGCGAGCCGTTCGGGCAGGCCGTCCGCGATCGCCGCTTCGGAGGTGAAGGTGAGGGAGCCGGTCGACCCGGCCCGGCCGAGGGCGCCGAACATGGGCCGGGGCAGTACGGGTTGGGGCGTGGGGATCGACGCGTTGGCGTCGCCCATCTGCGCGTACGCGATCTGCCCGCCCTTGAGCACGAGGAGCGGTTTGACGCCGAAGAAGGCCGGCTCCCACAGCACCAGGTCGGCGAGCTTGCCCGGCTCGACCGAGCCGATCTCGGCGGCCATGCCCTGGGCGATCGCGGGGTTGATGGTGTATTTGGCGACGTAGCGACGCACCCGGTGGTTGTCGGCGGGGCCGTCGCCGGGCAGCGGGCCGCGCCGCTTCTTCATCACGTGCGCGGTCTGCCAGGTCCGCAGCACGACCTCCCCGATGCGCCCCATGGCCTGGGAGTCGGAGGAGATGATCGAGATGGCGCCCAGGTCGTGCAGGACGTCCTCGGCCGCGATGGTGGTGGGGCGGATGCGGGACTCGGCGAAGGCGAGGTCCTCGGGCACGGCCGGGTTGAGGTGGTGACAGACCATCAGCATGTCGAGGTGCTCGTCGACCGTGTTGACGGTGTGCGGCCTGGTGGGGTTGGTGGAGCTGGGCAGGACGTGGGGCTCGCCGACCACCGAGATGATGTCGGGTGCGTGCCCTCCCCCGGCGCCTTCGGTGTGGTACGCGTGGATGGTGCGGCCGGCGACGGCGGCGAGGGTGTCCTGGACGAAGCCGGCTTCGTTGAGGGTGTCCGTGTGGATGGCGAGTTGGACTCCGCTCTCCTCGCAGACGTCGAGGCAGGCGTCGATGACGGCCGGGGTGGCGCCCCAGTCCTCGTGGATCTTGAAGCCGACGGCGCCGCCGCGCAGTTGGGAGCGCATGGCCTCGCGCGAGGTGGTGTTCCCCTTGCCGAGCAGCCCGATGTTCACCGGCAGTCCGTCCAGCGCCTGAAACATCCGGCCGAGGTGCCAGGGGCCGGGGGTGACGGTGGTGGCCTTGCTGCCCTCGGCCGGTCCGGTGCCGCCGCCGACGAGGGTGGTGACCCCGGTCGCCAGCGCCTGGTGGACGAGGGTGGGCGAGATGAAGTGGACGTGCGCGTCGACGGCGCCGGCGGTGACGATGCGTCCGTTGCCGGCGATGACCTCCGTCTCGGGGCCGATCACCAGGCGGGGGTGGACGCCGTCCATGGTGTCGGGGTTCCCGGCCTTGCCCAGGGCGGTGATCCGGCCGTCCCGGATGCCGATGTCCGCCTTGATCACGCCCCAGTGGTCGATGACCAGCGCCCCGGTGACGACGGTGTCCGGCGCGCCCTCGGCCCGCGTGGTGCGCGCCTGCCCCATGGACTCGCGGATCACCTTGCCGCCGCCGAACACGGCCTCGTCGCCGGCGCGTCCGGGCCCTCCGCTGCGGTCCTCCTCGACCTCGACGAAGAGGTCGGTGTCGGCGAGCCGGACCCGGTCACCGGTGGTCGGGCCGAAGAGGTCCGCGTACGCCCGTCTGCTCAGCTCAGCCACGGTCGGCACCGCCCTCGGCGTCCAGGGCGCCGCCGGCCGCACCGCGCAGCCCCGGCACGGTCCGCGCGCCGGCGATGGGCACGAGTTCCACCGCCACGGGGATCCCGGGCTCGAAGCGGACGGCGGTGCCGGCGGCGATGTGCAGGCGCCGCCCCCAGGCCGCGGCCCGGTCGAACTCCAGCCCGGGGTTGGCCTCGGCGAAGTGGTAGTGGGAGCCGACCTGCACGGGGCGGTCGGCGGTGTTGACGACGGTGGCGCAGGTGACGTCGCGCCCTTCGTTGATGCGCACGGGGCCGTCGGCCAGGCGCAGCTCTCCGGGGATCACCGGTGCGCCTCAGCCGATCGGGTCGTGGACGGTGACGAGCTTGGTGCCGTCCGGGAAGGTGGCCTCGACCTGGACGTCGTGGGTCATCTCGGGGACGCCCTCCATCACCTCGGCGCGGGCCAGGACCTGGCGGCCCGACGCCATGAGTTCCACGACGGTGCGCCCGTCGCGGGCGCCTTCGAGGACGTGGGCGGTGATCAGGGCGACGGCCTCGGGGTGGTTGAGCCGCAGGCCGCGCGCCCGGCGCTGCCGGGCGACGTCGGCGGCGACGTGGACGAGCAGCCGTTCCTGCTCGTGCGGGGAGAGTTGCACGGTGCCACCTCACTCGTCGAAACGGCCCGCGGGGCGGACCTCCGGGCCGTCGGGAGGTGAACACGTTAGGACGGCGCCTTTTCGGGCGCGTTAACCAGCGTTACGACCAGGTGCACGCTCCATCGACATCACCGCGCGCAGTCCGCTCTCCAGGATGTCGACGCTGACGTTGCCGAAGAGCGCCTGCTGGGTGATGAACCCCTGCGCGGTGGCGATCAGGGTGCGGGCCACGTGGTCGGCTTCGGCGTCGTCGGACATCCAGCCGTGGGCGCGGTACCCCTCGACGAGTTGCACCCAGGCCCCGCGCAGGGTGCCGTACCCCTCGTCGAGGACGGCCGCGAGCCGTTCGTTGCGCAGGGTCTCGGTCCACACCTGGATGACGAGTCGGGCGAGCGCCTGCTCGTCGGCGCCCTCCAAGTGGTCGTACAGCACCCGGCGCAGCACACGGCCGATGAGCACGTCCGGGGTGGGGGGCGGATCGGTGCGGGCCGCCTCGGTGAAGGCGCCCCTGATCACGTCGAACACCTCGTCGGCGATGGCCTCGATCAGCTCGTCCTTGCTGCGGAAGTAGCGGTACACGGCGCCGGCGGAGAGGCCGACCTCGCTGAGGACGTCCTGCATCGAGGTGGCGTGGAAGCCGTTGCGGGCGAAGCAGCGCGCGGCGCCGTCGAGGATCTGACGGCGCCGCGCGTCGAGGTGCTGTTGGGAGACGCGTGCCATGCCGCCAACCTAAAACGAACATTCATTCTTGACAAGCCGCCCCCGCCGGAGGAGCCTGAGCCCCACATGCAAAACGAACGATCCTTCTTTTTAGCCGTCCGCTGGTCGACCCGTATGCCCGTGGACTCCCGCGCACGTGGACTCCCACGCACGTGGACTCCCACGCACGTCGACCCGTACGCGCCACCGGCCGTACGCCCGGTGGCCTTCAGCACGCCCAGAAGTGAGGAATCCCGTGTCCAGCACCTCCCCAGCCGTGGCCCCGCCCCAGCAGCCCTCGCCCCCCGGTACCGCACCGAGCCCGGCGCGCCGCGCGCTCGCCGTACTGCTCCTGGTGCCGGTCCTGGTCGCGGCGGCGCTCTGGGCCTTCGCCTGGCCCGGCGCCCGCACCGCGCCGCGCGACCTGCCCCTCGGCGTCGCGGGGCCGGCCGCGGCGGCGGAACCGATCGCCCGCTCACTGGAGCAGCGCAAGGGCGCCTTCGAGGTCTACCGCTACGAGGACGAGGCGGCGGCCCGCGCCGCCATCGAGGACCGGACGGTGTACGGAGCGGTGGTCGCCACGCCGGAAGGGCCGCGGCTCCTGACCGCCTCGGCGGCGAGCCCCGTGGTGGCCGGACTGCTGCGGGAGGTCGTCGCGGCCGGGGCGCCCGAAGGGCGTCCGGTGCCGGTGACCGATGTCGTCCCCGCGCCGAGCGGCGATCCGCGCGGCGGTGTGCTGGCGGCGACCGCGCTGCCGCTCACCCTCGCCGGGATCGCGTCCGGCGCCCTGGTGACGGCCTTGAAGCTGCGCCGGTGGCGGGCGGCGGCGACCCTCGCCGGCGCCGCGGCGCTCGCCGCCCTCACCGCGACCGCCCTCGCCCACACCTGGCTGAACGTCCTGACCGGGTCCTGGTGGGGCGAGGCGGGGACGGTGGCGCTCACGGTCTTCGCCGTCGGCGCGGGGACGGCGGGCCTCGCCGCGCTCATCGGCCCCGCGGGGATGGCGCTCGGCAGTGCGCTGATGGTGCTGATCGGCAACCCGTTCTCGGGCGCCGCGAGCGCCCCGGAGCTGCTACCGGAGCCCGCCGGGCTCGTCGGTCAGTGGCTGCCACCGGGGGCCGGCGCCCAACTGCTGCGCTCGCAGGCGTACTTCGACGGGAACGGCAGCGGGGGCGATGTGCTGGTGCTGTGCCTGTAGGCGGGGTTGGGGCTCGCCGCCGTCCTGCTCTCCCGGCACCCGGCCAACGGAGTCGCCGGGCACCCGGCCAGCTCAGGGACGACCGTCGCCGCATAGGGCGCCGCGGTCACGCATCCGCCGCCACCTCCGGCCGGATCCGGGCGGTCAGTGCCCGGCGCCGGGGCGGCGGTGCTCCGCGGTCAGCCCGAAGCGCCCCTGCTCGGTGCCGCCGGGCGCGGTGGACCCGAGCGACGACACGGAGCTGATCACCTGCTCGTCGACGGCGGAGCGGTCGAGCTCTTCGAGTCGTGCGAGGTCCTCCGCCGAGACCAGCGCCACGAGCGGCTTCCCGTGTCGGGTGACGACGACGCGCTCACCGCCGTACACCACGCGATTGATCAGTTCGGCCAGCTCAGCGCGGGCTTGCGTCACCGGAATCTCGTAGGCCATGCCTTTCAGCTTAATGCGCGGCTCCGCCCCTCACACGACACGTGGAGACAGGGGAAGCCCCTGGTCAGCACCCGCCCCGGCCGTCGGCTCCCTACGGGCAGCGCTCTTCGTTCTTCACCGTGCCGAAGTTCAGCTCGGTGTCCTTCGGGACCTTCTTCCCCGCCGCGGGCTCCTGGGTGCACACCTTCCAGTTGCGGTCCCAGAGCTGGTTGCGGCGCTCGCCCGTGCTGTCGTGCGAGGTCAGCATGGAGAAGCCGACGTCCTGGGCCGCGTCCTGGGCGGCCTGGAGTCCCATGCCGACGAAGTTCGGCACCGGCGTCGCGCCGGAGTCGCCCCCGGCATGCGCGACGCCGGCGGTGGTGCGGGGCGTCTTGGCCGGCGCGGCGGTCACGGTGGCGGTCACCGCGGGAGCCGGCGCCGCACCGCCCCGCGGCGTGACCGTGACGGTGGGCCCGGGCGCGGCACGACCGCCCTTCTCCCCTTCGTCGCCCCCGCCCGAAGCACCGATGCCGACGCCCATGAAGAAGAGGACGGCGGCTCCGGGAACGACGAAGCGCTTGCGCGCCCAGCCGGGTCCCTGCGGTTTCGGAGCCTGCCCGCCCCACGGCGCCTGCTGCGACTGCCCGCCCCACGTCATGCGATCTCCCCAACACGTTCTTTTGAGGCCCCGAACCTAACCGCGGCGGATCGGTGGAGACAGACAGACCGCCGGAAGGTGATGGATTCGTGATCATGATGTGTAGTTTTTGCGCTCTCCCTCGTCGCAAGTGCGCCCGCGCGACACGAGAACGGCCCCTGACCAGCAAATCGACCCCCATCTTCAGGGGCACCCTCCCTCATGGATTTCTGTACGTCCTGTACGTTTCTTACGGAAGCACAGACGGGGCCGGTCGCAGCGCGCCCGTCGAGGACCGAGGAGAGGTACGCCATGACGCAGCCCGTCGCCCGATACGTCCTGCCGCAGTTCACCGAGCGCACCGCGCACGGGAACCGCACCCTCGACCCCTACGCCAAGCTGCTCGAAGAGCGGATCGTCTTCCTCGGGACGCCGGTCGACGACACCGCGGCGAACGACGTGATCACCCAACTGCTGTACCTGGAGTACGCGGCGCCGGAGCGTCAGATCTCGCTCTACCTCAACTCTCCCGGCGGCTCGCTCAGTGCGATGCTCGCGATCTACGACACGATGCAGGTGATCACCTGCGACGTCGAGACGACCTGCATCGGACAGGCCGTTTCGACCGCGGCGCTGCTGCTGGCCGCGGGCGCCCCCGGCAAGCGCCTGGCCCTGCCGGGGGCGCGGATCGTGCTCCAGCAGCCCGCGCTCGACGAGCCGGCCCGGGGCATGCCGTCGGACCTGGAGATCGAGGCGCGGGAGATCCTGCGGCTGCGCGCCCTGATGGTGGAGCTGTTCGCCCGGCACACCGACCGGTCCGCGGAGCAGATCGCCGCCGACCTGGAGCGCGACACCTTCCTGGACGCGGCGACGGCCAAGGAGTACGGGCTGGTGGACCACGTGATCGGCAGCCGCAAGTCGTCACTGACCGGCCGCGGCTGACGGAAGGCGCACCCGTGCTCCGGCCCGAACTGCCGCCGCTGCCGGCGCTGACCCGCGCCGAGGCCGATCTGATCGACGGCTATCTGCGCATCGTGGACCTGGTGGGACGCATCAACCCCAGCCGTGGCGACCTCACGTACTCCTCGTTGCGCGCCGCCCAGGCGCTGGTGACTCAGGCGGTCGCGGTCAAGGACGCGCTGGCGCTGATGCACGACCGCGGGGAGGACGCCCTGCACGCGGCCACCCTCGCCCGGGCGCTGCGGGTGCTCGACGGCGAACGGCGGGCGCTGCGAGTCACCATCCCCGCCGACCCTGCCCCTTGACGGCCCGTCATCCGACACGTCAACCGCCATTCGGGTTCCCGCCCGGATACCTCGTTTGATGTAGTCGCGGCGCCCCCGGCCGATACGCTCAAGTTGCGCGGGACGACGATCCCTCTAGCGGAATGTCCTATTCCAGCGCTGGTGCGGGCCTCCCCCGGCGTCCACTCCCGGTGGGAAATTGCGGCGTGTCCACCTGAATGGCGCATTCGTGTTGAAACTCACATACCGCCGTTTTGACTCGGAAATCCGGCACGGCGTGGGACAAGATCCCTGGGACGACAAGCCCCCGTCACCTCGGCGGGGCGGTCCGAACGGACGCCGAGTCCTGCCGCCGTTCCGGATGACTGGTCGACAGGAGTGCTTCGGCAGGAGTGGAGGACCCGAGCAGTACGGGACGGCCGGTGCGCCGGACGTTCCTCGGGGTGAAGCCGCATCAGCGGCCGGGCACCTTCGTCCGCCCGAACCCGACAGGTCACCCTTCACAGGCGGCTGACGAAGGGTTGCGCATGACTGCGCAGATGAACGTCCCGTTCCTGATCGGCCGGGCGGGTGCGGTGTCCGCCCTGACCCTCGCCGCACTCGGTGGCTCGATGCTCGTACCGGGCGGCTCGCCCGAGGCCCAGGCAGCAACGGCACACGCGGGCAAGGCGCTCAAGGTCGCCGCGGACAAGAAGGGTTCGCCCTACCGGTGGGGCGCGGCGGGGCCGCGCCGCTTCGACTGCTCCGGTCTGACGCTCTATTCGTACAAGAAGGCGGGCAAGAAGCTGCCCCGGACCGCCCAGCAGCAGTACAACTCCACGCGTCGGGTCTCCACCGCCAAGAGAAAAGTGGGTGACCTCGTCTTCTTCCACTCCGGTCGGAGCGTCTACCACGTCGGCATCTACGCCGGGAAGGGAAAGATCTGGCACTCGCCCAAGCGGGGTTCCTGGGTGAAGCTGGACAAGATCTGGAGCAGGAGCGTCTCGTACGGCCGGGTCCGCTGACGGCGGTCCGCCGGCCCGTCAGCACACCGGCCCGCCGGGTCAGTCGGCCCGGCGAGCCGGCCAGGGCAGGGTGATCCAGACCGTCTTGCCGCCGTCCTCGGTCGGCTTGACGGTCAGCCGCCCGCCGCTGTGCGCCGTGAGGCTGCGGATGATGACCATGCCGCGGCCGTTGTCCTGGCGCACGGCGGCCGGCAGCCGCTGGGGCCATTTCGGATGGCTGTCCGTCACCCCGAGGCGCAGTTCCTCGTCCCGCTCCAGCAGCACGTCCACCCGGAAGGTGGGCGACTGGCCGAAGGTGTGCTGCACGGCGTTGGTGGTGAGTTCGGAGACGATCAGCCGGATCGTGTCGAGGGCGTCCGACCCCGCGGGAAGCCCCCACCCCGTCACCGCGCCGGTGACGAACCTCCGGGCCGCGGAGACCGAGGCGGGCTCGCTCGGCAGGGTGATGGTGGCTTCCTGGAGGTCTGCCATGGCGACGTCGTCCCTTTCCCACCGGGGCCGTGCTCCGACTTCGTAGCCGATGGATGCGCGGACGGCCGCGGACAGTGCTTCGCGCGCCACACTGCCATTCATCGCGGTGCCGGGTGAGGCGATCCGCCAAGATGCGCAGCGTTTCGTCGCTCGAAGCGGTGAACTCTACGACGCAAGGCCGTTTTTGGACACTCCTCGCGCGCCCGGTGGTGCCGTGCGCACCACGATCTCCACCGCCGCCGCGATCTGCTCCCGCGTCAGATCGGCGCGGGCGGTGAGCCGGAGCCGGGAGATCCCGTCCGGCACCGACGGCGGGCGGAAGCAGCCCACCCGGAGCCCCGCGGCGCGGCAGTCGGCGGCCCAGCGCAGCGCCGCTTCCGGCGCGGGCGCCCGGACGGACACCACGGCGGCGTCGGGCCGTACGGCCGTGAGGCCCCCCGCGGTCAGCCGCTCGTACAGGTCCGTGGCCGCCGTGCGCACCCGGCCGGCGAGCCCGGGGTCGTCGCGCAGCAGCCGCAGGGAGGTGAGCGCAGCGCCCGCAGCGGCGGGTGCGAGGCCGGTGTCGAAGATGACCGTACGCGCGGTGTTGACGAGGTGGTCGATGACCCGGGCGGGGCCGAGGACCGCCCCGCCCTGGCTGCCGAGGGACTTGGAGAGCGTGACGGTCGCCACCACGCCGGGGGCGCCGGCGATCCGGGCCGCGTGCAGGGCGCCGCGCCCGCCGTCGCCGAGCACGCCGAAGCCGTGCGCGTCGTCCACCAGCAGGGCCGCGCCCCGCCGGGCGCAGACGGCGGCGAGTTCGGCGAGCGGCGCCGCGTCGCCGTCCACGGAGAAGACGGAGTCGGTGACGGCGATGGCCCGGCGCCCCGGGTGGGCGTCCAGGGCCTTGCCGACCGCTTCGGGGTCGGCGTGCGCGCTGATCGCGGTCTCGGCCCGGGACAGTCGGCAACCGTCCACGATGGAGGCGTGGTTGCCGGCGTCCGAGACGATCAGGCCCTCGCGCCCGGACAGCGCGGTGACGGCCGCCAGGTTGGCTGCGTAGCCGGACGCCAGGACCAGAGCGGACTCGAAGCCGCAGAAGGCGGCGAGTTCCCGTTCGAGTTCGGCGTGCAGGGCGGTGCTGCCGGTGACGAGGCGGGAGCCGGTGGAGCCGGCGCCCCAGCGGCGGGCGGCCTCGCCGGCGGCCCGGGTGATGTGCGGGTGGCGGGTGAGCCCGAGGTAGTCGTTGCCGGCGAGGTCGAGCAGGTCGCCGTCGGCGGGGCGGGGGCTGAGCGTGCGCACCAGCCCGGCCCGCTCCCGGTCGCGGGCCGCGTCGTCGAGCCAGTGGAAGGGGTCTGGGTGCAAGGCGTTCGGCTCCTCGTACGGCTCGTGTCACAGGCCGCGCTTTTGTAGGCAGCTCACAGACCCTAATCGCCGGCGCCCGGGTAACCCATGTGGTCATACACACACTTCGTCGCGGCGCTGTTGTGGGGTTTCGACTTTCCCCGGAGGAGTTCGGTAGGCCAGGATCGGCGCCATGGACCTTCTGGACACGCTGGTGGAGAAGGGGCTGCGGCGCGAGCTGCCGACCCGGGAAGAAGCGCTCGCCGTCCTGGCGACCTCCGACGACGACGTGCTCGACCTGGTGGCCGCGGCGGGCCGGGTGCGCCGTCAGTGGTTCGGCCGTCGGGTGAAGCTCAACTACCTCGTCAACCTCAAGTCGGGCCTGTGCCCCGAGGACTGTTCGTACTGCTCGCAGCGGCTGGGGTCGACGGCGGGCATCTTGAAGTACACCTGGCTGAAGCCGGACGAGGCGTCCGAGGTCGCCGCGGCCGGGGTCGCGGGCGGCGCGAAGCGGGTGTGCCTGGTCGCCAGCGGGCGCGGGCCGACGGACCGGGACGTCGACCGGGTGTCGAAGACCATCGAGGCCATCAAGGAGCAGAACGAGGACGTGGAGGTGTGCGCCTGTCTCGGGCTGCTCTCCACGGGGCAGGCGGAGCGGCTGCGCGCGGCGGGCGCCGACGCGTACAACCACAACCTCAACACGTCCGAGGGGACGTACGGCCAGATCACCACCACCCACACCTACGAGGACCGGGTCGACACCGTGCGGCAGGCGCAGACCGCCGGGTTGTCGGCGTGCTCGGGGCTGATCGCGGGCATGGGCGAGAGCGACGAGGACCTGGTCGACGTGGTGTTCGCGCTGCGCGCGCTGGACCCGGACTCGGTGCCGGTGAACTTCCTCATCCCCTTCGAGGGCACCCCGCTCGCGAAGGAGTGGCACCTCACCCCACAGCGGTGCCTGCGGATCCTCGCGATGGTGCGGTTCGTCTGCCCGGACGTGGAGGTGCGGCTGTCGGGCGGGCGCGAGATCCATCTGCGCACCCTGCAGCCGCTCGCGCTGCACGTGGTGAACTCCATCTTCCTCGGCGACTACCTGACCAGCGAGGGGCAGGCCGGCCAGGCGGACCTCGACATGATCGCGGACGCTGGCTTCGAAGTGGAGGGCGCGGGCACGACGACGCTGCCGACGCACCGGGCGGGCGGCGGCTGCGGTTCGCCCTGCTCGGCCCCCGGACCGGACGTCCCGGACGCTGAGGGCGCTGAGGGGTCCGAGGAGGGCGCGGGCCAGCGCACGGACGCCGGGCGCCCGGACCTGGTGGCGGTGCGCCGCCGGGGCGCCGGCACCGAGGTGGCCCCCAATGCCTGAGGCCCCGCCCGCCGTGGACGTCGCCGAGTTGCTGGCGCTGGACCGGGCGCACGTGTGGCATCCGTACGGGCCGATGCCCGGCCGCGCGGACCCGCTGGTCGTGGAGTCCGCCGCGGGCGTACGGCTGCGGCTGGCGACGCCGGTGCACGGGCACCGCGAGGTCGTCGACGGCATGGCGTCCTGGTGGTCCGCCCTGCACGGCTACAACCACCCCGTCCTGAACGAGGCGGCGCGCGGTCAGTTGGAGCGGATGAGCCATGTGATGTTCGGCGGGTTGACGCACGAGCCCGCCGTGCGGCTGGCCGAACGCCTGGTGGAGATCACCCCCGAGCCGCTGCGGCACGTCTTCCTCAGCGACTCGGGCTCGGTCTCCGTCGAGGTCGCGGTCAAGATGTGCCTCCAGTACTGGCGCTCGACCGGCGACCGCGCGAAGCGACGGCTGATGACCTGGCGCGGCGGCTACCACGGCGACACCTGGCAGCCGATGTCCGTGTGCGACCCCGACGGCGGCATGCACGCGCTGTGGAGCGGGGTGCTGCCGGAGCAGGTCTTCGCGGACGCACCGCCGGCGGCGTACGAGCAGGCGTACGCGGACCACCTGCGGGAGTTGGTGGCCCGGCACGCCCACGAGCTGGCGGCGGTGATCGTCGAGCCGGTGGTGCAGAACGCGGGCGGGATGCGCTTCCACTCCCCCGCGTACCTGCGGGTGCTGCGCGAGGCGTGCGACGAGCACGGCGTCCTCCTCGTCTTCGACGAGATCGCCACCGGCTTCGGCCGCACCGGGACGCTCTTCGCCGCCGAGCAGGCGGGGGTGAGCCCCGATGTGCTGTGTCTCGGCAAGGCGCTGACCGGCGGCTATCTCTCGATGGCGGCGACCTTGTGCACCTCGCGGGTGGCCGACGGCATCTCGCAGGGCGAGGTGCCCGTGCTCGCCCACGGTCCGACGTTCATGGCCAACCCGCTCGCCGCGTCCGTCGCCCTGGCCTCCGTCGACCTGCTGCTGTCGCAGGACTGGGCCGGGGAGGTGCGGCGCATCGAGTCCGCGCTGCGCCGGGGGCTCGCCCCCGCGACGGCCCTGCCCGGGGTGGTCGACGTGCGCGTCCTCGGCGCGATCGGCGTCGTCCAGCTCGATCACGCCGTCGACATGGCGGCGGCCACGGACGCGGCGCTGCGGCACGGCGTGTGGCTGCGGCCGTTCCGGGACCTGGTGTACGTCATGCCGCCGTTCGTGATGGACGACGAGGACCTGGCGACGGTCTGCACGGCGGTGCTGGCGGCGGCGTCGGCATCGACGGCCGCAGCGGCGGACGCCGGGCGGCCGTGGCCGCGGGCTGAGCCGACTCGACGGAAGAACGGAAGCGACACATGAACGTCATCGTGGTCTCGGGCACCGGGACGGAGATCGGGAAGACCGTCGTCACCGCGGCGATCGCGGCGAACGCCCGCAGGCGCGGCCGGAGCGTCGCCGTGGTGAAGCCGGCCCAGACGGGCGTACGGGTCGACGAGCCCGGCGACGTCGGCGAGGTGGCCCGGCTCGTCGGCGGGGTGGGCACGCTGGAGCTGGCGCGCTACCCGGAGCCGCTGGCTCCGGCGACCGCCGCGCACCGGGCCGGTGCCGCGACGGTGGGGCCGCAGGACGTGGCGGACGCGGTGGAGAAGGCCGCGACGGAGCACGACCTGGTGCTGGTGGAGGGCGCGGGCGGACTGCTGGTGCACTTCGACGCGGCGGGCGGCACGCTCGCGGACGCCGCCCGGCTGCTGGGCGCGCCGGTCCTCGTCGTCGTACCGGCCGGCCTCGGCACCCTCAACGGCGCCGCGCTCACGGGCGAGGCGCTGCGCGCCCGGGGCGTGCGCCAACTCGGTGTGGTCGTGGGCAGTTGGCCCGCGGCACCCGACCTCGCGGCGCGGTGCAACCTGGCGGACCTGCCGACGGTGGCGGGGGCGCCGCTGCTCGGGGCCGTACCGGAGGGCGCGGGCGGGCTCTCCCCCGACCTGTTCCGCGGGCGGGCCGCCGACTGGCTGGCGCCGGCGCTCGGCGGGCGCCTGGACATCGCGGCGTTCACCGCGTCGGCGGCGCCCCCGCCGCCGGTGGGCGCGCCCCGGCACTGAGTAGTGTCCCGGGCCCCGGCGCGGGGGAGAATGGCCGTGACGCACCGCCCCCTTCGAGGAGGCCCGTGATGCCCCGGTCCCAGCCGACCGCGCCCCGCGACGCGGTCCACCACCCGGTCTTCGCCCGCTTCTACGCCCGCTTCAGCGTGGCCGCCGACGAGCGGGCAGGGGTGGGTGCCCACCGGGAGGAGCTGCTCGCCGGCGTCTCCGGGCGGGTGATCGAGATCGGCGCGGGCAACGGCCTGAACTTCCCGCACTACCCGTCGGCGGTCTCCGAGGTCGTGGCCATCGAGCCGGAGGGCACGCTGCGGGCGCTGGCGCGCCGGGCGGCCCGCCGGGCGGAGGTCCCGGTCGACGTGGTCCCGGGCGCGGCGGAGGCGCTCCCGGTGAAGTCGGAGGCGTTCGACGTCGTGGTCGCCTCGCTGGTGCTGTGTTCCGTACGGGACCTGCCGCGCTCGCTCCGGGAGGTCCGGCGGGTGCTGCGCCCCGGTGGCGAGTTGCGGTTCTTCGAGCACGTCCTGGCGCCGACCCGCGGCATGGCCCGGACCCAGCGGGCGCTGGACCGCACGGTGTGGCCCTGGCTGTTCGGCGGCTGCCACACCGCGCGGGACACCCTCGCCGCGATCGAGGCGGCGGGATTGGAACTGGGTGCGCACCGACGGCTGAGGGTGCCGGAGCGGGGTCTCCAGGTGCCGTCGTCCCCGTGCGTGCTCGGGATCGCCCGCAAGCCCTTCGCGGCCCCGGACTGACCGACGCGCTCAGCTGCGCAAAGGCTTCGCATGCGCCTGTGGACGGAGCCGCCGTGCCCCTGCGGTGGTGCCGTTGCCTCGACGGGCGCGGTGGCGCCGTGGGGTGTGTGCGGTGATGGCGTCTGCGGCCCGGTGGTGGGCCTGTCGCGCAGTTCCCCGCGCCCCTGACTCGCTACCCCGGTCACTTATACCTGCCGCCCATCAGTGGCTTGTCGCGCAGTTCCGCCCCCTACGCCCGGAGGGGCGTGGGGGCCCAGCGCCCCTGATTCGCTGCCTCCACTTCCCGTCTGCGGGTCGCGGACGGATTCCAGGGAGGCTGGGGGACGCGAACTGGCGCCCATCAGATCGCGGACAAGTGACGGGGGAAGCGATCAGGGGCGCGGGGAACTGCGCGACAAGCCACAGACGGGCCGCAGACGCCATCACCGCGTACCCCTCACGGGCGCCATGCGCCGCCCGCCCAGGCGACGGCGCTGCCGGAAGGGCCACGCGGGGCATGGCCGCCGCTGCCCGAGGGGTGGGAAAGCCGGTGGCACCGCCGGGGCGGGCCGTGCTTGGGTCGGGCCATGGAAGACCTGCGCATTCGCAACGCCGATGCCGCCGACGCCGAGACCGTCCTCGCCTTCTGGGAAACCGCGGCTGAGGGCACGAGCATCACGGACGACGTCGACGGCGTGACCCGTCTGATCGACCGCGACCCCGCCGCCCTGATCCTGGCCGAGACGCCCGACGGGCGGCTGGTCGGTTCGGTGATCGCCGGCTTCGACGGCTGGCGCTGCTCGCTGTACCGGCTCGCGGTGCTGCCGGCACACCGTCGGCAGGGCGTCGCGAAGGTGCTGCTGGAGGCCGCCGAGGAGCGGTTCGCCGCCGTCGGGGGACGGCGCGGGGACGCCATGGTGCTGGAGGTGAACGAGCGGGCCCAGCGGGCGTGGGCCGCGGCCGGGTACCACCGGGAGGACCACTGGCGGCGCTGGGTGAAGCCGTACGGGACCGCCGGCGCCGCGTCCGCCGGCGCCGCCCACGGGGCGTGATGCCCGGGCCACGGCGGGAGGCCGTGGGGCGGGAATGACACGATGGACCGGGCACCCCCGCGGGGCGGTGCCCGGTCCGTTCCGCTTCAGCCCCGCCGGTCCCCCCGTCGCCACTTTGCCGATCCTTTACGATGGGGTGGATCACAGCTCCTTCCCAACGAAAGGTGTGAGCGTCCCGTCCATGGACGAGCCTCCCAGTAGCAGACCCGTCAACAGCTCCGAACGACATCGCGCGGCCCTTGCGTCCCTGCCCGATCATGGGACGGAGGTGACCCGATGACCGAAGTGCTCCTCCTCTTCGTGGCGGTGCTGCTCTGCTTCGCCTGTGGCATCTTCGTGGCCGCGGAGTTCTCCCTCACCACCGTCGAGCGCAACGACCTCGAACAGGCCGCGGCCCGCGGTGAGCGCGGCGCCGCCAGCGCCCTGAAGGCCGTGCGCGGCCTCACCTTCCAGCTCTCCGGTGCGCAGCTCGGCATCACCGTGACGAACCTGATCGTCGGCATGCTCTCCGAGCCGTCGATCGCCAAGCTCATCCGCGGCCCGGTCGAGGACCTGGGCCTCTCCCCCTCCGTCGCGTCGTCGATCGCGCTCGTGCTCGGCACCGCGCTGTCCACGGTCGTCCTGATGGTCGTCGGCGAGCTGGTCCCCAAGAACTGGGCCATTTCGTCGCCGCTCCAGGTCGCGAAGGTGGTGGCGCCGGCGCAGCGGCTGTTCACGGGCGCGTTCAAGCCCCTGATCAGCCACCTCAACAACACCGCCAACCGCATCCTGCGCCGGCTCGGCATGGAGCCGACGGAGGAGCTGGCCTCGGCGCGCAGCCCGCAGGAGCTGGTCGCGCTCGCCCGGCACTCCGCCAAGGAGGGCGCGCTGGAGGCGGACACCGCCGAGCTGTTCGTGCGCACCCTGAACCTGGCCGACCTGACCGCGGAGAACGTGATGACCCCGCGCGTCCAGGTCACGGCCCTGGAGGTGCAGGCGACGGCCGAGGACGTGGCCAACGCGACCCGGGCGACCGGGCTGTCCCGCTTCCCCGTCTACCGGGGGAACCTGGACACGGTCGTCGGCATCGCCCACATCAAGGACGTGCTGGCCGTCCCGGCCGAGCTGCGTCCCCGACTGAGCGTCTCGGAGGTGCTGCGCGAGCCGCTGCTGGTGCCCGAGACCCTGACCGTGGACCGACTGCTCGACCAGCTCGGCGGCCGGTCGACGATGGCCGTCGTCATCGACGAGTACGGCGGTACGGCCGGCGTCGCGACGATGGAGGACATCGTCGAGGAGGTCGTCGGCGAGGTGCACGACGAGCACGACCTGCACGAGACGTCCGACCTGGCCCCCGCGGGCCGGGACGCGGACGGTCGCACGCTGTGGTCGGCCGACGGCGCCGCCCGCACCGACCAGTTGGAGCGGGTGGGCCTGAAGGTCCCGGAGGGTCCGTACGAGACCCTCGCGGGTCTGGTCGCCACCGAACTCGGCCGCATCCCGGTGGAGGGCGACCGGATCGACCTCCAGGGGTGGCGACTGGACGTGGTGGACGCGGCCGGGCGGCGTGCCGCCCGGGTGCTGCTGCACGCGCCCCTGCCCGTCGAGTCCGATGAGCAGGGCCCGTCCGCCGCGAGCACCGGGGAGGCCGGCCGATGATCGCCGTACAGTTGCTGATCGGTCTGTTGACCCTGGTGGTCAACGCGTTCTTCGTGGGCGCCGAGTTCGCCCTGATCTCCGTGCGCCGCAGCCAGATCGAGCCGGAGGCCGAGGCGGGCAACCGCCGCGCCCGCAGCGTGCTGTGGGGCCTGGAGCACGTGTCGGCGCTGCTGGCCGCGGCCCAGCTCGGCATCACCCTGTGCACGCTGGTCCTCGGCATCGTCGCCGAGCCCGCCATCGCGCACCTGCTGGAGCCGGTCTTCCACTCGCTGGGCGTGCCGGAAGGCGCGATCCACCCGATCTCCTTCGTGATCGCGCTGGCGCTGGCCACGTATCTGCACATGCTCCTCGGCGAGATGGTGCCGAAGAACATCGCCCTGGCCGAGCCCACCCGCAGCGCGCTGATCCTCGGCCCGCCGCTGGTGGCGGTGGCCCGGGCGCTGCGACCGGTGATCTTCACGATCAACGCCTTCGCCAACACCCTGCTGAAGCTGCTGCGGGTGGAGACCAAGGACGAGGTCGCGGCGACCTTCTCGGACGACGACCTCGCCCGGATGGTCGTGGACTCGGGTGACGCGGGTCTGCTGGACGACCGCGCCGCCGAGCGGCTGCGGGACGCCCTGGAGCTGGGCCGCCGCCCGGTGCGGGACGTCGTGATGCCGGCCGAGCGGGTGGTGTACGCGCAGGCGGGGACCACTCCGGAGCAGTTGGAGCAGCTCTCCGCGGAATCCGGGTTCTCCCGCTTCCCGGTGATCGACTCCAGCCGCACCATCCTCGGCTACCTCCATGTGAAGGACGCCCTGGACGCGGCGCCGCGCGACGTGGCCTTCCCGGTCGCGGCCATGCGGCCGATCGCCCGGGTCCGTGCGGTGACCCCGCTGGACGACGTGCTCACGGCGATGCAGCGGAGCCGGACCCACCTGGCGGCGGTCCTCAACGAGGACGGCACGCCGGAGGGCCTGGTGACCATGGAGGACGTGCTGCGGGAGCTGGTCGGCCGCTCGGACTGACCCGTACCGCCGCGGCGCACGCCGACGAGGCGAGCGGCCCGTTCCGTACCCCCCTTGCGGGGCTCGGGGCGGGCCGCTCCGCCGTTTCCGCGGGCGCCCCGGGCGCGGGTCCGCACCCCGGTAGGATCGATCGACCATGGCGCAGATCACCGACTTCACCAGCTTCGTCGCGGTGGGCGACTCGTTCACCGAGGGCATGTCCGACCGGCTGCCCGACGGCTCCTACCGCGGCTGGGCCGATCTCCTGGCCGCCCGCCTCGCCGCCGGGTCGCCCGGCTTCCGCTACGCGAACCTCGCCGTGCGCGGCAAGCTCATCGGGCAGATCGTGACGGACCAGATCGGCGCCGCGGCCGGGATGCGGGCGGACCTGGTGACGCTGGTCGGCGGCTTGAACGACGTGCTGCGGCCCCGGGTCGACATGGGTCGGGTCTGCGGGCTGCTGGAGGAGGCCGTGGAGACCCTGGCGCCCTCCTGTCGGCAGCTGGTGCTGATGCGCAGCCCGGGGCGCCACGGCCCGGTGCTGGACATGGGCCGCGCCCGGATGGAGGAGCTGTACGCCCACATCGCGGTGCTGGCCGAGCGGCACGGCGCGGTCGTGGTGGACCTGTACGGCGCGCCGGTGCTGGGCGACCCCCGGATGTGGGACGCGGACCGGCTGCACCTGACGGCCGAGGGGCACCGCCGGGTGGCCGAGGCGGTCTGGCAGTCCCTCGGGCTGGCGGCGCGGGAGGACTGGGGCGCCCCGCTGCCGGCGGCCGTACCGCCGGCGTGGCTGGCGCGCCGGACGGACGACGTGCGGTTCGCCCGACGCCATCTGGGCCCCTGGATCGGCCGTCGGTTGACCGGCCGCTCCTCGGGCGACGGCCGCCCGGCCAAGCGGCCCGAGCTGCTCCCCTACGAGCCGCCGCCCGGCCCGTAGTCCCCCGTCGGCCGCCCTGGAGGATCGCACAACCGGGACCGGGGCGCTGGCCTGCGCAAACCGACAGTAGAATGCGGCCACGTGACTGCTGTGTCTGCGAAGCCCCGCATCCCGAACGTCCTTGCCGGCCGCTACGCCTCCGCCGAGCTGGCCTCCCTGTGGTCCCCCGAGCAGAAGGTGGTGCTGGAGCGCCGGCTCTGGCTCGCCGTGCTCCGCGCCCAGCGCGACCTGGGGGTCGATGTGCCCGAGGCGGCAGTGGCCGACTACGAGCGGGTGCTCGACCAGGTCGACCTGGCGTCCATCGCCGAGCGCGAGAAGGTCACCCGGCACGACGTGAAGGCGCGGATCGAGGAGTTCAACGCGCTCGCCGGCCACGAGCAGGTCCACAAGGGCATGACGTCCCGGGACCTGACGGAGAACGTGGAGCAGTTGCAGGTCCGGCTCTCCCTGGAGCTGGTGCGCGACCGCACCGTGGCGGTGCTCGCCCGGCTCGCCCGGCTCTCGGCCGACCACGCCGAGCTGGTGATGGCGGGCCGTTCGCACAACGTCGCCGCCCAGGCCACCACCCTCGGCAAGCGCTTCGCGACGACGACCGACGAGCTGCTGGTGGCGTTCGGACGGCTGGAGGAGCTGATCGCGCGCTATCCGCTGCGCGGCATCAAGGGCCCGGTCGGCACGGCGCAGGACATGCTGGACCTGCTGGGCGGGGACGCGGCGAAGCTGGCCGAACTGGAGCAGCGCGTCGCCGGCCACCTGGGCTTCGAGCGGGCGTTCACCTCGGTGGGCCAGGTCTATCCGCGCTCCTTGGACTACGACGTCGTCTCGGCCCTGGTGCAGCTGGCCGCGGCGCCCTCGTCGCTGGCCAAGACGGTCCGGCTGATGGCCGGCCACGAGCTGGTGACCGAGGGCTTCAAGCCCGGCCAGGTCGGCTCGTCCGCGATGCCGCACAAGATGAACACCCGCTCCTGCGAGCGCGTCAACGGCCTGATGGTGATCCTGCGCGGCTACGCCTCGATGACGGGCGAGCTCGCTGGCGACCAGTGGAACGAGGGCGACGTGTCGTGCTCGGTGGTGCGCCGGGTGGCGCTGCCGGACGCGTTCTTCGCGCTGGACGGGCTGCTGGAGACCTTCCTGACCGTCCTCGACGAGTTCGGCGCCTTCCCCGCGGTCATCGCCCGGGAGCTGGACCGCTACCTGCCGTTCCTGGCCACCACCAAGGTGCTGATGGGCGCGGTGCGGGCCGGAGTGGGCCGCGAGGTGGCGCACGAGGCCATCAAGGAGAACGCGGTGTCCGCCGCGCTCGCCATGCGCGAGCAGGGCGTCGAGCGCAACGAGCTGCTGGACAAGCTGGCGGCGGACGAGCGCATCCCGCTGGACCGGGCGAAGCTGGACGGCCTGATGGCCGACAAGCTGTCCTTCACGGGCGCCGCGGCCGACCAGGTCGCCGCGGTGGTCCGGGCCGTCGAGGAGGTCGTCGAGCGGCATTCGGACGCCGCCGGCTACGCGCCCGGCGCGATCCTCTGATCCTGAGTCGCCGGTGTCCCTGCCGCCGCCCGAAGAGCTCCGGGCCGCCCGCGACGGCGTCATCGACGACGTCGTGGCGCCGGGGCTCTCCGTGCTGTTCTGCGGGATCAACCCGAGCCTGATGTCGGCGGTGACGGGCCACCACTTCGCCCGCCCGGGCAACCGCTTCTGGCCGGTGCTGCACCTGTCGGGGTTCACGCCCCGGCAGCTGCGGCCGGCCGAGCAGCGGGAGCTGCTGACGTACGGGTTCGGCATCACCAACGTGGTGGCGCGGGCGACCGCGCGCGCCGACGAGGTGAGCGCGGAGGAGTTCCGCGAGGGCGGCCGGCTGCTGGCGGCGAAGGTCGCGCGGCTGCGACCGGCGTGGCTCGCGGTCGTCGGCGTCACCGCGTACCGCACGGCCTTCGGGGACCCCAAGGCCCGCATCGGTCCGCAGGAGCGGCGGATCGGCGGGACGCGGATCTGGGCGCTGCCGAATCCGAGCGGGCTGAACGCGCACTGGACGGCGCAGACGATGGCCGAGGAGTACGCACGGCTGCGGGAGGACTCCCGGTGAGCCTGGTGCCCGCGCTGTCTTCTGTGGCTGCGCCGTCTCCTGGGACTGTGCTGGCTGCCGTGACGCAAGGGCAACGGGCCGCCCCGGGCGTCTCGGTGCCCCTCGTCGATCACGTCCTGATCGTGCGCCCCGCGCGGCCAGCGAGTACCATCCGGCAGACGATATGCCCGGGCTGTTCGAGCCGGGGCTGGAAGGACACACGGTGGGGCGGCTGACCGGCGGAGACCCGTCCTTGTTGCGGCGGATCAACTCCGCGGTGGTACTCCATGCGCTGCGGGACTCGGGCTCCCCCACGCTCACGGACCTGACCCGTTTGACGGGGTTGTCCCGACCCACGGTCGAGGGCGTGGTGGAAGGGCTCATCGAGGCGGGCCTGGTGGCCGAGAGCGTGCCGGAGGAGGGCGGCACCCGACGCCAGGGGCGCCCCGCGCGCCGGTTCCGCTTCCGGGTCGAGGCGGGCCACCTGCTGGGCATCGAGATCGGCCCGCACCGGGTCGCCGCGCTCGTCTCCGGCCTCGACGGCCGCATCATCGGCGCCGCGTCCCGGGATGTGTCCGAGACGGCGTCCGCGGACGACCGGCTGGACCGGGTCCGGGTGGTGATCGCGGACGTGCTGCGGCGCACCGGCGTCTCCCGGAACAACCTCCGGGCGGTGGGGGTCGGCTCCCCCGGCATCGTCGAGGCCGACGGCACCGTACGGCTGGGGGTGGCGCTCCCGGGCTGGACGGGGCTCGCGCTCGGCCAGCGCCTCCAGCGCTCCTTCCGCTGCCCGGTGCTGGTGGAGAACGACGCGAACGCCGCGGCCGTCGCCGAGCACTGGAAGGGCGTCGCAAAGGACTCCAACGACTTCGTCTTCGTGCTGGCGGGGCTCAGCCCCGGCGCGGGCTCCCTGATAGGGGGACGGCTGCACCGCGGCTTCGGCGGCGCGGCGGGCGAGATCGGCGCGCTGCACCTGCTGGGCCGCGAATCGCGGCCGGAGACGCTGCTGTCGCCCACGGACGAGGCCCTGCGCCCGCTCGACGAGCACGCCGTGGCGGAGGTCTTCACGCTGGCCAAGGGCGGTGACGCCCGGGCGCAGGCCGCCGTCGACCGGTTCATCCAGCGCCTGGTGCACGACGTGGCCGCGCTCGTCCTCGCCCTCGATCCGGAGCTGGTCGTCATCGGCGGCTGGGCCGCGGGGCTGGACGGCCTGCTGCCGCCGCTGCGCAGCGAGCTGGAGCGCTACTGCCTGCGCCCGCCGCGGGTGGTGCTCTCGCTGCTGCGGGAGGCCGCGGTGGCGACGGGTGCGCTGCGGATCGCCCTCGACCACGTCGAGGAGGAGCTGTTCGCGGTGGAGGGCAGGGCGTCGGCGCGCGGCTGAGGCGCACCGCGTCGTACGCACCGCACTGCCGTACGTATCGGACACCGACACCGCACACGAAGCCGCCCCGGGGATCTCTCCCACGGGGCGGCTTCGATGTCGGCCGGTGCGCTACCGGGCCGGGGCGCTGTTCTTTCCGGGGGGCGCTTCAGGAGGCGCGGCGCTCCTCGCCGTGCGCGTGCACATCGGCTTCGTGGTGGCTTATCCGTACGTCGCCCGAGTCCCCGAAGGTCAGCCGGCAGGTGTCCGCGCGATAGGTGGCGACGGAGACCGCGACCGTACGGCCCGCGGAGAAGTACCGGGTGGTGACCACGAGGACGGGGGCGCCCGGCAGCCGGTCCAGCTCCCGTGCGTCGTCGGCCCGGGCCGAGCCCAGCTCGACCGCGCGGTCCTGCCCTTCGAGGTCGAGGCGCTGGAGTTCGCGCAGGACGCGCCGCGCACGGGCCTCGCCGGAGGGGGCGTCTATGGCCGAGAGCTCCGGGACGGACGCGGCCGGCACGTACAGCAACTCAGCGGCCAGCGGCTGGCCGTGGGAGGTGCGCAGTCGGCGCAGGGCGTACGTCGCCTCGCCGGGGACGGTGCCGAGCGCCCGTGCGACGGCGGCCGGCGGGGTCGCCGTGTCGCAGTCGAACGCCCGCCAGCCTTCGTGCGTGCCGGCATCGGGCCAGGCGTGCTGCGTCGTGGAGACGTCCACGCCCTGGCGCGGGGGTGCGACCGTCGTCCCGACGCCGCGGCGGCGCTGGAGACGGCCCTCCAGTTCGAGTTGTTCCAGTGCCTGGCGGAGCGTGGCTCGGGCGACGCCGAAACGAGCGGCCAGATCCCGCTCGTTGGGCAGGATCTCCCCCACCGTGAAGTCCGAGTCGAGCGCCTCGCCGATCACGTTCTTCAGCTGCCAGTACTTGGGCTCCGGCACAGATTCCAGCTGCGTGGTCCCCACCCTGATCCTCCGCAATCGCCGTGTCGGCGGCGGCTATTCCGCGCCTTTGTTTTTTAAAGGTTCCTGCACTATCCCTGCGACCATAGGGCGGGCCGGAACCTTGGTCAAGACCAATCCTGCTCCGGTCACGCTCTGAAGTCGACCGTATCCGCTGAGCGTTCACGAGCTGTTAGCACCTCGGTGAAAGAGATGAACAACACCGTGCGGAGGTTTCCGGACAGCCCGATCGGCGTGCGGCCGAAACCGCCGGCGGTCGGCGGCGCGGGTGTGGGTGGGCCCCTAGGATCTGCGGGCGGCGGAGTCCGCCATTCCCCCGAGCTTGTCGGGGTTGCGGACCAGGTAGACGCAGGCGACGCGGCCCTCGACGAGACCCAGTTGCAGCACCAGGTCGGGCGTGCCGGCGGACAGGACGAGCACGGCGGGAGCGCCGTTGGCCTCCACCATCCGCACGTCCATGTCCGGCAGTTGCTCCGTGCCCACGGCCGCGAGGAAGCGGGCGACCTTGTCCCTGCCCTCGATGATCCGCAGCGGCGCCTTCGACTTGCCGCCGCTGTCGCCGACGAGCCGTGCGTCGGGCGCGAGGAGGGAGAGCAGTCCGCCGAGGTCGCCGCCGGAGGCCGCGGCGAGGAAGCGTTCCGTCACGGCCCGGGCCTCGACGGGGTCGGTGTCGTAGCGGGGCCGGCGCTCCGCCACGTGCTTGCGGGCCCGGCTGGCGAGTTGGCGCACGGCCGGCTCGGACCGCTCCAGCGCCTCGGCGATCTCCTCGTACGGGAAGCCGAACGCCTCGCGCAGCACGAACACGGCGCGCTCGGCCGGGGAGAGCGACTCCAGGACGACGAGGACGGCGAACGAGACGGTGTCGGTCAGGACGGCCCGTTCGGCGGCGTCGGGGGCGGCGGGGGCGGGGTCCGCCGGGGCACCGGCGCGGGCGGCCTCGGTGACGACCGGCTCGGGCAGCCAGGGCCCCACGTACGTCTCACGGCGGGAGGAGAGTTGGCGCAGCCGGTCGAGGGCGAGCCGGGTGGCGACGCGTACGAGGTAGGCGCGCGGTTCCCGCACGTCGGTGCGGTCGTCGGCGGACCAGCGCAGCCAAGCGTCCTGGACGACGTCCTCGGCGTCGGCGAACCGGCCCAGCATCCGGTAGGCCACCCCTGTGAGCAGGGAACGGTTCGCTTCGAAGGTCTCGGTCAGGAAGTCGCTCGCCACAACTGTCATCCCAACCGACGCGGGGCGGAAATGTCCAGGCGGTTCCGTCCGTCGGGCGCGTTGACGGGGCGCACCGGGCGCCCCGTCGGTCAGCGGCGGTGGTCGTCGGGCGCTTCGGCCGGGGGCCCCTCGGCAGCCGTGGCGGCGTCGACGGTCGGTGGTCCGTCGGTCGTCGAGGCTTCGTCCGCCCGCTCCGGGGAGGCTTTCGCTCGGGCGCCGAAGACCCCCGAGCCGAGTGCGGCACCCGCGGCGACCAGCAGACCGCCGGCGGCCTGCGCGGGGCCGAAGGAGCCCGCGCCCACCCAGGGCGCGGTGAGGGCGGCGGCGACGGGGATCATCCCGGTGAAGAGGGTCGCGCGCTCGGCACCGATCCGCTGCACGCCCATGTACCAGACCACGAAGCCGATGACGGTGACCACCGCGGCCTGCCACAGCAGCGCCAGCGCCTCGGTGCCGGTCGGCATGCGCACCAGGCCCGCCCCGTCGATGACCAGCCCGATCAGGACGGACTCCACGGTCGCGACGGCGCACACGCAGGCGGTGAGGAGCCGGGGGCCGAGCGGGCGCAGCACCGGGACGGCGAGGACCGCGAAGCCGACCTCGCCCACGAGCGCCGCGACGGACCAGACGACGCCCATGGCGTCGGTGCGCCCCCAGCCCTGGACGGTGAAGGCGCCGGCGGCCACCAGCAGCGCTCCGTACAGCACCGGGCTGGTGGGGCGGCGTTCGTTCATCAGGGGGACGAGGACCGCGACGATGACGGGCGCACAGCCGACGAAGACGCCCGGCACGGCCGGCTCCGCGGTGCGTTCGGCGGCGAGCACGGCCAGGTTGAAGCCGACCATGCCGATGCCGGCGACGAGCGCGATCCGCCCCCACTGGCGGGAGGTGAGGGCGCGTACGGGCACGAGTGCGGCCCGCCCGCCGATCAGAGGCAGCAGCAGGAGGAAGGCGAGGCCGTAGCGCAGGGCCTGGCCGCCGGCGTACGGGTAGTCGCCCAGCAGGCTGTTGGCGGTGAACGAAGCGCCCACGAGGCTGTAGGCGAAGGTGACGAAAAGGATGCCCCGCAGCGCGTTGGAGCGGGAGGGCGCCCCGGGCCGGGCCGGGGTCGCACTGGTCTTCGGGCGGTCCATGCGTCCGACGTTAGGGATCGTCGCGGCCCCTATTAAGGTCCACTTCCATGACGTCATCGGGGACCACTTCAGGGGACGGCGGGCCGGCCTGGGAGCTCCTGCTGCCCGCCGCGGGCGCGCCCGCGCGCCGCCGCGGCCGGGCGCTCCAGGCGGCGCTGCGGGACGCGGTGCGCTCGGGGCGGCTGGCGGCCGGCACCCGGCTGCCCTCCAGCCGGGCGCTCGCCACCGACCTGGGCGTGTCGCGCGGTCTGGTCACGGAGGCGTACGAGCAGCTCACGGCGGAGGGATACCTGCGCAGCGACCGCGGCTCGGGCACCTGGGTCGGCGAGGCAGCACGCGCCGGGCTGCCCTCGGCCCCGGGCCCCGCGCCACGCACGTCGGGCGCCCGCGTCAGCTTCCGCCCGGGCCGGCCGGACCTGGCGCTCTTCCCCCGTTCGGCGTGGATCGCCGCGTACCGGACCGTCCTCGGAGACATGCCGCACCGCGCGCTGGGCTACCCCGACCCGCGGGGTCTGCCGGCGCTGCGGACCGCGCTCGCCGCGCTGTTGACCCGCCGGCGCGGGGTGGTGGCGGATCCGGACTGCCTGGTGGTGTGTTCGGGGGTGACGCAGGCGACGACCCTGCTCGGGCTGGTCGCCCACGGCCACGGGGAGCGGTCGATCGGCGTGGAGGACCCGGGGAGCCCGGTGCACGGCCCCGTGTTCATGGCCTCCGGGCTGCGGATGACCGCCCTGCCGCTGGACGACGAGGGCTTGGCGATGGAACCGCTGCGCCGCTCCGGGGTGACCACGGTGATGGTCACCCCCGCCCACCAGTTCCCCACCGGCATCGCGTACTCCGCGCGCCGCCGCGTCGAACTCCTCGACTGGGCGCGGTCCGTGGACGGCCTGGTCGTCGAGGACGACTACGACGGCGACTTCCGCTACGACCGGGCCCCGGTGGGCGCCCTCCAGGGCCTCGACCCCGACCGGGTCGCCTACACCGGCTCGCTCAGCAAGTCCCTGGCCCCCGGCCTGCGCATGGGCTGGCTGCTGGTCCCCCCGCGCCTGCTCGACGAGGTCGCCGAACGCAAGCGCACCATCGACCTCGGGGAGCCCTCGCTCGACCAGTCGGTGCTGGCGCGCTTCGTCGAACGCGGCGACTACGACCGCCATCTGCGCCGCTGCCAACGGGCGTACCGGGAGCGCCGCGACGCCCTGGTCGACGCACTCGCCGAGCACTTCCCCGGCACGGAGGTCAGCGGCATCTCCGCGGGCCTGCACGTCATCGCCCGCCTTCCCGAGCGGTACGGCCCCGAAGACCGCTTCCTGGCCCGCGCGGCGCACGCCGGCGTCTCCGTACGCCCCCTCGCCGCACACGAAATGACACCGGTCCACCACCCGTGCGTCCGCCTCGTCCTCGGCTACGCCCACCTCACCCCGACGGAGATCACCCGCGGCGTGGCCCTGCTGGCGCAGGCGGCGGCCGAGGACTGAGGGGGGCCGGGGCAGGGGTCGTCCGGGGACGGGCGGTTGTTCATCTGGGGTTCGCGCTCGCGTTTCGGGCGGGCAGTAGGCATGGGGGCGGGGCCGCTGGCAGGTCGGTTCACGCGTCCGGCCGCAGGCCCCTTTCCCTCGATTTCCCCCGACTTTCCGCTCCGTCGCCTTCTGGAGGCTCCGATGTCCCCCTCACCCGAGCACCGACCGCGTCCCGGAGGCGGCCCGTCGACCGGGCGGCGGGCGTTGTTGCGCGGCACGGTGGCCGCGTCCGCAGCGTTGGCCCTGCCCGTTGCGGGGGCCGCGCCCGCGTTCGCCCGGTCGGGGCGGCCCCGGGCGGGGTGGGGGGTGCAGGTCGGGGACGTGACGACGTCGTCCGGGCTGGTGTGGGTCCGTTCGGACCGGCCGGCGCGGATGGTCGTCGAGACGTCCGCCACCGAGTCCTTCCGGCGGACGCGCCGGATGTACGGGCCGCTGCTCGGGCCCGGCACGGACCACACCGGCACGACGGCGCTGCGCGGGCTGCCGGCGGGCGAGGAGGTCCTCTACCGGGTGCTGCTGGCGGACCCGGACGACCCGCGCCGGGTCGGGGAGCCGGTGTACGGCACGTTCCGCACCGCTCCGCAGCGCCGTCGGCAGGGCGTCCGGTTCCTGTGGTCCGGGGACATCGCCGGCCAGGGCTGGGGCATCAACCCGGACGTCGGCGGCTATCGCGTCTACGAGGAGATGCGCCGGTTGGACCCGGACTTCTTCCTGTGCAGCGGTGACACGATCTACGCGGACGGGGTGATCGAGCCGACCGTGCGACTGCCGGACGGGCGCGTCTGGCGGAACGTCACCACCGAGGAGAAGTCCCGGGTGGCGCAGTCCCTGGACGAGTTCCGGGGCAACTTCCGCTACAACCTGCTCGACGAGAACGTGCGGCGCTTCAACGCGCAGGTGCCGACGGTGGCGCAGTGGGACGACCACGAGGTGCGCAACAACTGGTACCCGGGGCAGATCCTCGACGACCCGCGGTACGCGGTCAAGGACGTCGACGTGCTCGCCCGGCGGGCGATGCGGGCCTTCGCCGAGTACTTCCCCGTCTCCACGCTCCCGGCCGGCGGCGGACGCGGGACCGGGCGCGGCGGGCGGATGCACCGGGTCGTCCGCCACGGCCCCCTGCTGGACGTCTTCGTCCTCGACATGCGCTCGTACCGCAACGCCAACTCGCCGGGCCGGCAGGCCGACGACGAGCAGGGCATCCTGGGCGCCGAGCAGCTGGCGTGGCTGAAGCGGGAGCTGGTGCGTTCGCGCGCCGTGTGGAAGGTGATCGCCGCGGACATGCCGATCGGTCTGGTGGTCCCGGACGGCTCGACGGACTTCGAGGCGATCGCCCAGGGCGACCCGGGCGCCCCGCTGGGCCGGGAGCTCCAGATCGCGGAGCTGCTGCGGTTCGTCAAGCACCGTCGGATCACCGGCACCCTCTGGCTGACCGCAGACGTGCACTACACCTCGGCGCAGCACTACGCGCCGGAGCGGGCCGCGTTCCAGGACTTCGCGCCCTTCTGGGAGTTCGTCTCCGGGCCGCTGGCGGCGGGCGGCTTCCCGGCGAACGCCCTGGACGCGACCTTCGGGCCCGAGCGGGTCTTCGTCCGGGCTCCGGAGCGGGCGAACGTCTCGCCGATGGAGTCGCCGCAGTACTTCGGCGAGGTGCAGATCGACGGCGGGAGCGGTGAGCTGACCGTACGGCTGCGGGCGGAGGGCGGGACGGTGCTGTTCACCAAGGTGCTCCAGCCGGGCCGGGTGGGGCAGTAGCAGTACGGGGCGGGCGGCGGCGGTGGCCGCCGTCCGGGGGCGTTGTCAGTGTGTACGGGCAGAATGCGCGGTACCGGCCGCGAACGCCACGGCCCGTCGCTGAAGGAGCCCCGCATGTCCGACGCATCGCGCCCCGAGGCCGGCTTCCCCGCCCCGGGCGGCCCGCCGGCTCCGGATGACGTCACGGCTCTGGACCGGCTCGCTGCGGCCGGGGACGTGACCGTCCGCGCCGGCGGGCACGATCTCCTGGTGATGGTGGACGAGGTGGGCTCCGCCGAGCGTCTGACGCCTGAGGCGGTGGCCGCGCTGCTCCCCCGGGTGCGCCTGGTGCTCGCCGACTTCGCCGCCGTCCGCGAGCGCGCCGCCGCGTTCCTGTGGGAGTGGGGTGCGCAGGGCGAGGAGACGGAGGAGGAGCGGGCGAGGTTCCACCGGGTCATGGTCCCCACCACCCTCACGGTCACGGGGGCCGCGCAGTTCGCCGTGCACTTCGAGGCCCGCCCCACCGAGCACGCCGCGGACGCCCCGTATCTGCTCGACGGCTACTGGCCGGCGGTCCACCTCGACGCCGAGCTGCTTCCGGACCGGGTGACCATCGAGGCGTAAGGCGGCGTAAGAGGTCCGTCAGCGCTGCGGTCGATCACGCGATTGCGCTCCGGAGGGTCGCGGCACTGTTGGATCATGGGTGATGACGTGGCCCCTCACCGCCTCACATCACCCATAGGACCGCAAATGCACGCTTTACCCATCAGTCACACATCGTTCGTGATCACGCAACACACCACGGCCACAGTGGTGGACATGACTGATGCGACCCCCGCGAAGAGTGGCCGCCGGCACCACCACTGGCGGCGGGACCTCGTCGAGTTGGCCGCGGTGTTCACGGCGGTGGTGGTCGCCGACGTGGTCGCCCACCTGGTCGGGCACACCCCGGACGGCCCGGCCCTCCTCGTCGCCGCGGCCCTGGCCCTCGTCGCCACCGCGGTCTTCCACACCTGGTGGGCCCGGCGGCTGCGCCGGTACCGCCACGACGCCTCGCTGACCCGCCACCACACCGCCGATGCCACGGACGCTTCCACCGTCACGGACAGCGAAGCCGACATCGTCACGGACGCCGACACCGGCACCGGCACCGGCACCGGAGCGAGCGTCGTCGACCGTCCGAGCGGCGCCGACGACCGGGCGCCCGAAGAGACCGCCCTGTGGCGGATGCGCACCACCGTGCGCGACGCCCCGGGCAGCCTCGCCGCCCTGTGCGCCGCCCTCGCCGTCCTCTCCGTGGACATCCTCTCCCTCCAGACGCACCCGCTCGCCGACGGCACCGTGGACGAGTTCCTGCTCCGCGCCCCCGCCGCCCTGCCTGCGGAGCAGCTCAAGCGGGAGGTGGCCCGGGCCGGCGGACAGCACACCTGGGTCGAGCGCGCCGACGCCCACGACCTCGTCGACGTCACCACCAAGGTGATCGGCCTCGCCACCCGTACGGCGCTGGACGCGGCCGAGCTCCCGCTCGCGCTGCGTCAGTTGCTGGGGCGGTGCACCATCCGCTCGCTGCCCGCCGTCTCCCTCGCCGGACGCCCGACCGGCTCACTGCCGCCCGAGGAGGGCGTCCTGGACCACACGGTGCTGCGGCTGCGGGACCCCCGCGGCGGCGCGATCGTCGTCGAGCGGCCCCAACTGCCCTTCACCCCCACCGAGTTCGCCCGGGCCCGCGCCCTGGTGGAGCTGGACGCCCGGATCGGCCCGCGGGTGCCGGGCGCGAAGGACGTCCTCACCCTCCCGGAGGGCGGACGGATCGTGGTGCGCCGGGCCGACCAGGACGATCTGGCCGCCGCCCGCGCCATGCAGGACCGCTGCTCGGAACGGACCTTGCGGATGCGCTACCACGGGCCGGTCGGCGACGCCCACCGCTACCTCGACCACCTGCTGAGCCCCCGGCACGGCCGCACCCTCGCCGTCGAGACCGCCTCCGGCCGGCTGGTCGCCCTCGGCCACCTGCTGTGGGACGGGGACGAGACGGAGATCGCCCTGCTGGTGGAGGACGCCTGGCAGCGCCGGGGCATCGGCGGCGAACTGCTGACGCGCCTGGTCGCCCTCGCCCACGAGGCCGGCTGCGCCCAGGTGTACGCCGTGACCCAGTCGTCCAACACCGGCATGGTCGCCGCCATGCGCAACCTCGGACTCCCCCTGGACTACCAGGTGGAGGACGGCACCCTGGTGATCAGCGCGGCCCTGGACGCCGTGGCGCCGGACCCGCAGCCGCGGTACGAGCAGGCCGAGCGCTGACGGAGCCGCATCCCGGGGCCGTGCCCCGCACAGGGCATGCTCACGCGCGCCTCATCCGGCCGCGGCAACGTCGATATCGCGCCAAAGATCCTCCCCGGGTGCGGCTCGCGGCTCCGCACCGTCGCGGAGCACGCCGGGCCGGACCCCGGCAAGGGCGACGCGCCGGCCACCGGTTCAACGGCCAAGATCCGGCACCCGACGGCACGGCCGAAGAGCGGTGGTCGGCCCTGCCGTCGGCCCGGCAGCCTTCGACACCTCCGGCGTATGGCTCGATCGAGTGATGACACGGCGCCCGCGTCGTGTCTCCGGGGTCCCGGACGGGGTGCGCCCCGGTCCCGCGTTCGACCCGCGTGCGGTGCCGTTCCGCCCCGCGGGGGCGGCGCACGGCCGGTTCGTCCGGTCGATGACCAGCCAACGGGCGACCGTCGCCCCGGCTGCGACTCCCTCACGATGGTGACGCGGACGCCCCACTCATAGAGGATGTGTGCATGTCAGTAACCCCCAGCAGCCTGCTGCCCCGTCAGGTCGCCGACGCCTACGTCGACGCACTCGTCGCCCTCGACCCGATCACCGGTACCTATCTCGGAGTCAAGGAGAGCTCAAGCCGTCTTCCCGACCACTCGCCCGCGGGTCAGCAGGAGCGCGCCGAGCTCGCCCGGCGCACCCTCGCGCGGTTGGACGAGGCCGAGGAGCTGCCCGGGGCCGACAGCGACGCGGAGCGACGGTGCGGCAGGCTGCTGCGGGAGCGACTGACCGCCGAACTCGCGGTGCACGAGGCCGAGGAGGGGCTGCGCACGGTCAGCAACCTGCACTCGCCGCTGCACTCGGTGCGCGACGTGTTCACGGTGACCCCGACCGAGACCGAGGAGGACTGGAAGCAGGTCGTCGAGCGGCTGCACGCCGTGCCCGCCGCCCTCGACGGCTACCGCGCCTCCCTGGAACTGGGTCTGGAGCGCAAGCTCTTCGGCGGCCCGCGGGCCACCCGCACCTGCATCGGCCAGCTCACCGAGTGGATCGGGGCGGACCGCAGCTGGTTCGGCGCCTTCGTCGCGCCCGGGCCCGAGTCCCTGCGCGCCGAGCTGTCCGCCGCCGCCAGCGTCGCGACGGACGCGCTGGTCGTGCTGCGGGACTGGCTGCGCGACACCTACGCCCCGGCCGTGGCCGACGCCCCGGACACCGTGGGCCGGGAGCGCTACGCCCGCTGGTCGCGCTACTTCAACGGCACCGACCTCGACCTCGACGAGGCGTACGCGTACGGCTGGTCCGAGTACCACCGGCTGCTCGCCGAGATGCGGACCGAGGCGGAGAAGATCCTGCCGGGCGCGGGCCCCTGGGAGGCGCTGGCCCACCTCGACGAGCACGGCCGCCACATCGAGGGCGTGGACGAGGTCCGCACCTGGCTCCAGAGCGTGATGGACGAGGCGATCGAAGCCCTCGACGGCACCCACTTCGAACTCGCGGACGACGTGCGGAAGGTGGAGTCCCGCATCGCGCCCCCCGGCAGCGCCGCCGCCCCGTACTACACCAGCCCGTCCGAGGACTTCTCCCGCCCCGGGCAGACCTGGCTGCCGACGATGGGCGCCACCCGGTTCCCGGTGTACGACCTGGTGTCGACCTGGTACCACGAGGGCGTGCCGGGCCACCACCTCCAGCTCGCGCAGTGGGTGCACGTCGCCGACTCGCTCTCCCGCTACCAGGCGTCGGTCGGCAACGTCAGCGCCAACTGCGAGGGCTGGGCGCTGTACGCGGAGCGGCTGATGGACGAGCTGGGCTTCCTCTCGGACCCCGAACTCCGCCTCGGCTACCTCGACGCCCAGATGATGCGGGCCTGTCGGGTCATCATCGACATCGGGATGCACCTGGAGCTGGAGATCCCCGCCGACGCGCCGTTCCACCCGGGCGAGCGCTGGACGCCGGAACTCGCACAGGAGTTCTTCGGGGCCCACAGCGGGCGGCCCGGGGACTTCGTGGAGAGCGAGCTGACGCGCTATCTGTCCATGCCCGCCCAGGCCATCGGCTACAAGCTGGGCGAGCGGGCTTGGCTGCTGGGGCGGGAGAACGCCCGTCGGGCGCACGGCGACGCCTTCGACGCGAAGGCGTGGCACATGGCGGCGCTCTCCCAGGGATCGCTGGGCCTGGACGACCTCGTCGACGAACTCTCCCGGCTGTGAGGGGCGCCGGCCCGCGATGACGAGCGGGCCGGGCGACGGGTGGCGGGCCGCCAGCGGTCACCGCCACCCGTCACGGCTCCACCGCACGAGCCTCGACCCGTACGACTCGACGCCGAAGTCGCGGCCCGTCGCCGCTCGACCCGGCGGGCCCGTGCCGGCTCAGCGCCTGAAGCCGCCCTCCGAGTTGATCACCTCGCCGGTGATCCACTCCGCCTCGTCCGTGGCCAGCCAGGCGATCAGCCGGGCCGGGTCGTCCGGCATGCCCCAGCGCCCGCTGGGGAAGCGGTCGGCGATGGCCCGGTAGTCGTCGCCGTCCATGTAGTCCGTGTCCACCGGTCCCGGGTTGACGGTGTTGATGGTCACGCCGACCTCGGCGAGCTGCGACGCCAGGGAGCGGGTGACGGACGCGAGCGCCCCCTTCCCCAGCCCGTACGCCAACTCCCACGGCATGCCGCCGGCGATGTCCTGGCCGGAGGTCATCGTCACCACCCGCCCGCCGGGGGTGCCCGCGGGCAGCGCGGCGCGCAGGGCGGCGAACTCCTTGACCATCAGCACCACGGAGCGGACGTCGACGGCCCAGTGGGCGTCGAGGTGGCGCACGTCGATCTCGTCGAGCGTGCCGTCGAAGCCGCTCAGCGCGTGATTGGCGACCAGGACGTCGAGCCGGCCACCGAGTTCGTCGGCGGCCCTCTCCACCAGGGCCGCGGGCGCCGCCGGGTCCGCCAGGTCGGCGGGGCCGTGCACGACCACGGCTTCGGGGTCCGCGAGCGCGGCGCGCACCCCCTCGACGACCGCGTCGATGCCGCCCGGCTCCGCGCCCCACGGCTTCTGCGCGTCGTGGGACATGTGGTGGTGCAGATAGACGCTCGCGCCGTACGCGGCGAGCCGGCGGGCCACCGCGTACCCGATGCCGCCTCGTCTGCTCGCCCCGGTCACCAGCGCGGTGCGCCCGCGCAGGGGAAGGAGGTCTCGCCGTAGGGACCGGGGTTCGGGATGGGGAAGTTTGGGCACGGTGCCCCATCCTGAGCGCTCCACCGGCCCGTGTCACGTGGTTTTCCCGGGGCCGGGCTCCGGCTGCCGGACCGGGTCAGTCGCCGGCTCCGCCGAGCCTCAGGTGGACCGCGGAGCCGGACCGCTCCTTGACCACCTCCAACTGGGTGGGGATGCGGCGGCGCAGGTCCGGGACGTGGCTGACGATGCCGACGCTGCGGTCCCGCTCCCGCAGCGAGTCCAGCACGTCCAGCACCTCGTCCAGGGTCTGTTCGTCCAGGCTGCCGAAGCCCTCGTCGATGAAGAGGGTGTCCAGCCGGACGCCGCCGGCCTCGTCGGTGACGACGTCGGCGAGGCCGAGGGCGAGGGCGAGGGAGGCGAAGAACGCCTCGCCGCCGGAGAGCGTCGCCGTGTCGCGCGCGCTGCCGGTCCAGGCGTCGACGACCCGCAGGCCGAGCCCGGCCCGCTTGCTGCCGGCGCGGGCGTCGGAGTGGGTGAGGGTGTAGCGGCCGGCCGACATCCGCTGGAGGCGGGCCGTGGCGGCTGCCGCGACCTGCTCCAGCCGGGCGGCGAGCACGTACGACTCCAGGCGCATCCGGCGCTCGTTCGCGGCGGAGGTGCCCGCGGTGAGGGCGGCGAGCCCGGCCACCCGGTCGTACTCCGCGCGCAGCGGGCCGAGGGCCCGGTGCTCGGCGAGGGCCTGCCGGGACAGCGCGGCCAGTTCCCCACGGCGTTCCTGTGCGGCGGCGCACGCGGTCGCGGCGTCCCGCAGGGCGCGCTCGGCGACCGCGAGGATGGCAGCAGCGGCTGCCGGGTCGGCCGGGGGCAGTTCGGCGGCGGCCCGGGCCGCCGGCTCGGCGAGGCGGTCGGCGACCGCCGCGGCTTCGGTGCGCCAGGCGTCGACGCGGCGCTGCAACGCGCGGTGGGCCGCGTCGTCGAGCAGGGCTCCGGCGGCGGCGCCCGGGGTGTCGAAGCCGGCCCGGTAGGCGGTGTCGGCCGCTTGTCCGTCGGTGTCCTTCAGCCGTCGGGCGGTGGCGTCACAGGTCCGTACGGCCTCGGCGGCCTCGGCGAGGAGCAGCACGCGGCGCTCCCACTGCGCGGCGCGCTCGGCGACGCTGCGCGCCCCGCCGCGGGCCCGCTCCACCTCGTCGGTGAGCGCGGACTGCTCCCGGTCGAGCGCTTCCCGCTCGGCCGTACGGGCGGCCTGGCGCTGCTCGATCTGCTGGCGGGCCACGGTGCGCTCCGCGTGCTCCCGCTCGATGCGGTCCAGCGCTTCGCGGGCCGCGTGGGTGCCGGTGGCGCTGTCGTGCGCGGCGCGGTGGTCGCGTTCCAACTCGGCGACGAGCGCGGCCAGTTCGGTCTCGGGGGTGTCGTACGCATCGGGCTCGCCGGGCGGGCCCGGGGCGTCGTCGGCCCGGGCCTGACGGCGTGCCGCCGCGCGGGCCTCGTGCAGCACGGCGAGGGCGCGCCCGGCGTCGCCGGCGGCTTCCTGGGCGCGGGTGTGGGTGCGGTACGCCGCTTCCTCGTCGGCGGGCGTGACCTGGTCGGCGGAGGTCGGGGCCGGGGCGGGGTGGTCCGGCGAGCCGCAGACGGCGCAGGGGGCGCCCGGCACCAGGTGCGCGGCGAGTTCGGCGGCGATGTGCGCCAGGCGGCGTTCCTTGAGGTCGAGCCAGCCGTCCTTGGCGCTGAGGGCCGTGTCGTGGGCGGCGCGCAGCTCCTGCTCGGCGTCGGCCACCCGGGCGGTGAGGCGGTCCCGCTCCCGGGCCGCGCGCAGCCGTCGGCGGGCGGGGTCGAGCCGGCCGGCCAGCTGCTCCGCGCGCGTGGCGGCTTCCTGGGCCAGGGCCACCCTCTCCTGGTGCGCCGCGCGCAGCGCCTGCCAGCCGGCGAGCCACTCCTGGGCGTCTTGGAGGACGCCGTCGTCGGCGCGGGCCGCGCGGTCGAGTGCGGCGCGCTGTCGGACGATCTCCTCGGCGCGTTGCTCGGCCCGACGCGCGGCCTCAAGACCGCCGAGGTCGCGGCGGATTCGGCGCTCCTCGTCGGCCAACTGCTCGGCGCCCGCTTCGGTCAGCTCGGGCGGCAGGGCGGCCCGGACGCCGTCCAGCGCCTGCTGGGCGGTGCGGTGGTCGCGTGCGGCGTCGTCCCGGAGGGTGAGGGCGGGGGCGACCCGCTCCGCGCGGCGGGCCAGCTCCATCCGGGCCACCGCGGCGTCGTGGTCCGCCCGGCCCGCCGTCAGGGCTTCGTCGCGGCGCCGCGCGTCCTCGTACCGCTGTTGGAGCCGGTCCTGCTCGCGGGCGGCTTCGAGGGCGGTACGGGCGGACCGCTCGCGCGCCTCCGCCGCGGCCAGGGCGCTGTCCGCGACGGCGTGCCGCTCCTGCGCGCCCGCGCGGGCGACGGCCGCCCAGGCGAGGACGGCTTCGGCGAGCCCCGGGTCCCCGGGCGCCTGGGTCGGTACGGGCCAGTCGTCGGCCACGCCGGCCGCGGCCTGCTCCATCTTGTGCAGCGCCGCGAGGAGCCGCTCGTCTCCGGTGCGCACCCGGGCTTCCGCGGCACGGCGCCGCTCCGCGAGGCGCTCTTCCACGGCGGCGAAGCGGCGGGTGTCGAAGAGGCGGCCCAGGAGCCTGCCCCGGGCTTCGGCGTCGGATCGCAGGAAGCGGGCGAAGTCCCCCTGGGGCAGGAGGACGACCTGGCAGAACTGCTCGCGGCTCATGCCGCCCAGCAGTTGGGTGACCTCCTCGCCGATCTCCTCGTGGGAGCTGCTGAGCGCCTTCCACTCGCCGGTGGCGGGCACGTACTCGCGCAGCCGGCTCTGGGCGCGCTCGGTGGTGAACCCCTGGCCCTTCTTCTTCGGGCGCGGCTGGGCGGGGCTGCGGCGGATCTCCAGCCGGCGCCCGCCGACGGTCAGGTCGAGGAGGACTTCGGTGGACAGGTCCGCGGGTGCGTGGTCGCTGCGCAGCGAGGCGCCGGGGCCCTGCCGGGCACCGGGCACGGTGCCATACAGCGCGAAGCACACCGCGTCCAGGACGGAGGTCTTGCCCGCGCCGGTCGCTCCGTGCAGCAGGAAGAGGCCGTCGGCGGTGAGCGCGTCGAAGTCCATCTCCTGGCGGGCGGCGAAGGGGCCGAAGGCGGTGACGGCGAGTCGGTGCAGCCTCATCCCGCGGCCTCCGCCCCGGCGATCCGCACCTCGTCGAACGCGGCGCGCAGCACGGTCCGTTCGTCCTCGTCGGGGCCGGCGCCGCCGCGCACGTGGGTGACGAAGTCCTCCGCGATCTCCAGGTCGCCTCGGCCCCGCATCCGCTGCGCGTAGGACACCCCCGACGCCTCCGGGCCGCGCTCGGGTGCGAAGACGATGCTGAGGACGTGCGGGAAGCGGGCGGCGAGCCGGGCCATGGGCTCGGCGGGGCGGACCGGGTCGGTCAGGGTGGCTTCGACGAAGGCGTCCTCGTGCCGCTCGTGGGCGGGGTCCTCCAGTAGTTGTTCGAGGCGGCCGGTGAGCCGGGCGAGCGGACGGGGCACGGGGCAGTCGATCCGCTCGGCCGCCACGGAGCCCGCCGCGTCGATCTCGACCAGCCACGTCGTCTTGCGGTGGGTGGCCTCGGAGAAGGAGTACGCGAGGGGGGAGCCCGAGTACCGCACGCGCTCGGTGATGGTCTGGCAGCCGTGGAGATGGCCGAGGGCGACGTAGTCGACGCCGTGGAAGGTGCCGGCGGGCACCGCGGCCACCCCGCCGACGGTGATGTCCCGCTCGCTGTCGCTGGCCTTGCCGCCGACGACGAAGGCGTGGGCGAGGACGACGGAGCGGGTGCCGGGCGGGCGGGCGGCGAGATCGGCCCGCACCTGTTCCATGGCCGCGGCGAGCACGGCCTCGTGGCGGGCCTTGTCGACCTGGAACTCGTCCTTCACCAGCACCGGTTCCAAATACGGCAGGCCGTAGCAGGCCACGTCCCCGTGGGCGTCGGAGAGCACGACGGGGGTGGCGCAGCCGGCAGGATCGGTGCGCAGGTGGATCCCGGCGCGCTCGATGAGGCCGGCGCCCACGCCGAGGCGGCGCGCGGAGTCGTGGTTGCCGGAGATCATCACGGTGGGCACGCCGGCGTCGGCGAGTCGGTGCAGCGCGCGGTCGAAGAGCTCGACGGCGGCCAGCGGCGGCACCGCCCGGTCGTACACGTCGCCTGCCACCAGGACCGCGTCCACCTCGCGCGCGCGGGCCGTCGCCACCAGGTGGTCGAGGAACGCGGCCTGGGCGTCGAGCATGCTCACCCGGTGCAGGGAGCGCCCCAGGTGCCAGTCCGACGTGTGCAGGAATCTCATGATCCCCGAGCGTAACGGCGGGGTGTGACAGCCCGGGTGGCTTCCGGGATTCCGGCGGCCCCGGGGGCCTTGCGGGCCTCAGGCGTCGCCATACGCCTCACCGCCGAGCTCCAGCACCGCGGTTCCGGCGGTGACGTCCGCGAGCCAGGCGCGGAAGGCGTCGGTGTCGGCGTCCGGCAGCCCGATCTCGATGGTGACCTGCTCCGCGTAGCGGACGTCCCGGACGGCGCGGCCGGTGGCGCGCAGGTCGTTCTCCAGCTTCCCGGCCCGCTGGTGGTCGACGGTGACGACGGCGAGCCGGAAGCGGCGCCGGGTGCGGGTGCCGATGGCGTCGAGGGCTTCGCCGACCACTCCCCCGTACGCCCGGATCAGTCCGCCGGCGCCGAGCTTGACGCCGCCGTAGTAGCGGGTGACGACGGCGACGGCGTAGCGGACGTCGCGGCGCAGCAGCATCTGGAGCATCGGCACCCCGGCGGTGCCGCCGGGCTCCCCGTCGTCGCTCGCCTTCTGTACGGAGGCGTCGGCGCCGATCACGTACGCGAAGCAGTTGTGGGTGGCCGTCGCGTGCTCGCGGCGGATGCGGGCGACGAACGCCTGCGCTTCCTCCTCGGTCGCGGCGGGGGCGAGCGCGCAGATGAAGCGCGATCGGTTGATCTCGGTCTCGTGGACGCCCTCGCGGGCCACCGTCCGGTACTGCTCCTGCATCCGCCCACCCTATGCTTCACCCGTTCGGGGCGGTGCGGAGGGGAATGCTCCGCACGGGTGGCCCGTTGTCGCAGGTATGTACGCAGACGACGAGACGATCCGCAGGATCCTGACCTCGACGGGCCCCACCTGGGCGGTGGTCGGCCTGTCCAACAACGAGTCGCGGGCGGCGTACGGGGTCGCGCGCGTCCTCCAGCGCTTCGGCAAGCGGATCGTCCCGGTCCATCCCAAGGCGGAGACGGTCCACGGCGAGCAGGGTTACGCGAGTCTGGCCGACATCCCCTTCGACGTGGACGTGGTCGACGTGTTCGTCAATGCGGAGTTCGCGGGCGCCGTCGCGGACGAGGCGGTGGCCAAGGGGGCGAAGGCGGTGTGGTTCCAGCTCGGCGTGGTCGACGAGGCGGCGTACGAGCGCACCCGGGCCGCCGGTCTGGACATGGTGATGGACCGCTGCCCCGCGATAGAGATCCCGCGGCTGGGCTGAGGGCGCACAGCGGCGCCGTTGGACGACGGCGCGGGCCCGGGGTGTTTGCGCGCGGGCCCGCGGCGTCAGGCTCCCAGGCCCTCCAGGACGACCGCGCCCGGCAGTACGGCGAAGGCCTTGCCCGGGACGATCAGCTTGCCGCGCCGGCGTCCGCTGCCGATGAGCACCCAGGGGGTGTCGACGACGGCGGAGTCCACCAGGACCGGCCAGGTCGCGGGCAGTCCGACGGGGGTGATCCCGCCGTACTCCATCCCCGTCTCCTCCGTCGCGGTCTCCCGGGAGGCGAAGGACGCCTTGCGCGCGCCCAGGTGCTTGCGGACGACTCCGTTGACGTCCGCCCGGGTGTGGGAGAGCACGACGCAGGCCGCGATCGTGGACTCGCCGGCGCGCTTACCCGCCACCAGGACGCAGTTCGCGGACTGCCGCAGCAGTTCCTCGCCGTGGTGCGCCACGAAGTCGGCGGTGTCGGCGATCCCGGGGTCGGTGTCGACGTAGATCAGCTGGTCCGCGGGGATGTCGCCGGTCCAGCTCCGTACGGCGTCGGCGACCGGGGGGACGAGCTGGTCCAGGCAGTCGGGGGCGGGGCGGGCGTTGTCGAAGGAGCCGATGGGTGCGCGCATGCCCGCACGCTAACAGCGCCCGTGACCTCGCGGCCAAGGCGTTCGTTCCGTGGGCGGACGGCGTGATCCGCGGCGGAGCAGGGGAGTTGGGTGCAGGTGGGCACCGGGGCGGCCGGGCTCAGGGAACGGGCGGGACGGAGACCGCCATCGTCATGACCATGGGCTCGTCGCCGTCGTTGCGGTAGGCGTGCGGGACGTGGGACTCGAAGGTCGCGGACGCCCCCGCGGGCACGGCGTGCTCCACGCCGTCCACGACGAGCGTGAGGACCCCCTCGGTGACGTGGACCAGTTCGATCGTGCCGCTGGGGTGCGCATCGGAGGAGCTGCCGTCGCCGGGCATCAGCCGCCACTTCCACAGCTCCAGCGGGCCGCGCTTCTCGACGCCGATCAGCAGGGTGCTGGAGCTGCCGTCGGGGGTCGTCCACATCCGCACCCCCCGGTCCGCGGGGACGATCCGGACCTGTGGTCCCTGCTCGTGGTCGAGGAGGGTGGCGATGCTGATGCCGAGGGCGTCGGCGAGCTTCACCGTGGTGCCGACGCTGGGGTTCGTCCTGGCCTGTTCGATCTGGATGACCATGCCCCGGCTGACCCCGGAGCGGGCGGCGAGGGCGTCGAGGGTGAACCCCCGCTCGCTGCGCCATCGCTTGAGGTTCCGGGCGAGCGCTTGGGTGAGCTGATCGAGGTCAGACACATTCCATCCAATAAATTGAATCCGAAGGTGCAGAATCTTGCACTACGGTGTGCTGTACCACCACGTCCAGCGCACTGTACTGCGAGGTTCCTCCATGGTCGCACTGTTCGCCCTGACCACCGCACTCCTGATGGGGCTCGCGGACTTCGGCGGCGGCCTGCTGACGCGACGGGCCCCGGCGCTCACCGTCGTCGTGGCCTCGCAGTCCATCGCGGTCGTCGTCCTCGGCGCGATCGTCGTCGCGGTCGGCGCCTGGCGGGAGAGCGGCCCGCAGCTCTGGTACGCGGTGGCGGCGGGCGTCATCGGCCCGGTGGCCCTGCTCTGCTTCTACCAGGCGCTGGCCCTCGGCCCGATGGGCGTGGTGTCCCCGCTCGGCTCGCTGGGCGTGGCCGTGCCCTTCGGCGCGGGACTGCTGATGGGCGAGCGCCCGGGGCTGCTCCAGGTCGCCGGCGTGGCCGTGGCGGTGTCCGGCATCGTCCTCGCCGGCGGTCCGGAACTGCGCGGCGCGCCCGTGCGTCGTCGGGCGCTGCTGCTGACACTGGGTGCGGCGTTCGGCTTCGGGACGGTCATGACGTTGATCGCCGAGGCGTCGTCGACCCTGTCGGGGCTCTTCCTCGCGCTCTTCGTCCAGCGCCTGACGAACGTCGCCGTCGGCGGTGCGGCGCTGTACGCGACGGTGCGGCGCGGCTCGCCCGCCCTGCCCGAGGAGGGCGGGTTCCGCGTGCTGTGGACCTCGCTGCCGCTGCTCGCGTTCGTCGGCCTCGCGGACGTCGCCTCCAACGGCACGTACTCGCTGGCCGCCCAGACCGGGCCCGTCACGGTCGCCGCCGTCCTGTCTCACCTGTACCCCGTGGTCACCGTGGCCGCGGCGCTGGTCCTGCTCCGGGAACGACTGCGCGGGATCCAGGCGACGGGCGCGGGCCTCGCACTGGCCGGCGCGGTCCTGCTGGCCACCGGCTGAGCCGACGGGCCGACCCCGCGACGGCGGCGACGGCGGCGTTCACCCCTGCGTCCGGCGCTCCGCGACGGCGAGGGCCAGCAGTTGCTCCGGGGTGATCCCCTCCGGTATCGGCACGGGAGCCGGGGTGCGCAACGGGGGCTCCCAGCCGCGCACCGGGTCCCAGCTCCGCACGACCCGGGCCGGCGCCCCCGCGACCACCGAGTGGTCCGGGACCTCGCCGCGGACCACCGCGCCGGCCGCGACGACGACGTTGCGCCCCAGGCGCGCGCCCGGCAGGACGACGGCGCCGGTGCCGAGCCAGCAGCCGGGGCCGATCTCCACGGGCGCGGTGCGCGGCCACTGCCGGCCCACCGGCTGGTGGGGGTCGTCGTAACTGTGATTGGTCGAGGTGATGTAGACGTACGGCCCGCAGAAGGTGTCCTTGCCGATCGTCACCCGGGTGTCCGCGATGACGTGGCTGCCCCGGCCCAGCACCACGCCGTCGCCCAGGGTCAGGATCGGGTCGGGACCCAGGTCGAGCCCGGGCATCATGCCGGCGGTGAGGGTGACCTGCTCGGCGATGATGCAGTGGGCGCCCAACTCGATCCACCGCTCCCCGAACACGGTGCCCTGGGGGAACGCCAGCCGGGTGCCGGGCCCGAAGGCCCGAAAGCGCAGCCGGCCGGGGCGGTCGGCCGTGACGGCGCCGGCGTCCCTCGCCCACCCCCAGGCGCGGTGCAGCCCGCGGGTCACCGCCCCCCGCCACCAGGCGGAAGGCGACGGGAACGAGAACGTGTTTCTGTTCTTGGGCACCCGGCCACGGTAGTCGGCCCGGGCCGGGGCGTTCAGACCCGCACCCTGTGATGTTCGCCCCACGCGCCGGGAGACCCTCCTGCCGAGGGGCCCATTTATCACGATCGCGCCGTCCGTAGGGCGACTTCGGCGCGAAGTCCTCCGTTCTGTGGGCGTCCGCGCCGTCCGGGCACGCCCCCGACACCCCGTGGCTAGCATGAGCGCCACCTACTTGCGGAAGATCACCGTCAACTTCGGGCTTCCTCCCAGGTGTTCGGCCGTCGGCGCCCCGGCCGGACCGCACGTCCCGTCAGACACGCCCCGCACGTCCCGGCCACGCCCCGGATCGCCCCCGGACTCCAGACTCCAGCAGCGAGGGACCGAATGTCCGTGCCAGTCGCCCGGAAAACACACCGGATACGCACGTCACCACCGTCCTCGGCGATGGCCGCGCCGGCCTCGATCGCGGTGGCCGCCGCCGCGGCCGGCGCGGCCATCGCCGCGGCCCCGGCCGCCGCCCGCACCTTCGTCGCGGTCACGGTCGTCGTCGCCTGGGCGTGGTTCACCACCGCGGTCGTCGTCGGCGCCGTGCACGCCCGCAGGCTCCGCGGCGCGGAGGCCACGGCGCGCGTGGACGCCGCGTCGCTGCGCGCCCGGGCGGTGCGCGCCGACGCCGACCTCGCCCAACTCCTGGACGTCACCCTGCCCCTGGTCACGCGGAGGCTACGGGACGGCGAGCGCGCCGACGACGTGCTCGCCGGGGTGCCGGCGCCCGCCCACGCACGGCTGCGGGGCCTGCTGCGGCTGTACGCCGTGGAGGTGGACACCAGCGAGCGGGTGGCCAGGACCGCCACGGCCGACAGCGTCGCCGCGGTGCGACGGCTGACCCGCGCCACCGACGAGTTGGACCGGCTGATGACGGTCACGCTGCCCGACGCGGTCGCCCGACTGCGCTCGGGCGCCTCCGCCGACACCGCGCTCGCCGCACTGGAGCCGCCCGAGGACGACCGCCTCCGGGTCGTCCTGGACGCCGTCGTGCGCGAGTTCGCGGTGAGCGAGCGCCGGGCGGCCGCCGTCATGGGCGCCGGCACCAAGACCCTCAGCCAGGTGCAGGCCAAGGCGGTGAGCATGCTCGCCGATCTGCGGGAGTTGCAGGATCGTCACGGCGGCGAGGTCTTCGGCGACCTGCTGCGGCTCGACCACAACACCTCCCAGCTGGGGCTGTTGGCCGACCGGCTGTCGCTGCTGATGGGCGGTCGCACCAGCCGGACGTGGAACCGTCCGATCCGTACGGAGAGCATCCTGCGCGGTGCGGTCGGCCGGATCGCGGCGTACCGGCGCGTGCGACTGCACGTCTCCGGCAACGCCAAGGTCGTCGGGTACGCCGCCGAAGCCGTGATGCACCTCCTGGCCGAGCTGATGGACAACGCGGCGAACTTCTCGCCGCCCATCGACGAGGTCCACGTGTACGTGGAGGAGCGCACCGCGGGGCTCGTGGTCACCATCGAGGACAGCGGGCTGAAGATGTCGGAGGCCGCGATGCGCCGGGCGGAGGAGGCGGTGTCCGGCCGCGCCACCGACCTCGCTTACCTGCGCAGCACTCGGATCGGGCTCGTCGTGGTGGGCCTGCTCGCGGTCAAGTACCACCTGACCGTCACCTATCGGCCGTCGTCCCGCGGGGGCACGGGGGTGGTCGTCCTCTTCCCGCCGCAGCTGCTGCACCAGGAGCAGGTCGGCGCCGACCCGGAGGACGCGTTCGCCGACGGCTCCCGGGAGGTCCCGGCGCCCGCCCCGACCGTCGCTGACGCGTACGCGCACGAGGTGCTCGCCGCCCCCGCACCGACGGGGCTCGATCCGCTCCGACGGCCCGAGGCCGTGCCCTCCTTCGACGTCGCGCCGCCGCCCGTCTCGCCGCTGTTGCCCCTCCAGGGCTCGCCCCTGGCGACCCCGAACGGCCTGCCCGTACGCCCCCGTGGACGCACCATGGCTGCCGCCGACCGCCGCCGGCCCGAGTACGACTCCGTGCCGGACGCCGCGTCGGGCGGTACGGCGACGGCTGCCGACGGCACGGCCCTGCACGGTCGACCCGTGCGCGACGTGGGCGCCCGGTTCAGCGCGTTCCACCAGGCGCGCCGACGCCCCGGCCCGGCCCCGGGCGCTTCCGGAGCGCCGTGAGCCGGGCCCCGGGTCCGCAACGACGCCCGCCGCCCGCCGCCCGCACCGCGACTCCCCCGACCCACCCCCGACGACGGACAGGAGGAACGGGCCGGTCCCCCGGACGACCACCGGGAGCACCGCCCCACCCCGACCATGCAGCAGACCACCGACACCAGCCTGACCTGGCTCCTGGAGGGCCTCCTCGAACGAGTCCCGGGCACCCGGCACGCCCTGGTGCTCTCCCGCGACGGGCTGAAGCTGTGCTGGAGCCCGCACCTCACCCTCGACCAGGCCGACCAACTCGCCGCGATCTGCTCGGGCATCCAGGCCCTGGCGCAGGGCGCGTCCGTGGAGTTCGGGGACGGCTCCGGCGGCGTGCGGCACTCGATGACCGAGTTCCACGGCGGGCTCCTCTTCATCGTCGAAGCCGGTGAGGGGGCCCACCTCGCCGTGGTCGCCGAGGACGGCGCCGACCCCGGCGCCGTCGGCCACCACATGACGGAACTCGTCGACCAGATAGGGGAGCACCTGCGCGCCGAACCGCGCGTCCGGGCCGCCCGGGAGAGCTCCCCCTCATGATCCGCCGCCCCGTCGACCTGGGGGAGCCGGACCGCCTGTACACCGTCACCGGTGGCCGCAGCCGCGGCTACGACGACCACGCGACCACCTTCGACCTGGTGACGCTGATCGTCAGCGAGTGCGAACCGACGCCGGGCATGCAGTCCGAGCACGCCCGGATCCTCACGCTGTCCCGGCATCCGATCTCCGTGGTGGAGATCTCGGCGGAGCTGCGGCTGCCGGTGACGGTGGTCCGGATCCTGCTCGGGGACCTGCTGGCGACGGGGCGCATCACCGCACGACGGCCGAGGACGACCGGCCCGCTCGCCGGGCTGCCGGACTCGGCCCTCCTGGAGGAGGTGCTCGTTGGACTCCGCAACCTTTGACGCGACCACCGGCCCGGGGGCCGCCGGCACCGCCGCAGCGGCCGAACTCCCCGGCCGCACGCCCCTGACCGACACGACCGACACCGGCCTCAAGATCGTGATCGTGGGCGGCTTCGGGGTCGGCAAGACCACCCTGGTGCGCTCCGTGAGCGAGATCCGGCCGCTGAACACCGAAGAGGTGATGACGCAGGCGGGCGTCGGCGTCGACGAGACGGCCGGGCCCATGACGAAGTCCACCACGACGGTGGCCTTCGACTTCGGCCGGATCAGCCTGAACGAGCGGATGGTGCTGTACCTCTTCGGCGCACCCGGGCAGGAACGGTTCTGGTTCCTGTGGGACCGCCTCTTCGCCGGCACGCTCGGCGCGGTCGTCCTGGTGGACACCCGTCGGATGAGCGACTCCTGGTACGCGATCGACCGGCTGGAGAACCACGGCACCCCGTTCGTCGTCGCGGTCAACCGCTTCGACAACGACCCGGCGGCCTTCACCCTCAAGGAGATACGCCAGGCGTTGTCGCTCGGCCCGCACGTGCCCATGGTCGACTGCGACGCCCGGGTCCGCGCCTCCGGCAAGCACGTCCTGATCAGCCTCGTCAACCACCTCCACGAACTGGCCACGGCCCGGGAGACGACTCCATGACCGACCTCGCCGGGCCCCGGGACCACACCCCGACCCCCGAGTTCCCCACCGCCCCGCCCGTTGACGGCGGTGCGCCGCCGGGCTGTCCGGCGCGCGTCGCGCTCAGCGGGCTGGGTTACCAGCAGACGCCGTCGCAGCTCTACCGGGCGCTGCGCAGCGAGCACGGGGCCGTGGCACCGGTCCTCCTCGACGGCGACGTGCCCGCCTGGCTGGTGCTGGGGTATGCCGAAGTGGCCCGTGTGACGAGCCATGACGAGTTGTTCGCCCGTGACTCCCGGCGTTGGAACCAGTGGGCGTCGATCCCCGCCGACTGGCCCCTGCTGCCGTACGTCGGGTACCAGCCGTCCGTGCTGTTCGCCGAAGGGGCGGAGCACCAGCGGCGCGCCGGGGTCATCACCGAGGCACTGGAGGCCGTCGACCAGTTCGAGCTCTCCGAGGGCTGTCGGCGGATCGCGCACCGGCTGATCGACGCCTTCGCGGGCGGTGGACGCGCCGAGTTGATGTCCCTGTACGCGCACGCCCTGCCGATGCGGGCCGCCCTGCTGATGTGCGGCATGCCGATGGACGGCGCCGACACCGAGGACCTGGTGCAGGACCTGCGGATCTCGCTGGACGCGCACGAGGGCGACGACCCGGTGGCCGCGTACGCGAGGGTCGGGGAGCGTCTGCACCGGCTGGTCGAGGAGAAGCGGGCGGTGCCCGCGCCGGACGTGGTCTCCCGGATGGTGGCGCACCCCGCCGGGCTCACCGACGACGAACTGGTCCAGGACCTGATCAGTGTGATCGCGGCGGCCCAGCAGCCGACGGCGAACTGGATCGGCAACGCCCTGCGGCTGCTGCTGACCGACGACCGGTTCGCCCTGAACGTCTCCGGCGGCCGGCTCAGCGTCGGACAGGCGCTGAACGAGGTGCTGTGGCTGGACACCCCTACGCAGAACTTCATCGGCCGCTGGGCGGTGCGCGACACCCGGCTCGGCGGTCGGCAGATCCGGGCGGGGGACTGTGTGGTGCTGGGGCTCGCCGCCGCGAACACCGATCCGCAGATCTGGCCCGAAGGGCACGTCGGGGCGGAGAACTCCGCGCACATGTCCTTCAGCAACGGGGAGCACCGCTGCCCGTATCCGGCGCCGCTCCTCGCGGACGTGATCGCCCGGACGTCGGTGGAGACGCTGCTGGAGCGGCTGCCGGACACGGTGTTGGCGGTGGAGCCGACGGAGCTGACGTGGCGTCCGTCGATCTGGATGCGGGGGCTGACGTCGCTGCCGGTGCGGTTCACCCCGGTGGTGCGCTGACGCCCCCGGCGGGCCGGGTCAGCCGCCGGCGGGGGTGAAGCGCACCGGCAGCGCAACCGGCCCGCGGGTGAACACGCCCTGCTCCCGGGGCTCGAAGCCGTCGGCGAACCTCAGGTCGGGCAGGTCGTCGAGGAGTTGGTTGAGGCCGGTCTCCACCTCGGCCTTGGCGAGCAGCGCCCCGACGCAGAAGTGCCGGCCGAGGGCGAAGGCGAGGTGGTCGGCGGCGGCGGAGAAGGCGGTGGTGGCATTGAGGTCGTCGCGGAAGACGTCGAAGCGGTCGGGGTCGCGGTAGCGGTCGGGGTCCCGGTTGGCGGCGCCTATCAGACAGGTGACGGTGGCTCCCGCGGGGATCGTGCCGCCGCTGACGGTGACCTCGGTCGCGGTCTGCCGCATGATCATGTGGACCGGCGGGGTGTGGCGCAGGGTCTCGGCGAGCGCCCGCCCGATCAGGCTGCGGTCCTCCCGTACGGCGGCGAACTGCTCGGGGTGCGCCAGCAGGCTGGTGAGCGTGCTCGCGATGGCCTTGTCGGTGGTCTCGCCGCCGGCGGACAGCAGCAGGCTGCAGAAGGACTTGATGTCCTCGTCGCTCATCCGCACCCCGTCGATCTCCGCGTTGCACAGGGTGGAGAGCAGGTCGTCGCCCGGGTTCTCGCGACGGTCCCGGATGATCGGGATCATGTAGTTCGCGAACTCGACGCGGGTGCGCAGCCCGGCGGCGTGGACCTCGGGGTCGGCGGCCAGGTTGCCGAGGAAGGCGACGATGCTGGTGTACCAGCCGTGGAAGCGGTCGTGGTCGGCCTTGTCGAGCCCGAGCATGTCGGCGATGACGTTGACGGGGAAGCGGGTGGCGAAGGCGTCGACGAGGTCGGCCTCGCCGCGGTCGCGGAAGCCGTCGATCAGCTCGCGGGAGTTGCGCTCGATGACGGGCAGGAACTTCTCCTGGAGGTCGCTGCCGCGGAAGGCGGGGGCGACCAGGGCCCGGCGCACCGCGTGCTCCCGCCCGCTGAGTTGGACGATCGTCTTGCCGTGGACGGGTTCGAGCTGCCAGTCGTAGTTGTCCGTGGTGTAGGCCGCGCCGTCCTTGAAGGCGCGGGCGACGTCCTCGTAGCGCGACAGGACGTGGCTCTGGGTGGGCTCGTGCCAGATCAGCGGGAAGTCCTCGCGCATGGTGCGGTACGCCGGATACGGATCCGCGGCGAAGTCGGGCGAGAGGATGTCGGGTATCTGCTGGGCGGTGGCCATGGGACTCCTCGACAGTGTGACGGCCGTCTCACGCCAGGCTAGGGCCATTCCCCGGGGTTGCGCCCGGCAAGGAGGGTGCCCGCGGGCAAGGGAGGCGGGTGCGGTCCTCAGGTCAGGGGGCGCGCTGCGCGGTGCTGGCGGGCGAGTTCGACGTACATCACCGCGTTGGTCTTGATCAGCTCGCGCTCTTCGTCCGTCAGCGGTCGCTTGACCTTCGCGGGCACCCCGGCGACCAGGGAGCCGGGCGGGACCTCCATGCCCTGGGGGACGAGCGCGTTCGCGGCCACGAGCGAGCCGGCGCCGATGCGGGCGCCGTTGAGCACGGTCGCGCCCATGCCGACGAGCACGTCGTCGGCGACGGTGCAGCCGTGCAGGACGGCGTTGTGTCCGACGGTGACGCGTTCGCCGACGGTCACCGGGAAGCCGGGGTCGACGTGGACGGTCGCGTTGTCCTGGATGTTGGAGTCGGCTCCGATGACGACGGGTCCGCAGTCGGCGCGCAGCACCGCGTGGTACCAGACGCTGGCGCCCGCGGCGAGGGTGACGTCGCCGACGACGACGGAGGTGGGGGCGGTGAAGGCGCCCGGGTCAATGGCGGGTTCCCGGTCGCCGACCGCGGCGATCCACGGGGTCGTTGTCATGTGCCGTCTCCTACCGGTTCCGTGTGGCCCGTTGCCCGGCGACCGCCCGGGGCCGGGTGATCGCCGCACAGCCATGATCCCCCGCTCGGCGCCGGACGGCCACGGCCGGTGCGCGGGCGGCCCCGGGCACCGGCCTGCTTCGTTCCCGTCGGGCTCAGGCGTTGGGGCGCAGCGTCCACACGATGGTCATCTCGCCGGTCACGGCGCCGTCCGCGCGCTGGATCTCCACCCGGACGTCGAACTCGGGCCGCTGGCCCGCGTCGAGTTCGGCGATGACCTCGGCGACCGGGCGGCCCAGCGTGGCGGTCGCGGTGACCTCGCCCATCGCCAGCTTCTTGTAGCCGATCTCGGCGCGGACCGCGAGGGGCACGGCGCGGTGCAGTTGGTCGCCGAAGGCGGCGATCACGATCGCGCCGCTGGCGGACTCGGCGAGGGTGAACATGGCGCCGGCGTGCGGTCCGGCGACGTGGTTGTGGAAGTCGGCCTGGTCCGGCAGGCGCAGGACCGCGCGCTCGGCGGTGGTCTCCACGTACTCCAGGTTCAGGGTCCGGACCATCGGGACGGTGGCGGTGAGCTTCTCGCCCACGGTCATCTGGTCAGCGCTCATGGCCGCGATGTTACCCACCGGTAAGAGCCTTGGCCATCCCCTGCCGTCCATCACCGGCACGGGCGGCCGTGGCAGCGATTCGGCCATCCCTCTATGGTTACTCGCCATGTGGCCAGGACAGCAGCCGCCCGGGGGCGAGAACCCGCAGCACCAGAACCCGTACCAACAGCCGGGGTATCCCCCGCAGCCGAACCCCTATCAACAACCGGGGTACCAGCAGCCCAATCCGTACCAACAGCCCACCGTGTCGCAGTACGCCGTGCCCGGCCCGCCGCAACCGCCCGAGCCTCCGCAGGAGAACAAGAAGAAGACCACGCTCGTCGCGATCGTCGCCGTGGTCGCCGTGGTCGCCACGGCCGCGGTCACCGGGGTCGTCGTGCTCCGTGACGACGACGGCGACAACCATGCCGACAAGGGCGGCGCCGCGGCGCCGTCCGCTCCGCCCGCGTCCGCCTTCCCGTCCGAGCCGTCGCAGCCGACGCAGGCGCCCTCCCCCTCCGCGGACGACAATCCGCGCGGCGGGGTGACGGCGCAGCCGACGGTCGCCGGCTGGAAGGTGGTCGTCAATCCCAAGCACGGCACGCTGTTCGACGTGCCGCCGGAGTGGGAGCTGCTGGGCGCCGGGGTGAGCACCGGCTTCAGCGACGAGAAGAAGGGCGACGGCTCCCCCGTCGTCGCGATGTCCGCGCCGGCGCACCTGAAGTCCAAGTGGTGCGAGGCGGACGGCAACGGGGACGGCAAGAACGAGACCTGGCGCCTGGCCTCGGCCGGCACCAAGGGCGGCAAGGGCGCCAAGGACACCGCGACCGCCGCGTCCAACGAGGCGGTGAACTGGGTCTGGGCGGCCTATGCGCAGACCGAGCCCAAGGGCGTCGTACGGGCCACCACGGCCAAGGCGTACACCACCAGGTCCGGGCTGGTCGGCAGCGTGGCGACGGCGACGGCCGTCGGGACGAAGAAGCCGACGAAGTGCGACACGGACGGCAAGTCGATCGCCTTCAGCTTCAAGGACGCCGCGGGCGAGATCAAGTCGTGGGTGCTGTACGCCAACACGGGCGTCAAGGACGAGCTGCCGGAGGCGACGATCCAGCAGGTCCTGAGCACCGTACGGCTCGCCAAGCCCACCGGGTCGTAGCCGCACCGCCGCCGGGCCGTCGTGGGCGTCAGCCGATGCCGAACGACCCGCCCGGCGGCTCGGGCGACGGCTCCGCGGCGCCGTCGTGTACGGGCAGCGCGTCGCCCGTCAGCCGGGCCAGCGCCGCCCCGTGCTCGACGCGCGCGGGGAAGGCGTCCGCGGCCGTGCGGCGGGCCAGCGCCGCAATGGCCTCGGTGTCGAAGGGGCGGCGCGAGGCGAGCAGCAGAACGTTGCCGAAGCGGCGTCCGCGCAGCACGGCGGGCTCGGCGACCAGGGCGACCTCCTCGAACACGGCCGCGAAGGTGGCCAGTTGGGAGCGGAGGAAGGTGAACGGGGAGCCGTCGGCGAGGTTGCCGGCGTAGACGCCGTCGGGGCGCAGGACGCGCTCCGCGGTCCGGGCGAACTCCACCGACGTCAGATGGGCCGGGACGCGCGAGCCGCCGAACACGTCCGCCACGAGGACGTCGACGCTGCCCGGCGGGGCCGCCGCCGCGAAGGCGCGGGCGTCGTCGGCGTGCACCGCGACGCCCGCGCGCTCCGGCAGCGGGAGGTGTTCGGTCACCAGGGCCAGCAGCCCGCGGTCGGCCTCCACGACGTCCTGGCGGGAGCCCGGCCGGGTCGCGGCGACGTACCGCGGCAGGCTGAGCGCGCCGCCCCCGAGGTGGAGCACGTCGAGCGGGGCGCCCTCGGGGGCGCAGATGTCCAGGAGGTGGGCGATCCGGCGGGTGTACTCGAACTCCAGGTGGGTGGGGTCGTCCAGGTCGACGTACGACTGCGGCGCCCCGTCGACCGTCAGCAGCCAGGCCCGCTTCCGGTCGACGTCGGGCAGCAGCCGGGCCGTGCCGTGGTCGACGTCGCGGACGACGGGTATCGCCTCGTGTTCGAGCTCTTGATCGCCCTCGACTGCTGGCGGCGTCCGTCGTCCGTGCTGTGCGTGCTGGTCCACGCGTCCATTGTGAACGCCGCGGGCGGTGCGGACGTCGGGGGTGCCGGGGTGCCCGCCCTCCGTGCGGGAGGACGGGCACCCCGGCACCGGCCGGTCAGGCCACCTCGGTCACGGTGCCGGCGCCGACCGTACGGCCGCCCTCGCGGATCGCGAAGCCCAGCCCGGACTCCAGCGGCACCGGCCGCCCCAGCTCCACGGTCATGGTGACCGTGTCGCCGGGCCGGGCGACGGCCAGCGCACCGAGGTCGACGTCGCCGACGACGTCCGCGGTGCGGATGTAGAACTGCGGTCGGTAGCCGGTGGCGACCGGGGTCGACCGCCCGCCCTCGCGCCCCGACAGCAGATACACCTGCGCGGTGAACCTGCTGCTCGGCGTGGTGCTGCCGGGCGCCACGACGACGTGCCCGCGACGCACCGCGTCCCGGGCGACGCCGCGCAGCAGCAGCGCGACGTTGTCACCCGCCTCGGCGGACTCCATCGGCCGGCCGAAGGTCTCCAGGCCCGTGACGACCGTCTCGACGTCGGCGCCGAGCACCTGCACCCGGTCGCCGACGCGGACCGTGCCGCGCTCGATCGCGCCGGTGACGACCGTGCCGCGGCCCGTGATGGTCAGCACGTTCTCCACCGACAGCAGGAACGGCGCGCCGGTGTACCGCACGGGGACGGGGACGTAGGTGTCCACCGCGTCCAGCAGCGCCTCGACGGACGCGGTCCACCGCGGCTCGCCGCGCAGCGCCCCCAGCCCGGAGACCCGGACGACCGGGGCGGCGTCCCCGCCGTACCCGTGTTGGGTCAGCAACTCGCGCACCTCCAGCTCCACCAGGTCGCTCAGCTCGTCGTCCGCCACGTCCGCGTAGCTCAGCGCGACGACGACGTGGTCCACACCGACCTGCCGGGCGAGCAGCACGTGCTCGGCGGTCTGCGGCATGACGCCGTCCAGCGCGGACACGACGAGGATCGCCCCGTCGAGTTGGGCCGCGCCGGTGACCATGTTCTTGACGTAGTCGGCGTGGCCGGGCATGTCGACGTGCGCGTAGTGCCGGGTGTCGGTCTCGTACTCGACGTGCGCGATGTTGATGGTGATGCCGCGGCGCGCCTCCTCGGGCGCCCGGTCGATCCGGTCGAACGGCACGAAGGCGCCGGTGCCGCGGTCGCTGAGCACCTTGGTGATGGCGGCGGTCAGGGTGGTCTTGCCGTGGTCGACGTGGCCCATGGTGCCGATGTTGAGGTGCGGCTTGGTGCGCGCGTACGGCGTCTTGGGGGCGGTGTTCGTGTTCTTCATCGGTGTTCGTCCTCGAAGCTCGTGGCGTGGTGAGGACCCCTGGATGGTGCCGACCCTCCCCCTGTGGGGTCCCGCCGGACGATCCGGGAAGGGTCAACCTCGGGCGCCGCCGACGACGAGCAGGACGGCAGCCCCCAGCAGCGCCGCGAGTGCGGCGCTTTCTGCGGTGGAGGCGTGCCGGAACATGCGACGATCATGGCCGCCGACGGGGGTGCGCGTCGACTGGTTTTCGGGCGCTGCCGGGCCCGCGGCACCGGGCGGCCCGGCTCCGACCGCGGTGCGCCGCGGTGCGGACCATGGGGAGTGAGGCCCCGGTTACGGCGATCACCGACCCCCGTCGGTTACTCTCCCCGGATGTTCGAGCCCGCGCCCGCTCCCGCGCCCTCCCCCGGTCTCGCCGTCCGCTGCGCCCGGGTGTTGCTCTCCCCTTGGTCACGGCTGTCACTGCTGGCGCTGGTGCTCGCGACGGCCGGTGCGCTGGTGCTGGCGTACGAGCCGCAGCGGCTGCTCTCCGAGGGCTGGCCGCCGGTGCAGTTGGGCGGGGTGGCGGCGGTCGTGCTGTTCGCCGTGGCGTACGGGGCGTGCACCGCGGCCTTCGTGCCGCGTCCGCTGCTGAACCTCGCGGCGGGTGCGCTCTTCGGCTCCCAGGCCGGGCTGGTGTCTGCGGTGGCGGGCACGGTGCTCGGAGCGGGCCTGGCGTTCGCCCTCGGCCGGCTGCTGGGGCAGGACGCGCTGCGTCCGCTGCTGCGGGGGCGATGGTTGAAGGCGGCCGACCACCAACTCAGCGCGCACGGCTTCCACTCGATGCTCGCGGTGCGGCTCTTTCCCGGTATTCCGTTCGCCGCGGCGAACTACTGCGCCGCGGTCTCCCGGATGGGTTATGCGCCTTTCTTGCTGGCTACGGCCATCGGTTCGATTCCCAACACCGCCGCGTATGTGATCGCGGGCAGTCGGGCGGGGTCGCCGACTTCTCCGGCCTTTGTGATCTCGACCGGATTCATCGTGGTGACGGGGCTGATAGCCGCGGTGGTCGCCTGGCGCAAGCGCCACAGGTTGGGCCGGAATTAACCACTCGTTCACCCCTTCGGGGGCACGCACGTGCGCATCACTTTGGGACGCTACGCTTCGCGCCGTCAGACCGCGATCATTTCTTCGCTTCTTGGGTGGCGTAGTTCTTCATGTCTTGGTTCGAAGCATTCATCCTCGGACTCGTCCAGGGGCTCACCGAATTCCTGCCCATCTCGTCGAGTGCGCACCTTCGACTGACTGCCGCATTCGCCGGCTGGCACGATCCGGGGGCGGCGTTCACCGCCATCACCCAGATCGGCACCGAGACCGCCGTGCTGATCTACTTCCGCAAGGACATCGCCAGGATCGTCTCGGCGTGGTTCCGCTCGCTCACGGACAAGTCGATGCGCGGTGACCACGACGCACAGATGGGGTGGCTGGTCATCATCGGCTCCATCCCCATCGGCGTCCTCGGGATCACGCTGAAGGACCAGATCGAGGGCCCGTTCCGCGATCTGCGGCTGATCGCGACCACGCTGATCGTCATGGGCATCGTGCTCGGCGTCGCGGACCGCCTCGCCGCCCGCGACGAGGCCGGCGGCCGGCACCGCGCGGTCAAGCAGCGCAAGACCCTCAAGGAACTGACCGTCAGGGACGGCCTGATCTACGGCTTCTGCCAGGCGATGGCCCTGATCCCGGGCGTCTCCCGCTCGGGCGCCACGATCAGCGGCGGTCTGCTGATGGGCTACACCCGGGAGGCCGCGGCCCGCTATTCGTTCCTGCTGGCGATCCCCGCGGTGCTCGCCTCCGGGGCGTACGAACTCAAGGACGCCGGGGAGGGGCACGTGTCGTGGGGGCCGACGGTCTTCGCGACGCTGATTGCCTTTTTTGTCGGGTATGCGGTTATTGCGTGGTTCATGAAGTTCATCACCACGAAGAGCTTCATGCCGTTCGTGATCTACCGCATCCTGCTCGGCATCTTGATCTTCGCCCTGGTCGGGGCGGGCGTGCTCAGCCCGCACGCGGGCGAGTCGGGCGGCTGAGGCAGCCGCCGGGGCGGTTCGGCGCGGCACCCACCCGTACGGAAGGTGCCGCCTCCCTTACCCCGTGCGACGCGTCGTACGACATGAGCTTCGTCACCACCCAGCGCTTCATGCGGTTCGTCGCCAACCGGGCAACCTCGCACCCCTATGTCCGGCATCGAACCCTTTTATCCTGGCTGAACGGGGTGCAGCAGGCTCCTTTCCGGGCTCCGGCGGCGGTCCGCGGGCGCCGTCGCCCGGGTTTCCCTCCCGGCACGAGGCCGTAACCTGAAGCCATGTCCACCCTCCCGAGCGAGTCCGAGGCCACCGCTGCCTCGTCGTCCTCCCCGTCCGCCGCCGAACTGAACGCACGCATCCGCGAGCTGTGGGCCGACGGGCGGCTGCCGGAGGAGAAGCGCGGGGAGTACGAGGCGCTGGTGCTGAAGTGGGCGACCGCGCTGGAGCACATCGAGCGCGCGGCCTGATCCGCTCGGCCCGACCCGAGCGCCCCGCCGTCACTCCCCCGGCCCAACCGGACGGGACGGACCGGGACCGCGTTCGGGCTCGGCTAGCCTGACTGCACGATGAACCGTCTGACCACGTCTTTGGCCACGCCCTGGGGCGACTTCGCGCTCGCCCGTTTCCCCGAGGACCCCCGCGACCAGCTCCGTGCCTGGGACGCCGCCGACGCGTACCTGCTGCGGCACCTGGACGAGCAGGGCACGGACCTGACCGGAGCGGTGACCGTGCTCGGCGACCGGTGGGGCGCGCTCACCGTGGCCCTCGCCGCCCGCGGCGCCGCGCCCGTACAGATCACGGACTCCTACCTGGGCCAGCGGGCCACCCGCGCGAACCTCGCCCGCAACGACGTGGCGCCGGACGCCGTGGACCTGCTCACCACCCGTGACGAGCCGCCGCAGCGGATCGACGTGCTGGTGGTACGGGTGCCCAAGAGCCTGGCGCTGCTGGAGGACCAGCTCCACCGGCTCGCCCCCGCCCTGCACCGGGACACGGTCGTCGTCGGCACCGGCATGGTCAGCGAGATCCACACCTCCACGCTGCGGCTCTTCGAACAGCTCGTCGGTCCGACCCGCACCTCGCTCGCGGTGCGCAAGGCCCGGCTGGTCTTCGCCGCCCCCGATCCGTCGCTCCCGCGGCCGTCGGACCCCTGGCCCCTGCGGTACGCGCTGCCCGACGGCATCGGGCCGATGGCGGGCCGTACGGTGACCAACCACGGCGGCGTCTTCTGCGCGGACCGGCTCGACATCGGCACCCGGCTCTTCCTCGCCCACCTGCCCGAGCGGCAGGGCCCGCTGGACGTGGTCGACCTGGGGTGCGGCAACGGCGTCGTCGGCACGGCCGCCGCGCTGGCCAACCCGGACGCCACGGTCACCTTCGCCGACGAGTCGTTCTCCGCGGTGGCGTCCGCCGAGGCCACGTACCGCGCGAACGTCGGCCCGGGCGGCGCAGCCCGCTTCCTGGTCGGCGACTGCCTGGCGGAGCTGTCGGACGCCTCGGTCGACCTGGTGCTGGCCAATCCGCCGTTCCACTCGCACCGGGCGACCACCGACTCCACCGCGCGCAGGATGTTCTCCGACGCCCGCCGCGCGCTGCGGCCCGGCGGCGAACTGTGGGTCGTCGGCAACCGCCATCTGGGCTACCACGTGCGGCTGCAGCGGCTCTTCGGCGACTGCGAGGTGGTGGCGAGCAACCCGAAGTTCGTGGTGCTGCGCGCCACGGCCGGCCCCGCCCGCGTCCGCCGTTCGCGTGCCGGCGCGCGCTGACTGGCCTGCACGAGTCTTGGCCACGGGCGGCACCTGTCCGACACTGAGCCGATGACGCAGCGCGTGGATCTTTCGACCGTGATGGACCGACTGGCCATCGACGACCTGGTCACGGGGTACGCGGTGGCCGTGGACGACGGCGACTGGAGCGCCTTCCGGGCCCTGTTCACCGATGACGCACGGGTGGACTACCGCAGCCCGGGAGGCATCGAGGGCCCGGTGGCGGAGGTGGCCGAGTGGCTGGCGGAGTCGATGCGGCTCTTCCCGGTGCGCCAGCACCTCGTCGTCAACCGCCGCGTGACCATCCAGGACCTCGGGGGCTATCCGGGCGACCGCGCCGAGGTGCAGGCCGACTACGTGAACCCGATGCGGTTCGAGTCCGGCGAGGACCTCGTCGGCGGCGGGCGGTACCGGTTCTCCCTCACCCGTACGGACGACGGATGGCGGCTGAGCGGCGTGGTGGTGGAGGAGCGCTGGCGGCGCACCTCCAGCGCCCGGAGCACCTGACGCCGGGCGGGCGTCGCACGACGGCGGGCGTTTGTCCCGCCCCCGGCCCGTGCACACACTGAGGAGGGGCGCCCCGCGGGGCGTACCCCTCGCCTTTGCGCGAAGGCGCGCCGTCTTCGCGCACGTCGTGGGCCGTGCGGTCGTGGGCCGTGCCGTCGTGGACAGTGCCGAGGAGTCGCCGCATGCGGATGCCGGCCACGCGCAAGAGGGCCGTTGCCGCGGTCCTCGCGGGCGGGCTGCCGGTGCTCTCCTTCCCCGCGCCCGCGCTGTGGTGGTTCGCGTACGTGGCTCTGGTGCCGTGGCTCTTGTTGCTGCGCACGGCGCCCACGGGCCGTCGGGCCGCCTTCGAGGGCTGGCTCGGCGGCGCCGGCTTCCTGCTCGCCGTGCACAGCTGGCTGGTGCCGAACCTGCACGTCTTCATCGTGCTGCTGGCCGCGCTGCTCGGGCTGCTGTGGGCGCCCTGGGGGTGGCTGGTGCGCGCGGTGCTCGGCGGGACGCCGTCGATGGCGCTGGCCGCGGCGGCGGTCGCGGTGGTCCCGTCGGGCTGGCTGATGATCGAACTGGTCCGCTCGTGGCAGGGGCTCGGCGGGCCGTGGGGGCTGATGGGCGCCAGCCAGTGGCAGGTGCCGCCCGCACTGCGGTTGGCGTCCGTGGGCGGCGTGTGGCTGGTGAGTCTGCTGGTGGTGGCGGTGAACACCGCGATCGCCGTGGTGATCGCGGTTCCGCGGGCCCGGCTCGCGGGCGTCGCCGCCGTGGTGCTCTGTGCGCTGGTCACCGGCGCGGTGTCCGCGTGGGCGCCCCGTCCGCAGACGACCGGGCACGCACGGATCGCGGTCGTCCAGCCCGGGGTGATCCCCGGACCGGACCGGCGGCTTGCGCGGGAGGAGGAGCTGACGCGTGCGCTCGCCGGGCAGCGGCTCGACCTGGTGGTGTGGGGCGAGAGCAGCGTGGGCGAGGACCTGTACGCGCTCCCCGGGCTGACGGCGGACCTCGCGGCGCTCTCCCACGACGTCGGCGCCGACCTGCTCGTCAACGTGGACGCCCGGCGCACCGGCGCGGCCGGGAGCGGCGGCGGCATCTACAAGAGCTCGGTGCTGATGGGGCCGCAGGGGCTGACGGGGCAGCGCTACGACAAGATGCGGCTGGTGCCCTTCGGGGAGTACGTGCCGCTGCGCCCGGTCCTCGGCTGGGTGACGTCGGTCGGGCGGGCGGCGCGGGAGAACCGGCTGCGCGGTACGCACCAGGTGGTGATGGACCTGCCGGGCGGCGGCCCGCGCGTCGGCCCGTTGATCTGCTTCGAGACCGCCTTCCCCGACATGAGCCGGAACCTGGTCGGGGACGGCGCCCAGGTCCTGGTGGCGCAGTCGTCGACGTCGACGTTCCAGGACAGTTGGGCACCCGCGCAGCACGCCTCGCTGGGGGCGCTGCGGGCGGCGGAGACGGGGCGTTCGATGGTGCACGCCACGCTGACCGGCATCAGCGCGGTGTACGCACCGGACGGCGCCCCCGTCGGGCGCCGGCTGCCGGTGCACGGCAGCACGGCGGAGGTGTACGACGTCCCGGTGGCGCGGGGCACGACGCCCTTCGTGCGGTACGGCGACTGGGCGGTGTACGGCGCCCTCGGTGCCCTCTGCGGCCTGGGCGCCGTCGTCGGCGTCCGGCGGTTCAGCGGGCCTGGTCGAGGGCGCTGACGACGACCTGTTCGCACAGTTCGTGGGTCCGCAGCGCGTCCCGGGCGCTGAGCACCTTGCCGGCGCGCACCGCGTCGAGGAAGCCCAGCGTCGCCTGCTCGATGCCGCGCTGCCGGGCCACCGGCACCCAGTCGCCGCGACGGCGCACGCTCGGCTGCCCCTTGTGGTCCACGACCTCCGCGAGGTTGCGCACCTCGCGCTTGGTGTCCTGCCCCGAGACCTCCAGGATCTCCTCCGTGGAGCCGCTGAGGTGGTTCATCGCCCCGACGGCGGTGAATCCGTCGCCGGAGAGCTGGAGCAGGACGTGGTGCATCAGGCCGTCGACGATCCGGGCCCGGACGTCGGTGTGCGTGACGGTGCCGGGGACGAGGAAGCGGAGGGTGTCGACGACGTGGATGAAGTCGTCGAAGACGAAGGTGCGGGGGTCCTCGGGCAGGCCGACCCGGTTCTTCTGCATCAGGATCAGCTCGCGCGGGTGCTCGACGCACTGGGCGTAGCCGGGTGCCAGACGGCGGTTGAAGCCGACCGTGAGGCTGGTGCCGCTGGACTCGGCGAGGGCCACCAGGCGCTGTGCGTCGGCGAGTTCGTACGCGAGCGGCTTGTCGCAGTACGTGGGGACGCCGGCCCTCAGCAGCGCCTCGACGATCCCGGGGTGCGTGGCGGTCGGCGCGTGCACGAAGGCCGCGTCCAGGTCCTGGTCGAGCAGGGCTTCCAGGGTGGTGTGCCGGTGGGCGTCGGGGACGCGGTGGGCGTCGCCGACCCGGGCGAGGGTGGCCGGCGTGCGGGTCTGGAGGTGGAGCTCGATTCCGGGCACGGCGCCCAGCACGGGCAGGTACGCCTTCTGTGCGATGTCTCCGAGACCGATGCAGCCGACCTTCACGAAGCCTCCTGGGCGCGCTCGTCATTCACCCGTTCTGGGCCCGGCCAGCATACGTCTGCTGGGGTGGCCGCCAGTCGGCGATCCCGTCGAAGGCGCGTACGACGGCCCCAGGTCCGAGCCGGCCGGCGAGCGCCAGGACGCCCTCCCGCAGTCGGACGGCGGGGACGCTGGAGAGTTCCTGGATGCGGAAGACGCGTGCGGCCTTGCGGACGATGGCCGAGGTACGGGGCAGCCGTTCGGCGCTGTACGCGGCCAGTGCGGCTCCGACGTCGGCGCCCGGGGCGCAGTGGTGGGCGAGGACCACGCCGTCTTCGACGGCCTGGTTGCCGCCCTGGCCCAGGGAGGGGGCCATGGCGTGAGCCGCGTCGCCGACCAGGGCGGTGCGCCCGCGGTGGAAGGCGGGCAGCGGGTCGATGAGGTGGTGCACGTCGTGGCGGAGCACCCCGTCCGGGGTTGCGGCGGCGATGAGGGCGGGCACGGGGTCGTGCCAGTCCCCGAAGCGGCGCAGCAGCTCGGCCCGTTCGTCCTTGAGGCGCTCGCCCTCGGGCGCGGTGGCGGCGCCGTACGCGTAGACCCGGCCGTCCTTGAGGGGTTGGCTGCCCCAGATCTGGCCGGCTCCCCAGGTCTCGTGGGGCTGGATGACGGGCTCCGGGCCGGGCACGATGATGCGCCAGGTGGTGAAGCCGGTGTAGCGCGGGCCGGGGTGGTCGGGGAAGAGCACGCCGCGTACGGCGGAGTGGATGCCGTCGGCGGCGACGACGAGGTCCGCCGTCAACTCGCCGTCGTCGGTGGTGACGACGGCGGGTCGGCCACCGGGCGCTCCCGGGTCGCTGACGCGTGCGGGCCTGTTGGTGTGCAGGGCGGTGGTGGGCAGCCGGGAGGCGATGCGGTCGATGAGGGTGGAGCGGTGCAGCGGGACCATGGGGCCGCCGAAGCGCCGGGCCACCGCCGCGCTGTCCAGCCGGTTGAGCCACCGTCCGCTCGGGGTGCGCAGCCCGCCGGTGCCCTGCCAGGTGGAGAGTCGGCGGATGTCGTCGCCGACGCCGATGACGTCCAGGGCCCGTTGGGCGTTGGCCGCGAGGCCGATGCCGGCGCCCACGGGGTCCAGGGAGGGCGCGCGTTCCAGGACGGTGACGTGCCAACCGCTCTGGTGGAGGGCGACGGCAGCGGTGAGACCTCCGATGCCGCTGCCGATGACCACGGCGCGGGGCTGGGACATGGGGCTCCTCACATCCTTACTACAGGTGTAGTGGGCGCTCTGACGTTACTACACCTGTAGTGAGGGGGGTAGGTTGGGGGCATGAGCCGACCCCCGAACTCCGGTGCACCGCTTCGCGCTGCGGCCGGCGGAGCGCCCGCGGCACGGAGCGGTGCACCGACGGGCTCACGTGCCGCGCTGATCGCCGACACGGCGCTGCGGCTGCTGGCCGAACGCGGGATGCGCGGCCTGACCCACCGTGCGGTGGACGAGGCCGCCGGACTCCCCCAGGGCTCGACGTCCAACGGCGCCCGCACCCGGCAGGCACTGCTGGAAGCGACGGTCAGCCGGCTGGCGGAGCGGGAGGCGAAGGTGCTGGGGCTGGATGAACTCCCGCCCCCCGGCAGCGACGTCGAGGAGTTCACCGACGCCCTGGCCCTGGCCTTGCACCGTCTGCTGACCCAGCACCGACCGCTGGTCCTGGCCCGCTACGAGTTGGCACTGGAGGCCACCCGCCGACCGGAGTTGCGCACGATCTTCGACGCGGCGGGCGAGGGCATGCGGACCCCGCTGATCGCGATGATGGCCGGCGCCGGCTCCGCCGCACCCGAGCGCCACGCCCTCTCGCTGATCGCCTGGGCCGACGGCCTGATGTTCACCTGCACCGCCGGGGCGTACCACTCGGCCGTGCCGAGCCTTCAGGACGTGCGCACCGGCTTCCGGGAGGTGCTGCGCGGCATGCTCGGCACCGCTCCGGGCACCTGATCGACCCCCGGAACGTCGACTGGCTCAACCGCGGTGAACGGCTCCCCGGTCCGGCCCGGCGCAGCGGCGAGGACACCACTGCCTGCACCGCGCCGTGGGCCGCGAGCCCCTCCGCGACGGTCGCGCGGGTGCTCGGGTCGGCGTGCGGGACCTTCCCGTTCACCGCTTCACGATGCGTTCCAGCGCCGATACGGATCGGGTCACCCCTTTCGGCCACAGCCACCGCCTCGGCGGCGTCGTGGCGACGTGTGCAGTTCAGCGCAGTTCGGCGAGGACCGGAGCGAAGTTCTCCATGTCGTGTTCCATGACCGTGAAATAGGTGAAGCCGTAGCGTTCGCGGCGTTCCTTGATTTGCTGCGCCATCTCCGCCGGGGTTCCGATCAAGAAGCCCGGCAGGTCCTCGGGCCGGTCCGTGGCGTCGGGCGGCAGCAGCGAATCGAACCTGTCGGGCACCGCGGCGCGTTCGGCGGGCGGAATCACCTGCTGCACCATGATGTTCAGTTCCACGGCGTCGGCGCGGTCGCCGAGGAGGCCGCGGAGGTAGGCGATGCGTTCGTCCATCTGGGCGGTCCCGGCGAGATGGAGGACGTCGCCGGTGGCGTTGGCCCAGCCCCCGGTCAGGGCGATGATGTCGGCGTGCTCTGCGGCCAGCCGCAGCAGCCGGTCGCCCCAGCCCCCGATCAGCAGGGGCGGCCCGGACGGTTGGGCGGGACGCGGCAGGTACGTCGTGTCCGCGAACAGCCGGCGCAGCGTGGTGACGGTCCGCTCCAGCTGCTCGACCCGCTTTCCACCACTGGGGAACGGCATCTCCGCGGTGTCGAACTCGGCCTTCACATAGCCCGCGCCGAGCCCGAGTTCCAGACGTCCGTCGGCGAATTGGTCGGTGCTCGCCACGTCACGTGCGAGAAGGGCGGGGTTGTAGAAGGGGGTGTTCAACACAAAGGTGGTCAGCCGTACCCGTTCGGTCATCTCGGCCGCGAGCACCAGCGCGGGAAACGGCGCGGAGAACTCCAGGTGATCGGCCACTCCGACGACGTCGAAGCCGAGTTCCTCAGCTCTGCGACACTTCGCGCTCCACTCGCGTCGCGAACCGGGAACGAACATGTTGACACCGAAGCGGAAAGTGCGCTGCGAAGACATTTCGCTTGCCTACCACACGGTGATTGTCCCGTCAGCACGTTCCATGGAATTCGATGCGTGATCGCGCGCGGTTTGATCAGGGTGGTGAGCTGTCGCCACATATGTGCGACGGTGCGGCGGGAACGGGTCCGCGAAGATCGTTCCCCGGCCCAGCGGCTGCACGGGACGGCCCACCGCTCCCCTGGAGGCTGATCTGCAGTCACCCGTGTGGGCCAATGTCGGCCCGTCCCATCGCGAACGGCCCCGCAACACAGCAGAGTTGCGCAAGTGCAGCGAACGACGAGCGCCCGCGCCGGCCGGGCCGCCTCAAGAACGACCCTGTTGACCCTGACGACGGCGGCGAGCGCCGCGCTGGGTCTCACGATGACCGGCTGTGTGGCCGTGGAGCCGCGCCGACCGCCCGCGCCGGCCCCGCACAGCAGCCCGCAGAGCACGCCCCCGGCCACCGGGCCGCAGATCGCTCAGGGTCCGGCGCGTGAGGCGCTGGGCTCGCCCGCGGAGCCGACGGACTCCGCCCGGCCGCGGCCCGCGGACGCGTCGGCCAAGCGTGCTCCGCAGCCGCCGCGGCAGCGGACGGCCGACACGGAACGCAGCCGGAAGCAGACGCCCCCGCCGGCGCGCCCGGCGGCACCCGCGCCGGCCGCACCCGTCCCGGACGTCTGCGGCATCGCGGAGTCCTACGGGGGCTGGAACCGGGACAGCCCGCAGGCGGGCATGTGTCGGGACGCGTACCGCCCCTGAGGGCCGGGCGCACGAACGCATCGGCGCGGGTCCGGCCCGGGGGTCACGTCCGCCCGGGGTCACTCCCCGTCCAGTCGGCGCGCCACGCGCGCGATCGCGGCCCGCACCCCGCGCCCGTACCCGTCGTCGCGGAGGGCTCCGCTCGCCCCGCGCGCCCGGGCCAGGTGGAGCCGGGCCGCGCTCAGGTCCTGGAGCTGCACGTAGTCCGCGGCGAGATCGAGGTGGAGCGCCGGATAGAGCGCCGCCAGCGCGAGCTCGGCCTCCCGGTCCACCGGGCGCTCCTGCGCCAGCGCGTCCGCCGCCGCGAGCGCCCGCAGGTCCCAGGCGAGTTCGTCGCCGGGGTCGTCCTGGGCATCGGCCAGATAGTGCGCGAGGGTGCACCGCTGGAGCGGGTCCCCCGTCTCCCCGATCTCCGACCAGAGTGCGCCGAACCGGTTCCGCGCCTCTTCGCGGTCACCACCGTGCAGCAGCATCGCCGCCTGCCCGATCCGGGTCATCACGGCGTCGTCGGACGTCCGCTGCTGTGCCACCTGGGCCTCCCGCTTCCGTGCGGCGCCGGGCGGGGGCCCGGCGTGCCGCTGCGACCGACGCTAACGGCCGCACCGGCGAAACCCGGACAGGCTCGGGCGGTGACCCGAGCCCGTCAGCCGGGCGCCCGAGCCCACGGGCACCCGACGTGCGGGCGCCCGGCGACTCGGGCCCGGGGCCTCAGCCCAGGTGGGGGATCCGCCAGTCGATCGGCTCGTGCCCCTGCGCCGCGACGGCTTCGTTGATCTGGGTGAAGGGGTGCGAGCCGAAGAACTTCTTCGCCGACAGCGGTGAGGGGTGGGCACCCTTCACGATCACGTGCCGGCTCTCGTCGATGAGGGGCGCCTTCTTCTGCGCGTAATTGCCCCACAGGACGAAGACGGCCGGGTCCGGGCGGTCGGCGACGGCGCGGATCACGGCGTCCGTCACCTTCTCCCAGCCCTTGTTCTTGTGCGAATTGGCCTCCCCGGCCCGCACCGTCAGCACCGCGTTCAGCAGCAGGACGCCCTGCTCGGCCCAGGGCATCAGATAGCCGTTGTCCGGGACGGGCAGGCCCAGCTCGGCCTGCATCTCCTTGTAGATGTTCCGCAGGGAGGGCGGGGTCTTGACGCCCGGCCGCACCGAGAAGCACAGGCCATGCCCCTGGCCCTCGCCGTGGTACGGGTCCTGGCCCAGGATGAGGACCTTGACCCGGTCGTACGGAGTGGCATCCAGGGCGGCGAAGACCTCTTCGCGCGGCGGGTAGACCGGCCCCTTCGCGCGCTCCTCCTCGACGAACTCGGTCAGCTCCTTGAAATAGGGCTTGGCCAGCTCTTCGCCGAGGACGCCGCGCCAGGACTCGGGCAGCATGTCGGTGTCGGTCACGTCAAGAACCTCCGGAATGCGATGCGTTACCGAGCACAGAACCTACCCGGAGCCACTGACAACGGGGCCGGCTCCCGGAAAACGGGCCGGTCACAGCGCTTTCCCGAGGCCGGTCGGCTGCGTCAGGCCGGGATCGCGCCGGTCACCAGCTGCCCTTGCGGTACAGCTCCCACATCTGCATCACCGTCTGCGGGTCGAGCGCCTGCTCCCCGCCGCCGATCTCCTCCGTGACCGCCACGTACAGCTTGCCCTGCCACAGCGGCAACAGCCGCACGTCGTCGACCAGGATCTGCTGCGCCTCGTCGAAGTACTTGAGCACCGCGCCGCGGTCGCTCTCGCGCCGGGACTCGGGCAGCAGCTTCCCGGTGATCTCCGGGCTCTCGTACGGGGTGTTGAGCGCGTTGTTCGCCCCCACGAAGGGCGCGATGAAGTTGTCCGGGTCGGGGAAGTCGGGGAACCAGCCGCGCCCGAAGACCGGGTACTGACCGGCGGTGTACTCCTTCTGGAAGTCCGTCCACCGCTTGCCCTGTATAGTGATCTTGAAAAGTCCGGACGCATCGAGCTGCCGCTTGATCTCCGCGAACTCGGCGGCGGTCGAGGAGCCGTAGCGGTCCGTGGTGTAGGTGAGCTGGAGTTCCACGGGCTCGTCGATGCCCGCCTTCTCCAGGATCTGCCGTGCCTTGGACACGCTGGGGTCGCCGAAGCGGTCGAAGAACTTCGTGGTGTGGCCCGCGATGCCCCGGGGGACCATCGAGTACAGGGGCTCGGCCGTCCCCTTGTAGACCTTGTTGACGAGCATTCCCCGGTCGATGACCTGGGCTATCGCACGGCGCACGGGCAGCTTGTTGGCCGTGGGGTCCTTGGGGTTGAAGACCAGGTAGCGGATGTCGGCGCCGACGGTCTCCACCAGCTTCAGGTGCTTGTTCTCGGGGCGTCCCTTCTGGAGCTCGATCACGTCGTCCGCGGTCATGCCGCGGTAGACCGCGTCGATCTTCTTCTCCTTGAACGCGCGCATCATCAGCGCGGAGTCCTGGTAGTAGCGGATGCTCACCGAATCGTTCCTGCGCTGAGCGAACCCCTTGTACGACCCGTTGGTCTCCAGTTGGGCGCGGTCCTTGCGCACGTAGTTCTTGAGCACGTACGGACCCGATCCGATCACCTTGTCGTCCTGGCGGAGCTTGTCGGCGGGGTACTCGCCGGGCGGCACCAGCGACATCGCGGGCGTCGCCAGGATGTAGGGGAAGGTCGTGTCGGGCGCGTTCAGCCGGAACCGTACGACCCGGTCGCCGACGGTCTCCACGGAGTCCAGCGAGCCGAGCATGGCCTTGGGGCCGTTCGGCGCCGCGATGGTGCGGATGCGGTCGATGGAGTGCTTGACGGCCGCGGCGTCGAGCTTCGCGCCGTTGGAGAAGGTCATCCCCTTGCGCAGCTCGCACTGGTACAGCCGGTTGGCGGCGTCGGTGAAGGTGCAGGTGGCGGCGTCCGGCTGGGGGGTGGTGCTGCCGGCCGGGAAGCTCAGCAGGGTCTGGAAGACGTTCCGATACAGCTCCCACGAGCCGTCCCAAGCGGCGGCGGGGTCGAGCGAGGAGGGTTCGCTGATCGTGCCGACGGAGATCTTCTGGTCACCGCTCGTCTCGGCGTCGGAGAACAGCCCGCATCCCGCCAGCAGCGACATCGACGCGAGGGCCGCAACGCCCCGCAGACAGGTCCGATAGAACACGTGCGCACGCTCCTCGTTCAGCCTGGATCGGCCGACCATACCGCAGCACCCCGCCGGGTCAACCTATGGTGTCGGCGGGGCACTTGGGCCGGAACTTCGCGAAGTGCGCGAAATGGTGCACTTCACTCGGCCGACCTGGGGTTTCGGGCTCAACTCACGTGGACGTTGAGGAAGATTCCGCCGTCCATCACCAGGGTCTGCCCGGTGATCCAGGCGGCCTGGTCGGAGGTGAGGAAGGCCGCCGCACCGCCGATGTCGTCCGGCACCCCCAGCCGCCCCAGCGGGTACGTCGCGGCGGCCTCCGCCTCGCGCCCTTCGTAGAGGGCCTCGGCGAACTTGGTCTTGACCACCGCGGGTGCGATCGCGTTGACCCGCACCCCGGGGGCGAACTCGTGCGCCAGTTGCAGGGTCAGATTGACCATCGCGGCCTTGCTCATGCCGTACGCGCCGATGAACGGCGAGGGGGCGAGGCCGGCGACGGACGCGATGTTCACGATCGCACCGCCGTGTTCGCGCTGCCAGGCGCGGTAGGTCTGCTGCGCGAAGCCGAGGGCCGAGATCACGTTCGTCTCGTACACCTTGCGCGCCACGCCCAGGTCCAGCTCGGCGATCGGCCCGTACACGGGGTTGGTGCCGGCGTTGTTGACCAGGAAGTCCACCCGGCCGAACGCCTCCATCGTGCGCTCCACCGCGGCTGCCTGGTGGGCCTCGTCGTGCGCCTTGCCGGGGACGGCGATGGCGCGGTCCGCGCCCAACCGGTCGACCGCTTCGCGCAGGGCGTCCTCGCCCCGCCCGGTGATGCAGACCCGGTCGCCCCGGTCGACCAGGGCCTTCGCGACTGCGTATCCGATGCCTCGGCTGGCGCCGGTGACCAGGGCGACCTTGCCGCTGTCGGGAACGTCCGTCGTCATCTCGCACCCCTCCCGGTCAGTTGAGCGGTCCGCCGGCCACGTACAGCACCTGGCCGGAGACGAAGCCGGCGTCGTCGTCCGTGAAGAAGGCGATCGCCCGGGCGACGTCCTCGGGGCGGCCGACGCGCTGGACGGGGATCTGGGTGGCGGCTGCCGCCTGGAAGTCCTCGAAGCCCATGCCGACGCGCGCGGCGGTCTGGGCGGTCATGTCGGTGGCGATGAAGCCGGGGGCGACGGCGTTCGCGGTGATGCCGAACTTGCCCAGCTCGATCGCGAGCGTCTTGGTGAAGCCCTGGAGGCCGGCCTTCACGGCGGAGTAGTTGGCCTGGCCGCGGTTGCCGAGCGCGGAGGACGAGGAGAGCGAGACGATCCGGCCGAAGCCGGCGTCCACCATGTGCTTCTGGCACGCCTTGGCCATCAGGAACGCCCCGCGGAGGTGGACGTTCACCACGGTGTCCCAGTCCGACTCGCTCATCTTGAAGAGCAGGTTGTCGCGCAGGACGCCGGCGTTGTTCACCAGGACCGTCGGTGCGCCGAGTTCGTCGGCGACCCGGGCGACCGCAGCCTGCACCTGGTCCGCGTCGGAGACGTCGCAGCCGACGGCGAGCGCCCGGCCGCCGGCGGCACTGATCTTCTCCACGGTGTCCTTGCAGGCCGCCTCGTCGAGGTCGAGGACGGCGACGGCGCGGCCCTGGGCCGCCAGTCGGACCGCGGTGGCCGCGCCGATGCCGCGCGCGGCGCCGGTCACGACGGCGACGCGCTGCTCGTTGGTGGACATGTGCTTCTCCTCAGCCCTTCGGTGTGCCCGGCCGTTGGCCGCGGCCCGTACGCCAGGTGGATGAGCGACCGCTTAGTACCCGCTCGCAGACGTGACGCTAGAAGCCCCGGCACCCGGTGTCAACGGCCTCTCGGGTGCGCCGGGGCGCGGGCAGAGGGAGGAGCGTTCCCGGGCCGGCGGGCCGTCACCGCACCAGGAGGTGGACCAGCCGTTCCAACTCGGCCTGCGGATCGGCGGTGAGCCCGGTGTGCACGGGCCCGGGCTGCACGACCGTGGAGCGGGGGGCCACCAGCCAGCGGAAGCGCCGCCCGGCGTCGTCGCCCGACGCCTGTCCCGCGTCGTCGCCGCCGCGGCAGACCCCTTCGACGGCGTGCAGCGCGGCCCGTACGCCGGTGGTGTCCGCCGCCGGGTCCAGCGCCCGCAGCTTGGTGACGTCCAGATGGGTCAGGGCGCCGATGAAGGAGCGGCCCCGGCAGTAGACGACGACGCCCGCGTTGAAGCACTCGCCGCGCTCGACCCGCGGAACGACCCGCAGCAGCGCGTACTCGAAGACCATCCGCTCGCTCATGCGCCTTCTCCTCGCGTCGCGGGCCGACCGGTCAGCCACCCGGGGGCTTGGGAGGGCCGCGGCCTGGAGGGGGCGTTCAGCGTGATCCGTTCGTGGATGGTGGCGGCGCGCGGCAGCAGGGCCGCGACGTAGGCGCGCCGTACGCCGTCCGTGTCCTCGAACCCGGGCTCGTCGACCAGCCACTCGTCCGGCACCTCGGCCGCGACCTCGACGAGCAGTTCCTCGGTGACCAGCGGGGCCAGCTCGGCCGCCGCGGCGGCGACGTCCGGCTTGAAGGGCGCGAGTGCGTGGTCGGACGCGTCGTACCCCTTGGCGGCGGACGCGGCGGCCCCCGGCCAGTTGTGGTGCCAGATCATGGTGGCGCCGTGGTCGATCAGCCACAGCTCGCCGTGCCACACCAGCATGTTCGGGTTGCGCCAGGACCGGTCCACGTTGTTGATCAGCGCGTCGAACCAGACCACGCGGCCCGCCTCCACGGGGTCGACCTCGTACGCGAGCGGGTCGAAGCCGAGGGAGCCCGGCAGGAAGTCCATGCCCAGGTTCAGCCCACCGCTGGCCTTCAGCAGCTCCTGCACCTCCTGGTCCGGCTCCCCGAGCCCGATCACCGGATCCAGCTCGATGGCCACCAACTCGGGCACGCGCAGCCCGAGCCGCTGCCCGAGCCGCCCGCAGATGACCTCGGCGACGAGCGTCTTGCGCCCCTGCCCGGCGCCGGTGAACTTCATGACGTACGTACCGAGGTCGTCGGCCTCGACGATCCCGGGGAGCGAACCGCCCTCACGCAGGGGCGTGACGTAGCGGGTCGCTGTGACTTCTGTCAGCATTTCCCCAGGCTATACGGGGTGGCTCCCTGGCAATCCACGGAAGGGGTGGGCAGCAGTCAGTCGGGCGGGATCCGCCTGCTCAGCCCTGGGGAGACTCGCCTGCTCAGCGGTGCCGAGTGGGAAGGTCGAGGTCGCTGCGCACAGTGGCGCGGCCCTCTTCGACACCGAGGAGAACAGGGTGGCCCCTGCACATCGGCGGCTTGGATTCTCCCACCGCGCCCCCCAGGGCGGCGAGCAGCCGCTGCTGCGTGTTCGGCGCTGAGGTAGGTGCGGGTGAGGTGTCGCTGGAGCTGGTTGTGCCGGAACTGGTAGACGGCGCCGGTGTGGCGCAGTACGCCGAGGTGGTAGGCGCCTTCCAGGAAGCGGCAATGCCCCAGGGCAGTCGGCGCGTCAGGGGCAGCCAGATGCGGGCCAGCGTGAGCCACTGCCCCCACGCGGTGAACGCGAGGATGTACGCCGTGGAGCCGCCCAGGCCGCCGATGATTCCCAGATAGAAGGTCAGCTCCCAGGTCCAGGTCATGTTCAAGGGCAGAACCTTCGGAATCAGGCGGACCGCGAGACGGCCGGCGAGAGCACATCCGATGGTGACGGCGGGAATGATTGCCAGGAGTTTCCGGATCGCCGCAGTGCGGTTGGCGGACAACAGTTGCATCGGCGTTGCCGCGGCAGCGGTGTCCATGGGTGCTTCGAACGCTGCGACAAGGCCGAAGGCGAGCCCGGCCGTCAAGCTGAAGACCAGTCCGAGAGGAGCCAGGCCGACGCTCCCTGAAGGAGTAGTGCTGCCGGCGTGAGGTGGGAAAAGCCGGCGTGCGGTGTCGAACAGTTCCAGCGGGTGCTTCCCGGGCACTTCGTACATCGTGCGCGCCAGAGCGACCATCAGGGGGGTGCCCAGGACGTGCCCGAGCCGCATGCTCGCCGGTGTGTCCCGTGCCCGCGGGCGCTCCAGAAAGGAGTCCCAGACGCGCACGTCACCGCGCCCGCCGGAGGCTGCGATCCGTTCGGTCCGGGGAAGGTACGCCGCGAGATCTTCGACGGTGAGATCGGTGAGATCGGTGCAGGCCGCCCATACCAAGGGCGTGTGCCCTTCTCGCCTGGGCGTACGCCTCCCGCCGGCTGGTGAGGATCAGTGGGAGGGATGTGGTGTTGAGAGCGTCCGACGCCGGGCTGCGCAGGGCTTCGGCCAAGTTCGTCGAAGCCGTCCAGGACCGGAAGAATCAGCTCGGCGTCCACGAGTGCGGCGGCCAGCGTCGCGCCGTCCGGACTCCGGCGGGCCAAGTGGGGGTGGTCCCGCAGGAGGCGGTCGATCAGAAGGTCCCGGGGAGTGGTGGTGGTCGGATCCCAGGACCCGATGCTGAGGATGACGGGACGCGGACCGCGGATTCGGGAACCGCGAGGAGATCGAGGGCGAGTGTGATGGCCAGGACCGACTTGCCCGAGCCGGCCCGGCCGAGGATGACCAGCCGCTGCGATTCGACCTTCCGATAGGTGTCGACGATACCTCTCAGGTCGCCGCTCAGGTCCAGATCGCGAGGCTCGGCTCCTGGCTGTAGGCGCTGGATGTTCTCCGGCCGGTCCATCAGGTCGGCGGGGCCGGCTGGTATCGCACCGGTAGCGGAAACGGGTCGTGGACGCGGCGGTGGTTCCCCTCGCGCTGCCAGCGGCGTCGGACTTCACGGGCCAGCGACGCCGCAACCTCGACAACCGCACCTGACGCCGGGTGCGGGGAACGGCTCGGTGACGTGTCGACCGTGCGGCCGTGCTCCCCCGGTACGTACGGCCGCACGGTCAGCGTCTCGATGTGCAAGTGGTGGACGTAGCCGCTGATAGCGGTTCCCCCGCCGGTGGCAATCGCGTCACCGGTGTCCGACACGTACACGGAACCGCGGGCTCGCCCGCTGTTCCCGGGACCGGGCCGCGGTACCCGGTCACAGCGGTCTCGCCGCCGCCAGCATGGGCATCGCCGGTGCCCGACACGGTCACCGACGGCTCCAGCTCATCGCCACCGTTCGTGTGCTCCGGTACCTCCGCCATGAGCGTGCCTAGTTCGAGTAGTCGATGCCGGAGACGGAGTTCGGACCCCTGGCTCGTCCGGATCGCTCGACGGTGGCCGAGCCACGCCCGCGGCCCCCCGGCCTTCTGATGCCCGTGACAGAGCCGCCCGTGGCCGTCCCACTCCGGCTGACTGTGTCCATGGGCCCGGCCGGGGACGGTGGCTGAAGTACCGACCAGACCAGAGCGGCGACAGCGACAGCGCCCTGGACGGAAGCCCCGACCAACTGCCCTGCCCCGGGGCCATCCAGCAACCGGATCAGCGGCGTGGAAACGATCCCCAGCCCGGCCGCAACGACGGTCCCAGTCTTCCATCCCCGTAACACCATGACTCTCCCTACCCAAGTGCCCGTCGCTCGCCATGCATGCTTCGGCTGACGGGCTGCCACGTCACCTCGTCCCGCAATTGCACTCTTCGAACCGGGAAACGCAGGACATGGCGTCGCGGCCCGACCCCGCCCCGCGCTCGCGGGCTGCGCTTGCGGTGCTGCCCCGCAGAACGGGCGGAAACGGACATGGGTTGATCTGAGTTCTCAGTCCGCACCGGCGACCAGTGCCTCGCCGAGCGGGGTGCGTCGGTAGAGCACCGACCGTCCGGACCGGGCGCGGACGAGCAGCCCGGCGCGTCGCAGGATGGCGAGGTGGTCTCCCACCGCGCCGGGTGCCATGGCGAGGCTTCGGGCGAGGTGGCTGGTGCTGGCTGGGGCGTCCAGTGCCAAGAGCAGCCGGGCTCGGGCCCGGCCGACCAGAGCGGTCAGCGCGTCCGGGTGGGTGGCGGTTTCCTGTTCGCCCCACAGGGCGGCGGTGCCGCGGGCACGGTAGACCAAGGTTCTCGGCCAGGGGTCTTCCAGGTGGGCGGCGATGTGCCCGACGAAGACCGAAGGGATCAGCAGGAGTCCGTCGCCGGTGAGGGGGATTGTTCCGCCTCGGAAGAAGTCGATCTCGATGCCGCCGTCGTGCCAGGCGATGCCCGGGTGCAGGCTCTCGATGGTCGTGGCCCAGCCGTGTTCGCCGATCACCCCCACCCGGTGCACGACATCGCGCTCACAGACCGCGCGCAGGTGCGGCCAGTCCGCGGCGAGTAGTTCGTGCCACGCCTGGTCCATCGCCTCGGCGATCCTGGAGACGGCGTCCGTGGAGTCCAGCACGGCGCGTACGCGGGGATCACGGGCAGCTGGTCCGGTCGCGGTGGTGGCGAATTCATGGCGGGCCGCTTCCAGCGGTGTGGCCCGGATCACGGCCAGGTCGTCCGCCCAGGTCTGGTTGAGGCCGCGCGGCGGCGGGGCGACGAAGTTCGGTCCGGCTTGCGGGGCCTGCACAGCGAGGGCGACGTCGAGTTCGGTCTCGCGGCGAAGCCGTTCAAAGGCCGGCATGAGCCGGGCGGCCCAGGCTTTCGGCAGCGGCCGGTCCTGGCCGGCGAGCGAGCGCAGCAGCAAGCAGAGGTCCAGCGCGGGCGACAGTGCGAAGCGGCTGCGCAGCAGGTCCTCGACGGAGACTTCGAAGCGGAGCACCCTGCGATGCTACCGCGGGACGTGTCTTTCGATTCGTCCAGCGACGAATCAATGGTGGGTGGCGCGGGCGCACGGTGAGGCTGGCCGTCATGACCCCAACCGTCGAACCCGCGCAGGGCAACCACCGTGCCACCTATCGGGAGGTGCTGGCCGAGCCGCGATTCCGGCTGCTGTTCTCGACCCGCATCGTCGCGATCACTGCGGGCTCGCTGCGGATCACCACGTTCTCGGTTCTGGTCTTCGCGGCCACCGGCTCCGCGCTGTTGAGCGCGCTGGCCTTCGGCATGGGCTTTCTCCCTCAGTTGTTCGGCTCGCTGCTGCTGGGCTCACTGGCCGACCGACTGCCGCCCCGTGCGCTCATCGCCGGCGGCTACGCCTTGGAGTGCACCGCCGCACTGCTGCTCACCCTGGTGCGGATGCCGATCGCGGCAAGCCTGGGTGTCGTGGCGCTGGTCGCCCTCGCCACACCGGTGTTCAGCGGCGCGTCGAGCCGGCTGGTCGCGCAGTGGTTGGAGGGCGACGCCTATGTGCTGGGCCGTTCTCTGAACAACATCGCCGCCTCGGGCGCGCAGTTGTTCGGTCTGGCGCTGGGAGGTGCGGTCGTCGCGGTGCTCGGCCCGCACCGGGCGCTCACGGTGAGCGCCGTCCTCTACCTCGGCTGCGCGCTCGCCATCCGCATCCGGCTCCCCCGGCTGCTGCCGGGAGGGTTCGACGGCAAGCCCGGCAGTGGTCGGGGCGATGGCGGGGCCGTCCGGGCCAGCCTGCACGGTGTCGGCCTGCTGCTGCGCGGGCAAACCGTGCGACGACTGATGCTGGCCCAGTGGCTACCGCCCGCGTTCGTAGCGGGCGCGGAAGGATTGATCGTCGCCTATGCGGGAGCGCGCCACTTCGCGCCCGGCTGGTACGCGGTGCTGATGGGCTGTCTGCCGGTCGGCATGCTCGTCGGTGACCTGCTGGTGGGCCGACTGCTGCGACCATCCACCCGGGAGCGGCTGGTGGTCCCGTTGATTGCGCTGATGGGACTGCCGTTGGTCGGCTTCGCCGCCGAGCCCGGAGTGGGCGTCTCGTCCTGTCTGTTGCTGCTCTGCGGCTTCGGATTCGCCTACGGCCTCGGCCTGCAACGGCCGTTCCTTGACGCGCTGCCGCAGGAAGGCCAGGGCCAAGCCTTCGGCCTGCTCGGCTCCGGCAGCATGACGCTGCAGGGCGCCGGACCGGCCTGCTTCGGCTCGGTGGCCGCCGGCGTCGGAACAGGCGGCGCCATCGCCCTGGCAGGCGGCGCAGCAGTGCTGACCGCCGGCTGGATCCTCACCTGGCACCCGCCCACCACTCCGACCCTCGCCCCGAACCACTCAACGGGATCGGAGAACGACACCGAACAGCATGCCTGTAGTTCCCCTGCGCGGTGACCGCCTCGGGTCGGGTCAGCCGCGAGCCGTCACGCGCCCCGCCCCCACCCCTCTCCGACAGACGGTCATTCCCGATGGCCCATGACGTTGGAAGTCCTCAGCCTCGGCTCTGCCAACCGCCGCGGACCACGTGCGGGATCTTGTTACACCACGAACAATCCATGAAAGGCTCATGCCACATGATCGATGCACTCGCGAAGGACACCCTGCACGGGAGATTGCGGCGGGACCGCGATGCGCTGCTCTGGAAGCTCCACGGCTTGTCCGAGTACGACGTCCGCCGGCCTTTGACAGTGACCGGGACCAACCTCCTCGGGCTGGTCAAGCACGTGGCCACCGTCGAGGCCAGGTACTTCGGCGAGGTCTTCGACCGCCCCTCCCCGGAACCACTGTGCCGATGGCAGGACCACGACGGCAGCGATCAGTGGGCGGCCGAGGACGAGACCCGCGACCAGATCATCGGGTTCTACCGGCGCACCTGGGAACACTCGGACGCGACGATCGACGAGCTTCCCCTCGACGCCCCCGGCCACGTGCCGTGGTGGCCCGAACCGTATCTCCACACGAACCTGTTCGCCGTCATGGTCCACGTCCTCGGCGAATCCGTCCGGCACCTCGGGCACGCCGACATCCTGCGCGAGGGCCTCGACGGCCGAACCGGGCTGCGCGCCGAACACGAGAGGCAGATCGACGAAGAAGCCCGCGCCGCCCATCGCGCGAAGATCGAACAGGCCGCCAGGACGGCCGCATCCATCACGGCCTAGTCGTACATACGAGGCAGCCTGACATCAGCTTCCCTGCCGACGCTTGGCGACGAGCACCGGACCTCAAAGGAGCGCCGGTCGAAGGGTCCTTCTCACCGGCTCGCACTCCGCGGGCACGAGGCCGCCGGCTGTCGGTTCGGCGCCTCGCCCGCGCTCAGGTCTTGTACGGGTGCTTGCTGCGGGCCTCCCGCAAGGCGTGCGCCCACCAGGTCAGCTGGTCCAGGAAGGTCTTCGCCGCCGCCTGGGCGGCCTCGTACTCGACGGGGCGGCCCCGGTCGTCGAACTTGTCCCAGAAGTTGGCGAAGCTGATGGTGTTGCGGATGGTCGCGGCGTGGACCTCGTTGAAGACCTGGCGCAGCTGTTCCACCGCGTGCAGGCCGCCGCCCGTTCCGCCGTACGACACGAAGCCGACGGGCTTGGCGCTCCACTGGTCGAAGAACCAGTCGACGGCGGTCTTGAGCGAGGCCGGATAGCCGCGGTTGTAGACGGGGGTGACGACGATGAACGCGTCGGCTGCCGCCAGCCGAGCGCCGAGCGCTTCGACGGGAGGGGGCAGCGGCACCTGCTCGTCGTCCCCTGCGAGGACGTCCGGGAGTCGGGCCTCCAGGAGGTCGACGTACTCGATGTCGAAGCCGCCGTGCGACCGGGCCCGTTCGGCGATCCAGTTCGCTGGGGTGGGTCCGAAGCGGTCGTTGCGGGTGCTTCCGACGATCACGGCGACGCGCAGGTTCTCGGTGCTGGACACTCGTCTCACTTCCTCTTCTCACCCACGCCTTCTCTGGGCGCGGGTCGCTGGTGCGCGTTCTCCGTGCGCTCGTTCTCGGTGCTCCGGCGTCCGGCCCTCGCTTTGTGGCGACGGCCGGACGCCGGGGGTCAGGAATGGATGTCGCGGGGCGTCGTGCGGCGCGTCCGCTTCCCCGGCTCCGGCCCGCCCGGCCCGCCCGGCGTCCCCGGCCTCAGGACGAGCCGTGCGAGGAGGGCGAGCGTGAGCATCACAGCGGCGCCAACGCAGCCGACGATCGTCAGTCCGGCGGTGAAGGAGTCGTGGGCGGAGGCCATCAGCTCCTCTGCGGCCCGCGTCGGGAGCCCTTCGGCGGCGGCTGCGGCCGAGGGCAGGTTCTCCCGCGCGCGCTCCGCCACCCGTTCCGGTGTGCCGTCGGGGACGTTGCCGTCGATCATCCGCCGGTACACGGCGGTGCTCAGAGCGCCGAGGGTCGCGATGCCCAGCGCGGCGCCGAGTTCCTGACCGGTCTCCGAGAGCGAGGACGCGGCGCCGCTCTTCTCCGGCGGTGCCTCGGCGATGACCAGGGTGGTCACGAGCACCATCAGCGGGCTCGCGCCCACGCCGACCAGGACCGCCGACGTCACTCCCACCTCCAGGCCGGAGTCGGGCCTGACCAGGGTGAGCAAGGCGAACCCCAGTGCTGCCGTCACCAGTCCGCCCGCCGTGGTGCGCGCGTCGCCCAGCCGGGCCGCCAGCGCGGGGGTGCACAGCATGCCGACGACGGTCGCCAGTGCGTACGGCATCATCCACAGCCCGGAACGGGTCGGCCCGAACCCCTGCACGAGCTGGAGGTACTGGGCGAACAGCAACATGAAGGCGCTGAGGCACAGCGCCCCGAGCAGCAGGCTTCCCAGGCCGACGGTGAAGGCGCGGTGCCGGAAGAGTCGCAGGTCCACCAGCGGACTGCGCAGCCCGCGCTGCCGCAGCACGAAGAACCGCCCGAAGACGGCGGCGGCGACCAGCGCGCCGACCGGGACCGGTCCCCAGCCGTGCGTGGCGATCGACTTGAGCGCGTACACCGCGGGCAGCAACGTGGCCAGGGACAGCAGGACGCTGACCGGGTCCAGCCGCCCGGCGCCGGGGTCTCGGTACTCGGGCAGCAGCAGCGGCGCCGTGACCAGCAGGAGCAGCATGATCGGGGCGCCGATCAGGAACACCGACCCCCACCAGAACCACTGCAGGAGGAGCCCGCCGACCACCGGCCCCAGCGCGACGCCCCCCATGAGAGCCGCCGTCCACACGGCCACCGCGGTCCTGCGCTGCCCGTCGTGCGGGAACATGTTGCGGATCAGGGAGAGCGTCGAGGGCATCAGGGTCGCCCCCGCGACGCCGAGCACGGCGCGCGTGGCGATGAGCATGCCCGGCCCGGTGGAGTACGCGGCCAGCACCGAGGCGGCACCGAAGCACGCCGCTCCGATCAGCAGCAGCTTGCGCCGGCCCACCCGGTCACCGAGCGTGCCCATGGTGACCAGGAACCCGGCCACCATGAAGCCGTACACGTCCAGGATCCACAGCTGCTGCACACTGCTGGGCCCCAGGTCGGCGGCGAGGTGGGGCAGCGCGAGGTGCAGCACCGTCAGGTCGATCGACAGCAGCAGCGTGGGCAGCACCAGGACGGCCAAGCCCGCCCATTCCCGCGCTCCCGCTCTGCGCTCCGGCGCGCCATCGGGTACAGGCCCCACAGCGGTTCCCTCCGTCGTGCGGTGAGCGGCCGTCGGCCGCTCCGTGCACTGCCGACCATGGCCGCCACGGGTTCCGGAAAGGCTCCGGTGCGCCTCCGGAACGGGCTGCGCGGCCCGGGGGCGCGCGGCGCGGGGCAGGGCACACTCCGGCGTCACCGTGCCCGTGGGTACCGTGGCCCCATGCGATTCGGGCTGCTCGGCACGCTTGAGGTGCGGGAAGACGGCGGGGGCACGGTCCGCATCCCGGAGGCGAAGGTACGGACCCTGCTGGCGGCGCTGCTGGTGCGGGAGGGCCGCCCGGCGACCGTCGACGCACTCGTCGAGGACCTGTGGCCGCAGCGCCGCCCGGCCCATCCGGTCCGCGTGCTGCGGGCCAAGGTCTCCCAGCTGCGCACCGCGCTGGCAGCGGCCGGCGAGGACGGGCGCAACGCGCTGATCAGCGTGCCGGGCGGCTACCGACTGGCAGTCGCTGAGGAGGAGGCCGACTTCCTGCTGTTCCGCGCGCTGGCGGCCCGGGCACGGGCCGCCGCAGGTCCGGCCGAAGCGGTGGCGGCGCTCACCGAGGCGCTCGGCCTGTGGCGCGGCCCCGCGCTGGCCGAGTTCGCCGACGCGCCCTTCGCCGCGCCGGTCGTCACGCGGCTCACCGAGGAGTGGCTCACCGCGCTGGAGGAGCAGGCAGAGCACCGACTACGGCTCGGCGAACACCACGCATTGGCCGACGAGTTGGGCCCGACGGCACGCGAGCACCCGCTGCGCGAGCGGCTCCGGGGCGCACACATGCGGGCGCTGTACGGCGCCGGCCGGCACGCCGAGGCGCTCACCGCCTTCGAGGAGCTGCGCAAGCACCTGGCGGAAGAGCTCGGTGCCCGCCCCGGCCCCGAGCTGGACACGTTGCACCGGGACATCCTGCGCCACGCCCCCGGCCTCGCGACGGCCGACGATGCCGGCCACAGGGCCGCGCTGGGCCCGCGGTCCAATCTGCCCGCGCCGGTCAACGGACTGATCGGGCGCGACGAGGAGGTCCGGCGGGTGCGAGCGCTCCTTGCGGAGGGGCGGCTGGTGTGCCTGACGGGGCCGGGCGGCGTGGGCAAGACACGGCTCGCGCTGGAGGTCGCCGCCGCGCTGGAGCCCGACTGCCCCGACGGGGTGCGGCTGGTGGAACTCGGCGCGCTGACACGCGCCGACAGCTCGCTCGACCGGGTCGCGGAGGCCGTGGCCGCGGGGCTGGGGATACGCGACCGTGCAACCGCGGAGCGCGGGCGCCCGGCGCCCGCGGCCCACCTCGCCGAACGGCTGCGCGGCTCCCGTCTCCTGCTCGTGCTCGACAACTGCGAGCACGCGATCGCACCCGTGGCCCGGCTCGTACATCTGCTCCTGAGCTGTGCGCCCCAGCTGCGCTGCCTGGTCACCAGCAGGGAGCCGCTGCGGGCCGAGGGCGAACACGTCCACGAGGTCGCGCCGTTGGACACCGACGGCGGCCGTCCGCCCGCCGACCTGGCCTCGGCGCCCAGCGCCGTACGGCTCTTCGCCGCGCGGGCCCGCGCCGCCGCACCGCATCTGCGGCTGGACGCGCAGACGCTCCCCCTCGTGGCCTCGGTGTGCCACCGCCTGGACGGGCTGCCCCTCGCGCTGGAGCTCGCCGCCCACCGGGTGCGCGCGCTGGGCCTCAGTCAGCTGTGCGCGCACCTGGACGACCGCTTCCGGCTCCTGGACGGCGGTCACCGTACGCTGCCCCGACGTCAGCAGACGCTGCGCGCGGTGATCGACTGGAGTTGGGAGCTGCTGACCGAGGACGAGCGCCGGGTGCTGCGGCGGCTGTCGGCGCATGCGGACGGATGCGCACCCGAGGCGGTCCGGGCCGTCGCCGGGGACGCGGACCTCGCGCCGGACGCGCCCGGCGACATCGCATCTCACCGGAGCCGGACCGGGGATCCCGGCACCGGCAGCGGTCTGGGCGGCGAGGTGCTGGGACCGCTCTCCAGACTCGTGGAACAGTCCCTGGTCAGCGTGGTGGAAACCGCGCAAGGGCCCCGCTACCGCCTCCTGGAGTCCATCGCCGCGTACGCCGCCGAGAAGTTGGCGGAGTCCGGGGAGGCCGCAGCGGTCCACGAGCGGCACATGAGCTACTACGCCGACTTCGCCCGGCGTGCCGATCCGATGCTGCGCGGCCCCGAGCAACGGCGCTGGCTCCACCTGATGGACCAGGAGGCCGCCAATCTGCGCGCCGCCTCGGCCACCGCCGTGCGCCGGGGGGACACCGATGCCGCGCTCGTGCTGGCCGCCGCCCCGTTCTGGTACCGCTGGGTGCGTGGCCGCCTGGCAGAAGCGCACCGGCTCCTCGCAGAGGCCCTCGCCATGGACGGCGGCAGCCGTCAGCTGCGGGCCGTCGCAGCCGCCTGGCACGCCGGCCTGGAGAACATGGCACCGCAGGCGTCGGACAAGGTGGCGCGCGCCGACGCCGCGTTGGCGCACTTCGACGACGTCCGGGACGCCAACGCCCGTGCGCGGGCCACGTGGTTCCTGGGACCCGCACTCATCGAGCACCGTCACAGGGAACGGGGCAGGGAACTTCTCGACCAGGCGCTCGCCGACTTCCGCACGCAGGGCGACCGGTGGGGCACCGCTGCGGCCCTGACCAACCGGGCCTGGTCGGAGCAGAGCCACGGCAGCTCCCCGCGGAACGCCGCCGACGCCGGCCAGGCGCTGCGTCTCTTCCGTGAGCTCGGCGACCAGTGGGGGCAACTGCACGCCATGGCCGTGCTCGGCCGGCACGCCGAGGTCGTCGGCGACCCGCGGGAGTCCTCCCGCATCGGCCGCGAGGCCCTGGCCATCGCCCGCAGCCTCGGCCTCCGGCCCGAGGAGTCCTACTGGCTCTCCAGCCTCGCCTGGTGCGCGGTGGTCGAGGGCGACTTCCACGAGGCGCGGGAACTGCACCGCAGGGCCGGGCGGATCGCCACCGAGATCGGTTACGACTTCGGCGAACGCCTCGCGCAACTCGGCTCGGGCCTGGCCGCCCGCCGCGAGGGCCGCCTCGACGCCGCCGAGACCCATCTGCGGGCGTGGCTGGAGCACTCCGGCGAGGCGAGCGGCACGGTGGAGACGGCGCTGGTCTTCACCGAACTCGGATACGTGGCCGAGCTGCGCGGGGACACGGACACGGCGTTCAGGGAGCACGCACGGGGAACACGGGCCGCCTTGGAGACGGGGTCGCTGCGTTCCATCGCCCGTGCGCTGGAAGGGCTCTCCGCCGCCTGGGCGGAGGCGGGCCGGGCGCAGTTGGCCGCTGAACACCTCGGCACGGCCGCCGGGGGTCGCGCCGCCGTACGGGCCAAACTGCCGTCCACTGATGCCAGGGACGTGGAGCGGGCCCGCGAGAAGGCGCGAGCCGCGCTGGGGGACGAGACCTACGAGGCGGCGTTCCAGCGCGGTCGAGCCCGGGACCCGAGGAAGACGGCCCGCGCCGCAGTCGCCCGCTTCAACACCACGACAACGGAGATCAGTTGAGCGGACCTCCGTCCCCCTGCTGCCGGACGCACCGTGCCGCCACCACGTTCCGGTGCGATCGTTGCGGCGGCTCGGGCAGAGTGCGTCAGGGTGCCGAGTGGTTGGCGCCGAGCAGGTCGCCGAGGACCCGAAGGAACCAGCGGCGATCTGTGTGGGTGTCGGCGCTGGCCAGCAGTCGCCATGCCGGTCGGTCATCGGCATCGGCGATCACCGCGTCGAACGGCCCGTGGGCTTCATCGATGCATGCCAGGCGGACACGGTGCCCGGCCACGGTGACGTCCTCGCGTTCGCCCGGATGGGCATCGGGCTCGATCGCCGCCGGCAGGTGCTCGGCGTTCAGGGCGTAGAGGCGCAGTTCTCGCCCGCGCCCGGGGCCGCCGGCGTAGAGGTACTCGGCCGCCACGGGGCTCGGGCCGTCATGGGTCGCGATCGAGTCCAGGGCCAGGTCGCCCAAGTGATGCGGGACCGTGACGGTCCCGAGCAGGGCGTGTGGTTCGCCGGCTGCACGCCAGGTGATCGCGGCCGTGTTGACCTGGCGCAGGTCCCACAGCCCCAGGGGCACGGCGATCACCGGGGCCTCGGGCCTGCGGGCCCAGTAGCTCAAGGCGGCGAACGGGGTGGCGTCGATCGCGGTGACCGCTTCGGGGTCGACCGGTCGCAGCGAGCGGTACAGGTCGGTGATCTCCTCGCGGGTGAAGGTGCCGTCGAGGACCGACAGCTCGATCATGGTCCGCGCGATCCTCGCCGAGGCACCGGGGTGACCCAGGTAGTCGATGCCGTGCCAGAGCACATGATGCTCGTCCAGTCGTTCGGCGTCGGTGCGGCTCTCCCACAGCGCCGGATGGTCCAGGGCGGGGAACGCCCAGTCGTAGAGGAACTGCTTGACCCGTAGGCGCCGGCCCTCGCCACGAACCTCGAACCGGAACGCCGCCGGGTTGTTCGCACTCCACGGCGTCCTGCCGGCCATCGAGTCGCCCACACGTCCCGGCGGGGCCTCTCGACGCAGCGACTGGTGGCCGAGGCGAGTGCCCGCCGGGAGCCTGTCCGGGGTGAACACCACGAAGTTCGCCCACGGTTGGGCCTCGGTCGCGCTCAGCGCCGGAGGCGTGTCGTCCAGGTCCGCAGGGTCATGGAGCACCCGGTGCGTCCACTGCTGTTCCGTCATCGCTCGTCTCCTCTCGCGGGCCACGTCCACGCGTCCGGACGCGGTCACACGCACCACGGTAACGCATTAGTACCCATCGGGGACTAATGCGATGAGGCAGAATGGATCCGTGACAGAGGAGCAGCCCGCACGCGGCCCCGGACGCCCGGCTCAGCTTTCGATCGAGAGGATCGTCAGCGCCGCACTGGAGTCCGGGACGAACGAGCTGACCGTGCGGGGCCTGGCGCGGCGCCTCGGCGTGACCCACAAGGCCCTGTACCGCTGGGTCGGCGACCGCGACGGGCTGCTCGACCTGATCAGTGACCACCTTCTCGAACGGGTCCTGGTCCGGACCGCCGAGACGCCCGCCGACAACTGGCGCGCGTGGCTGACGAGTTTCGGGCGGCTCCTGCGCGCAGAGTTCCTCCCCGTCGCCGACGCCGAGGTGCTCGCTCAGTTCCCGCGCGAGACCGGCGCCTACAAGGAGCTGCAACAAAGGGCCGAGGCCGTGCTGAGCGGCCCGGAGCTGACGCAGGAACAGGCGCGGGACTCCTTCGCGGTCTTCCTGTTCACCGTGTGGGGCTGGATCGCCGCCGAGAAGCTCTGTGCCGAGCAGCCCGACCACGAGAGGACCTTCGCCGCCATGCTCGACGCGCTCACCCGCGGACTGCCCTCGCCACCGAGTCACTGACACCCCCGCGGGTGAGCACCGGGGAAACGCCGAGCAAGTCTGACCAGCGGTCGACGCGACCGGCCATCTCATGGCTGAGCCAGAGCCCGAGAAGCGACAGCACCCGTGCACGATCAGGATGCTGCCGCTCCAAAAGACCCTAGCGGTCGGCCTTCGGGTGCCACTCGCGGCGGAGTAGGCCGAAGATCCAGGAGTCGGAGACGTCGCCGTTGACGACGCAGTCCTCGCGGAGGGTGCCTTCGCGGACGAAGCCGAGCTTTTCCAGGACCCGGGCGGACGCCACGTTGCGGGTGTCGGTCTCGGCCTGGACGCGGTTCAGGTCCAGGGTGTCGAACGCCCACCGCAGGACGGCGCCCGCGGTCTCCGTGGCGTAGCCGTTGCCCCACGCGGCGGCGTCGAAGACGTAGCCCAGGGACGCGCTGCGGAAGTCCGGGTTCCAGCCGGTCAGGCCGCACCAGCCGACGAACGCGCCGTCGGAGACGCGGTCGACGGCCACCCGCGCTCCCATGCCTTCCTCCTCGATCGTCCGGCACGTCGCGAGGAAGCGCTGGGCACGGGCAGGTTCGGTCCACGGCGGGGAGTCCCAGTAACGCAGCACGTGGGCGCTGCTGTGCAACGCGTAGAGCGACGCCGCGTCGGCGTCGGCGAACGGCCGCAGTCGCAGACGGGCGGTGTGCAGCTCGGGGGTGGGCAGTGTCATGTGGAGCATCCTGCCGCGTCGCCCTCGCCCGCGACCATCCGTTTGTGCGGACGGTCGGGGGCTCACTCCGCGACGTACGTGCGCTGGGTCCACACGAAGACGCGCAGTTCGCGGTCGTTGACGCGGGTCGTCTCGGCGCTGGCCTCGAAGTGTTCGTAGCGGTTGCCGCACAGCACTTTGACCTTGTCCACGCCGAGGTCCGGCAGATAGCGCAGTCGGTCCTCGTCCGTGATCAACGAGCGAGGGCCGCCGCTGAGGAAAACGTTGGGAGCGCCCTTGTCGACCATGCTCATCCTCACCTTCCGGGCTGGGGCCTGTCGGTCCGGCTGTCGCGCCGAACTTGCTTGTCCAGACGTGCGGTTGCATCGGGTGGGCGACGACGGTCGCCGGTCAGTGGAGGGGCCGGGGCGACGGGGCGCGCCCGACCCGGGTCCTGGAACGAACTGATCGGTCCGTCAGCAAATGGGCTAGACCGCGGAAATGCGGTCGCTCGTGCGCATTCAGTCGGCATTCACCATGACCGACCGTGAATTCGGCCACCGGTCGCGAGCCGCGTGGGCGAACCGGGAATGTGGAGATCATTCACCTACGGGGAGGCTGCTTCGCCGCCGCGGTCCCGCACGCCGAAACCGCACCCGTGCATCCCCTCGCTCCGGATCATCCGGGCACCAGCCACCCCCAAACCCCCGATCTCTCCAACAACTGCCACCCAGCGTACGCGGAGGATACGGGCAGCGGTATAGGCACACGCCTCAACATCCGACCTCGGCATCAGGTCTACCAAAGCTGGTAGACCTGATGCCCGTGGCGCAAACGGAGGGCACACGCCGTTGCCGCACGCCGTCGGGACTATCAATTCTGATGATGGCGGGCCGCAGCGGGAATCGGGATTATGGGGCGGCCCGCGGTTCACCGTTCGTCGGCATCCTGAAGGAATAGCGAGGTGTCCCTTGAGTGTCGTGCTTCTCCTGAACGGGCCCAATCTGGGTGTTCTGGGGCGACGTGAGCCCGAGATCTACGGCACCGATACGCTCGCGGACATCGAGGCGGCGGTCGCCGAGGAAGTCAGCGCACAAGGCTGGGAAGTCCTCTCCCTCCAGTACGACTCGGAAGGTGATCTCGTCGGCGCGATTCACCGGCACGGCGGGAACACGGTCGGGGCCATCGTCAATCCGGGCGCCCTCATGATTGCGGGGTGGAGTCTGCGCGACGCCCTCGCCAGCTATGCGCCGCCGTGGGTCGAGGTGCATCTGAGCAACGTCTGGGCCCGTGAGCAATTCCGTCACGAGTCGGTGATCGCCCCGCTGGCGAGTGGTGTCGTGGTCGGCCTCGGGGCCTTCGGCTACCGCCTGGCCGCCCGGGCACTGGTTCACCTCACGGCAGTCGAACCGCGGGGCCACCAGGGAGCGAGCGGCACGGACGGCGGGCACAGGCCATAGCGGCGCCCAGGGCTAGGTCGAGTCCCGCGCCCAGGTCGACGGTGCGGAGCCGAGCCGGAACCCGATTCCGCGTCTGGTCTCGATCCAGTCGTAGGATCCGAGTTTCTGGCGCAGCGCCCCGACATGGACGTCCAATGTCCGCGTCGAGCCGAACCAATGCTCGTTCCACACCCGGGCGATGATGGACTTGCGGGTGTGCAGGGTGTGGGGGTCCTCCATCAACATGGCGAGCAGGTCGAACTCCTTGGGGGTCAACCTGACCGGCCGCCCGTCCAAGGTCACGTCACGATTGCGCGGATTCAGCCGCAGCGGCCCCGCGACCAGCACCTCGCCGGTCGAAGCGCAGGGCCCCGGGGCGTTCAGGCCGACCGGGCAGGGATACGAGCGCCGCATGACGGCATCCATGCTCGCCTGCAACTCGTGGAGCGAGTCCGATTTCACCACGCAGTAGTCAGCCCCGGCGTTCAGGGCGAGCACGCGGTCGATCTCATTGACACAGGCACCGACGATGATGATGGGCACGGATGCCTGATTGCGGATTGTTTTGCACACCTCATGGCTGTCCATGTCGGGGGTGGAGGAGTCCAGCAGCAGGAGATCGAAATCCCCGAAGCACTCCAGGGCCTGGGTGCTGGTCGGCACCGAGATGACGAAATACTTCGTGGGGAGCGGCGGGTGTTTCAAGGCAGCACTCAGACGCGCATCATTGCTGACCAGCAGAACGCGTGTGGATGACTGTCTCAAAACGCTTCCCTCCAGAATTACCGTTGCCCTGCCCGGCTCCCCTTGCTGCGCGATCTGAGCTACTCGACCCCAATGATCCGACCTCAAGCCCTACCCGGCAGCAATTGCTCCGAAACGGTAGCCGTTGCTCCGGCTTGAATTTTCGTACGTGAACTGGCGGGAAATGGGGGGCTGTTGGCGGCCACACGTCGTCCCGGTCGGATCGAAATCGCGCACCCCACCACCCCATGCCGACTCCCGCCCGAGCGCCGTACCAGACTGTGATCGCGCAGGCACCCACCGTGCCACACCATGATCACCCTGCAAAGACCCTGCACCTCCCCGCCCTCACGCGACACGACCGCCCCGCGACGCGTCGGCCGCGGAGAAGCTGGCGCAAATGCGGAGGCTACCCACCCGTAAGTCCGCACCCAGCCGCTAAGGTAGGAAACTAGCCACGGCAAGGAATGCGCCCGGGAAAGCTGCACCTCGGGAAGAACGCGGCCAAGTCGGTCAATTAGTGGGCGAACCCACGAGACCCCGGCCGCAGCCTTGAAGTTATGCTTCACCTGCGCTGAAGTGCTTCTGCACTTCCGGGGCTTAACGTTGGGGATCATTGAAATATGTCAGATGCAACTTGACCCCCCACCCCCTTCCCCCCGTTCCTTCCTCATCGGCACCGCTCCATGCCGCCCTGCGGCATGTCTGCTCGCCCCTCGTCGGGCGAAGCCGACGCCCAAAGGTAGTCGACGAGGCATCACATAGCGGTGAAACGCGCCCCCTTGTGCGCCCTTTCGCCATGACTGCAACGTTCCTGTGCACAGTTCCCGTGGTCGGTGCTGCCGGAAAGACCCGGGCGGACCACGCGGCCTCAGTGATGGGCCGATGATCAGTGATGAGCCAATGACAGGAGATGTGATGCTCGGTTTACCGTTTCGCTTGGAGCTGCCGCCCGACCGCTCCGTCATGGGGGCCTGCCACAACAGCTCGTGTGAAACCGTTCAGCTGACGAAACTCTCCTTTGCCGCCTGGTCGCGCGGCGATCTCACCGAAGGACTGCACCTCGCGGAAGGCGCCGGACGGGCAAACCCGGAGTGCTCAGGAAATTGCTGCGGATTCGCCAGGATCTGGCACTCCGCGCTCCTGGTGCGGATCCGGGAGCCGGCGGCCGGGGAGCACGTGCTCGCCGGTGTGGAGGACATGACGACCGACACCGCGGAGACCGGTGGCCTCGTCGCGGCCTCACTGGTGTGCGCTGCGGAACTCGCCTTCACCCGGGGGGACCTCGACACCGCCGTCGACCTGGCGGAGAAGGGCGTGCGCGAGGCCCAGCAGCTCGGCCTCACCCATCTGCTGCCCGAGGCGCACGCCGTCATGGCGCTCAGCGCCCTCAGGCAGGGCGACATGGGCGTGAGCTCGGACTTCGCCAACCAGCTCCGGGACGACGCCCTGCTGGGGCAGACGGTCCACCGCCCCAGCCAGTGCGCCTGGGCGGCGGCCCAGCTCCTGGAGGTGCAGGGCGGTGCGGCGAGCGCCGCCCATCTCGTCGTCGGCATCATCACGGACGACCAGCTCCTCCTGGAACTGTTGGCCGCGCAGCCGGCCGCCGCAGCCTGGCTCGTACGGGCCGTGCGGAAGCTGGGCGACGAGGTCCTCGCCAAACGGGTGACCGCCGAGGCGTCCGAACTCGCCGCGCGCAACGGCGGGATCCGCTCCGTACGGGCGGCGGGAGCCCACGCCGAGGGGCTGTTGGCGAAGAATCCCGATATCCTCGTCACCGCGGCCGAAACGCATCGGGACCGGTGGGCGAGCGCCTCCGCCTACGAAGATGCGGGAAAGGTCCTCGCGAACACGCTTCAGGAACGGGACCGGGCCGTGGAAGTCCTGGAACGGGCCGTGGACGGATACTCCGATTCCTCGGCCCCGCGCGACGCCCGCCGCGTCGTCAGCAGGCTCCGTTCGCTCGGCGTGCGGCGTGGCCGCTATCCGCAGTACGCCACCCACGACAGCGTGAAGACCGGCTCCCTCACCAATTCCGAAGTGGCGGTGGCCGAGCTGGTGAGCCAGGGGTTCACGAACTCCCAGGTCGGTGAGCGCCTCTTCATCTCCGGGCACACCGTCGCCTTCCATCTCAAGAAGATATTCCGCAAGATGAACGTGGCCTCGCGCGTTGAACTCACCCGTACGTGGAGTCGCATCTCCAGCACCGACTATTGAATTCACCGTGCCCCGGAGGCCAACCACCATGAAGATCATCGCGGATTTCGACAAATGCATCGGCTCCGGTCAGTGCGTGTTCACCGAGCCGGAACTGTTCGACCAGAGCGAGGACGAAGGAACGGTCATCGTGCTCGACGCCGAGCCCAAGGGTGAAATCCTGGTGCGAAAGGCCCGCCAGGCAGTCAACAACTGCCCGGGCCGGGCCCTCTCCCTCAGGACGGCCCCGTAGCCGAACGAGCGGACCCGCGGCCTATCAGGTCGAGGGATGCCACGAGGGTCGGGGCCGCCCTAGTCTTTCGAGGAACGAGCCCCGCCCTTCCACCCGGCGCCGCGCAGGACAGGCCCCCCTGGTGTGCCCGCCTCGCGTCCGCGGGCCCGCGCGCTCCCTTCCTTCCGCCGTCCCGGGCGCTCGTGACCGCGGTGTCGCGCGAGAGCGGTGTGCCGTTCGGCTCGCGCGGTGACCGCCGCGGTCTTCCCGGCAGAGAGAGGACTTCGTCGATGACCGCAATCAACGCCTGGCTGGCCGAGGACTACGCGCAGGTGAACGCGCCCCACGTCAAGACCGCGCTCGCCGCCCTCGACCTCGCGGGCGACGCCCTGGACAAGGGCGGCAGCTTCGCCGAGATCGGCTGCGGCACCGGGGAGGTCGCGCGGGCCGTGGCGGAGCGCGGCTTCGACGTGTGGGCCAGCGACGCGTCACCGTCCATGGTGGAGGCCACGCGGCAGCGGTGTGCCGGGCTCCCGGTGCGCGCCGAGGTCTGCCCGGCCGAGCGACTGGAGCTGCCGGAAGGGCAGTTCGACCTGATCCACTCCTCCTGGGTGCTGCACTGGCTGGCGGAGGTCGAGGAGCCGCTGGGCCGGATCGCCCGCGCGCTGCGTCCGGGCGGCTACCTCGTACTGCAGTGGTCCGGTGCCCAGCCGCGCGGCGACGGCGCGGGGATGTTCGGGATCGTGCGCGAGGTGTCGGCCAGCGCGAAGTGGAAGGACCTGCTCGCCTCGGTGCCGCCGGCGATGCGGGACTATCCGGCCGACGACGTGGCGAAGGTGCTCCGGGACGCCGGTCTCGAACTGGTCGACTACGACCCGGCGATCGTGCACGCACTGGGCGGGAACGGCTCCCTGCCGTCCGACGCGGAGCTGGCGGAGATGCGCCGGCGGTACAAGCTCATGGGCTTCGCCACGCAGGCCGACGCGCTCGGCGAGCGCGTCGACGAGTTCGTGGACGAGGTGCTGCTGGCCGCCTTCGCGGCGGGCAAGGCCGGACTCCACCACGCCAGGGTCGTCGCCCGGCGCCCGGAGTGAGTCCGCGGCGCGCGGACCGTCGTGCCGGAGCGGGACGTTGTGGCAGCCGACCAGCCGACCCGAAGGAATGAGTGCGATGAATGCAGTGGCAACGTTCACGCGTCTGCGCGAGTACATGGTGGGGCCCTCCCGGTTCATGATCCTGCTGTCCTGCTTCGAACTCGGCGTCGTCGACGCCCTGCGCAAGCGGCCCGGCATGACCGCGGCCCAGCTCGGCGAGGCCGTCGGCGCCAAGCCGGACGCCGTGGAGCAACTCCTGCACCTCCCGGTCAAGGAGGGGTTCTTCGCCTTCGACAAGGCGTCCGGCGGCTACTCCCTCGACGCGTTCGCGGGCGTGTCCGACGCCGATCTCCAGCGGGTGCTCCCCGTGCTGAACATGATCAAGGTCGTCATGCTCCGGCAGATGTTCTACCTGACCGACAGCGTCAGGTCCGGCAGCATCGTCGGCCTGGACAAGCTGTACGGCTTCGAGGGGAACCTCTACGAGGCCGTGGCCGAGCACAAGGACCTGCGCGAGTCCTGGGCGACGATGATGGACGACGTCACCGCCCACATGGACCCCTGGTTCTTCCGCAACATCCACGTTCCGCCGGGCTCGCAGGTGCTCGACCTGGCCGGGAACACCGGGCTCGGCGCCATCCTCACGCACCGCCTCAAGGGGTCGCCCGGTCTGCGCGTGACGACGTTCGACCTGCCCGAGAAGAAGGACGAGTGCCTGGCGAACTTCCGGGCCGAGGGCGTGGCGGAGCACTGCTCCTTCATCGGCGGGGACGTCTTCGAGAGCGTGCCCCGCGGTTTCGACGTCGTCCTGATCAAGCACTTCCTCGACATGTTCGACAAGGACGACGTGCGCAGGATCCTGCACCGCGTGAGCGAGGCGCTGGACGTGGGCGGGAAGGTCAACATCCTGGTGCCGGTCTACCCCGAGGACGTCAGGGAGCCCAGCAGCGTCGGCGTCGACATCTTCCCCGCGTACTTCCTCGGCTGCGCCATGGGCCAGGGCGGGCCGCAGAAGCTGTCGACGTACCGGAAGTGGCTGGAGGAGGCCGGGTTCCGGGTCACCAGGACGGTCGCCCAGGACCTCACCACCATGCCGGGGTCCCTGATCGCCCACGGCATCCTGTGCGCGACGAAGGTGGCCTGACCGCACCGGTCGCGCCCCGAGCGCCCTGAGCGTACGCACGCCGTACCCCCTCGCCCTGACGACTGCCGGGCGAGGGGGTACGGCGTGCGTGCGCTCAGAACAGGCGCAGCGGGAGCTTCTCGACGCGGGTGACGCCGGGCCGCAGCGTCCACTGGATCTCCTCGCGCCCGACGGCGAGGGACAGGTCCGGGAAGCGTTCGAACAGCGCGTGCAGCGCCACCTCCGCCTCCTGGAGCGCCAGCGGCGCACCGAGGCAGTAGTGCGCCCCCTGCCCGAAGCCGAGGTGGCTCTGCCCGGTCCCGCGGCCGATGTCGAGGCGCTCGGGCTCCTCGTACCGGCGCGGGTCGGTGTTCGCCGGCAGGATCAGGGGCATGACCGTGGCGCCCGCGGGGATCGTCACGCCGCCCAGCTCGACGTCCTCCGACGGATGCCGGGGCAGCCCCCACTGGGTGGGCCCCAGGCGCATGAGTTCGTTCACCGCCTGCGGCCATCGGGCCGCGTCCGCCCGTACGAGGGCCAGTTGGTCCGGGTTCTCCAGGAGGGCGAGCACCGAGTTGGCGAGCAGGTGCGTCGTCGTCTCGTGGCCGGTGATCACCAGGGTGAAGACGAGGGTGACCATCTCCCGCTCGGAGAGCCGGTCGCCGTCGTCCTCCTGCGCCTGGATGAGCGCGGAGATCAGGTCGTCGCGTGGCTCGGCGCGCCGCCGCTCGATGGCCTCCAGCATGTGGTCGACGCACTCGCGCATGACCTGCGGAAGGCGCTCGCGGTGCTCCGTGGGCGAGGACAGGCAGTGCCCCCACTCGTACCAGGGCGCGCGGTCGTCCACGTCGATCCCGACCAGCTCGCAGATCACGGTGAACGGCAGCGGATAGCAGAACGCGGTCAACAGGTCGACGGGGGTGCCGTCGCGCCCCGCCTCGGCCATCTCGTCGAGCAGCGCCGTGGTGATCTCCTCGACCCGCGGGCGCAGCCGGGCCACCCGCCGGGCCGTGAACGCCTTGGAGACCAGGCCCCGCAGCCGGCGGTGGTCGGCCCCGTCGATCTGCATCAGCTTGTCTTCGAGGTAGTCGACCAGGTCGGTGGGGAGGTTGAGCTGGCGCATGATCGTGGTACGGGTGTCCGGGGCGTCCGGCACCGACGCCGGGTTGTTGTGGAACCGGGGGTCGGTGAGCACCCGGCGTACGTCCTCGTAGCGGGTGACCAGCCACATCGGGCGCCCGCCCATGATCGAGCCGGTCAGGGTGGGCGCCTGCTCGCGCATCCGCGCGTACGCGCCGAACGGGTCGGCTATCAGGTCCGGCGAGAGCAGGTCGACCGGCTCGGCCGCGTTCTCGGCGGTGGCTGTCATGGGTCTCCCCTTCGGCGTCGAGGAAAGGCTTCGTCATGCGGTCGTGAAAGGGGACCGGCGAATCCGCTCTCCGAAGTTCTTGAGGCCGCACGGTCGTTGGCACGACTCCTGGGCAGGCTAGGGCGGAAATGAGCGGCGGAACATCCCTCAACCTGGTAAGGATTTTCGCTTCTTGACACGTTTTGCACCGTGGAATAATGTGCCAGCGATTTCCAGCGTGGTGGAATTCAGCTCTTCACACAGCGCGTACTTGTGAGGTTTTCCTTGACGCCGTTCAACGAAGTGCCTGTAGGCCCCACGGACGTGGACGTCGTCGTCGTGGGCAACGGACCGGTCGGCGCCGCCCTCTCCGTGCTGCTCGCCCGGCGCGGCTGGCGCGTGACCGTGCTGGAGCGCCGCCGCCGGCCGTATCCGCTCCCCCGGGCGACGAGTTTCGACGGGGAGACCGCCCGGCTCCTGGCCGCCACCGGCATCGGCCCGGACCTGGGGCGCATCACCGAACCGGCCAACGGCTACCAGTGGCAGACCGCCACCGGCGCGGCGCTCCTCGACATCCCCTTCACCACGGCGGGCCCCTACGGCTGGCCCGACGCCAACACCATGCACCAGCCCGCCCTGGAGGAGCTGATCGCGGCCAGGGCCGCGGCGCTGCCCGGCGTCACGGTCCTGCGCGGCCACGAGGTCGTGGGGATCATCGACGGCGAGCGGCAGGTGGAGGTGACGTCCTCCACCGGCGACGGCTCCACCCACACCCTGTCCGCGCGGTGGGTCGTGGGCTGCGACGGCGCCAACAGCTTCGTGCGCAACCACCTCGACGTGTCCGTCACCGACCTCGGGTTCTCCTACGAGTGGCTGCTCTGCGACGTCGAGCTGCACGAACCGCGCGCGTTCACCCCCACCAACGTGCAGGTCTGCGACCCGGCCCGGCCCACGACCCTGGTGGGCAGCGGCCCCGGCCGGCGGCGCTGGGAGTTCATGCGCCTGCCGGCGGAGGGCACCGCCGAGCTCAACAAGGACGAGACGGCCTGGCGGCTGCTCGCACCGTTCGGCGTCACCCCCGACACGGCGACGCTGCTGCGCAGCACCACGTACATCTTCCAGGCCAGTTGGGCCGACCGTTGGCGCGTGGGCCGCGTCCTGCTGGCCGGGGACGCCGCCCATCTCATGCCGCCGTTCGCCGGGCAGGGCATGTGCTCCGGCATCCGGGACGTCGTCAATCTGGCGTGGAAGCTGGATCTGACGCTGCGCGGCCAGGCGTCCGCGAACGTTCTGGACAGCTATGCGCAGGAGCGCCGTGCCCAGGCCAGGGAGGCGATCCTGGCCTCGGTCCAGCTGGGCCGGCTGATCTGCGTGACGGACCCCGTGGCCGCCGCCGAGCGGGACGCCACGGTGCTCGCCAACCGGCGCGGGCGCGCCCCGTCGGGGCCGGAGCCGGCGAAGCCGCTGTCCGGCGGGCTGCTGCACCGGGGGCCCGCGGCCGAGGCGCCCGCGGGTGCGGTGGTCCCCCAAGGGCGTGTCAGTCGGGGCGGCTCCGAGGGACTGTTCGACGACGTCGTGGGTCGTGGCTTCGTCCTGCTGACCACCGAGGAGCCGGGTGCCCTGCTCGACGCGGAGCGGCTGGCCTTCCTCGGGGAGCTGGAGGCCCACGTGGTCCGGCTGCTGCCGCCCGGAGCCCCGGCGGGGGACGGCGCCGTCGACGTGGTGGACTCCGACGACGTCTACCGGACCTATCTGGCCGCGTTCGGGGCGACGGCGCTGCTCGTCCGTCCGGACTACCACGTCTTCGGCGCGGCGAGCGGCCCGGTCGGCGTCCGGGAGCTGATCGACGACCTGCGCGACCAACTGCGCGCGGCGGTGCCGAGCGGCATACCGCACGAGACCGTCTGACGGGTCGGCGCACGACGCACCCTGTCGCGCTGGGGGCCGGCCCCCAGCGCGACGGTCGTTTCAGACGAGGCGCAGCGGAAGCTTCTCGACGCGGGTGAAGCCGGGCCGCAAAGCCCACGGGATCTCCTCGCGCCCGACCGCGAGGGACAGGTCGGGGAAGCGGTCGAACAGCGCCTGGAGCGCCACCTCCGCCTCCAGGTACGCCAGTGGCGCGCCGAGGCAGTGGTGCGCGCCCATCCCGAAGCCGACGTGGCTCCCGGCGCCCCGGTGGACGTCGAGGCGCTCGGGGTCCTCGTACTTGCGCGGGTCGGTGTTCGCGGCCAGCAGCAGCGGAGTGACCGCCGAGCCCGCCGGGATCCGTACGCCGCTCAGCTCGACCTCCTCGGCGGCGTACCGGGGCTGCGCGAACTGGGAGGGGCCCAGGCGCATGAGTTCGCGCACCGCCGGCTGCCAGCGGGACGGGTCCTCGCGCAGCAGGGCGAGCTGGTCCGGGTTCTCCAGGAGGGCGAGCACCGAGTTGCCGAGCAGATACGTCGTCGACTCGTGCCCGGCGGTCACCATGGTGAAGACGAGGGTGATCATCTCCCGGTCGGAGAGCCGGTCGCCGTCGTCCTCCTGGGCCTGGATGAGCGCGGAGATCAGGTCGTCGCGCGGCTCGGCCCGGCGGCGTTCGATGACGTCCGTGACGTGCTCGGCGCACTCGCGCAGGATGGTGGGGAGGTGCTCGGTCTGCATCAGGGACAGCACCCGCCCCCAGCGCGACCACTGCGGGCGGTCCACCTCGTCGATGCCGACCAGCTCGCAGATCACGGCGATGGGCACCGGGTAGCAGAACGCCTCCACGAGGTCGACGGGCGTGCCGTCGCGGCCCGCCTCGGCCATCTCGTCGAGCAGTCGCGCGGTGAGCTGCTCGATGCGCGGGCGCATCTCGGCCACCCGCCGTGCGGTGAACGCGCGGGAGACCAGCTTGCGCAGCCGGGCGTGCGGGGCGCCGTCGAGGTTCATCATCGCCTTGGCGATGAGGTCCTCCACGTCGGACGGGATCTTGAGCTGCCGCAGGATCGCGTGCTCGCCGTCCGGGTCGCCGTTCCGCACGGACGCCGGATCGGTGACGAACCGCGGGTCGGTGAGGACCAGGCGCACGTCGTCGTAGCCGGTGACGAGCCACATCGGTGACCCGAGGACCGTTCCGGCGAGGACCGGCGCCTGCTCCCGCATCTGCGCGTACTTGGCGAAGGGGTCGGCAGTCAGGTCCGGCGCGAGCAGGTCGATCGGTTCGGTCGCGTTCTCGGCGGTGGCTGTCATGGGTCTACCCCTTCTGCGTCAAGGAAAATGACCGGCCGGCCCGTCGGCGTCAGCGGAAACAGGAACAGGGAAAAGGGATGGGACGGGAACAGGCGTGGGACGGGAACACGGGACGGGATTGCGCCGTGCGACACGGTTAAGACCGGAGGTCCTCATTTCTCCGGTACGCCGTCGCGCCATGGTGATTTCCGTGCCGACGCCTCGATGTGGTCCCGCCCTTCGGGACGATAGGGCAGCCTTGGCCGATTGAGCATCCCTCAACCTGATAAGAGGTCCGCGGTTTTCCCGCATTTACGGGAGGGGAGTTTGACGTTGCGCGACCAGGCGGGCCAGTGACACCGCGCCGTGCAGCGAGGACAGGCCCCCCAGCAAGGCGTGTTCCACCGGCAGCGGGGGCAGGCCGGGGCGGCCCAGTTCCGTGACGTGGTCGGCGACGAGCTCCACGAATCCGGGGACGCCGCTCGCGAAGCCGCCGCCGACGCGGACGAGGCGCGGCCGGACCAGCTCCTGCACGCCCACCGCGGCTGCGGCCAGGGCCCGGCACGTCCGGTGCAGCGCGGTGACGGCCCACGGCCGCCCGTCGCCCCAGGCCGCCACCAGATCGTCGAAGCTGGCCTCGCTCCCCCGCGCCCGGCTCGCGCGGCGCAGGGTGGCCGGGCCCGACGCGATGGCCTGGAGGCACCCCCGTCGGCCGCAGCGGCACCGCGGGCCGTCCAGTTCGACGACCGTGTGCCCGACTTCGAAGGAGCCGCGGCCGAGGCCGGGGCACGGCTCGCCCTGCACGACGAGGCCGCCGCCGACGCCCGTACCCACGCCGAGGTAGAGCAGGTCGTCGCAGCCGGACGCACGGGACTCCGCGAGTGCGCCGAGGTCGCCGTCGTCCGCCCAGGCGACGGCCGCCTCGGGGAACAGCGGACGCAGGGCCGCGCCCAGGTCCGTGCCGGTCCACTCCGGTCGGCTCGGCCAGGCGGTGACGTGCCCGGTCGGTCCGACCGTCGCGGGCATCGCGACGCCCACCGCCCGGAAGGAGGCGCCCAGGTCCGCCCGCACCTCGGCGATCGCGTCCGCGAGTTGGCCGAGGTCGCGGGCGGCGCTGTGGCGCGGGCGCCACGCGAACGCGGTCTCGTGGACGCGCTCCGCGCCGGTCACCGCCCGGAGGGCCACCTTGGTGCCGCCGATGTCGACGCCCAGGTAGGCACCCGGGTGGGCGCCGTCCGCCCCGCCGCTCTCCGTACCGCTGCGCATGCCGGGCTCCGGTCTCAGGCGCCGGGCACGGGCGGGCACAGGTCCAGCAGGTCGGCCGGGCGGTGCAGGACGGCGTCCGGCTTGGCGGCGAGCAGTTCGTCCGTGTCCTCGACGGCCCACAGCGCGGCGACCGAGGTCACTCCGGCGCTCCGGGCGCTCGCGAGGTCGGTCGGCGCGTCGCCGACCATGACGGCTTCGGCTGCGTCGACGCCCAGCAGGCGCAGGGCGTGCTCCACGATGTCCGGCGCGGGCTTGGGCCGCGGCACCTCGTCCGAGCCGAGCACCTCGGCGAAGAACGGCAGCAGCCCCAGCTGTTCGAGCAGGGAGCGCGCCCGCGGCCCGCTCTTGCCGGTGGCCACCGCGAGTCTGATCCCCCGCACCCGCAGGGTCAGCAGGAGTTCGACGACGCCTTCGAAGACGGGCACCTCGGGGGCGAGGCGATAGCTCTCGCGGACGAACGGCTCCTCCATCTCCAGGGGCAGGCCCATGATCCGCATGATGTCCGGGAAGTAGCGCCCCAGATGCCTTCGGTACTCGTCGAACGGCGCCGGGCCCTCGCCGACGACCTCCTTGTAGGCGATGGCGAACGCCTCGTACATCACCGCGAAGCTGTCGACGATGACCCCGTCCAGGTCGAAGACGACGGCACGCCGGACGGGGACGAGCGTGTCCGTCGCGCTCGCGGTCGGCCCCGTCCCGGCGGCCGTCGCCCCTTCCCCGTCCAGCACGTCGGCCGACTCCTTCGAAGCCGCTGGTGTCACTGGCTCTCTCCCGTCCACCGTTGAGCGGGCGTGCCGTTCCGCGCGGGTGCGGAACGGGCCGAGGCGTAGAAGTCCTCGATGACCCGGACCGTCGTACGGGCCTCCTCGACGGCCCTGCCGCGGCTGCCCGGTTCCTTCAGGACGGCGGCGAGGCCGTCCAACTGCCGCCGGTACTCGTCGCCGATCGGCTCGTTCGGCACGGGGACCCGTGTGGTGGTGCCCTCGCGCGTGAGCGTCAGGAACGGCTCGGGGTGGCGGTTGGGGCTGAAGCCGAAGGTGCACCGCAGTTCGGCGGTGGCGGCGCTGCCCACGAGTTGGATCCGGGTGACGTCCAGGGCCTCGTGCGACGCCCAGCCCGCGCGCAGCGAGACGGAGATCCCGTCGGCGCGGACGTAGAAGCCCCGGGCCGTGTCCTCCACGTCGCCGACGGCGTCGGCGCCGGGCCGGTCCTTGCGCCAGGCCGCGCCCCAGGAGGGCGAGTTCACGAAGTCGTTCGACGTCACGCCGACGACCTGGGTGCAGGGGGCCGGGCCGAGCAGCGCGGCGAGCGTGTCGAACAGGTGCCAGCCGAGGTCGAAGAGCACCCCGCCGCCCGCCTCGCTGCGCCGGGTGAACCAGCCGCCGGCCCGGGGGACGCCGCGCGCCCTGACCCAGGAGACCTCGGCGTGCCGTACGCGGCCGAGGTCCGGCACCAGGTCCGCGAGGGCCGTCACGTCGGCCCGGTGGGGGGCGGCGCTGCCCGCGAGGAGCGTGGCGCCGCCGTCGCGTTCGGCGGCGGCCAGGGCGTCGGCCTCGGCGGTGGTCAGGCACACCGGCTTCTCCAGGAAGACGGGGACGCCCCTTTCGAGGAGGGCGCCCGCCACCCCGGCGTGCCGGTGGTTGGGGACGGCGACCACGGCGAGGTCGACGTCCGCGGCGGTGAGCGCGTCGACCGTCGGGTGCACGGGCACGCCCGGTGCGGTGTCGAACGCCGCGCGCGCCGCGGGTTCGGTGTCGACGACGGCCACCACGTCGAAGTCGGCGTGCGCGCGCAGCCGGGGCAGCCAGAGCTCCCGCCCCGCCCAGCCGAGCCCGACGACGGCCGTCCGCACGCTCACAGGGCGGCCAGGGAGTCCGCGACGATCGCGGCGGTCTCGTGCAGGGCCTGCTCGCTGGCGAGCAGCACCCGGTGGTGGAGCCAGATGCAGTCCTGGCTGATGGCCTCGGTGCGGGGGCAGCGCTCGGCGACCTCGTCGGGGGTCTCGTCGGGCGCGCCGATCTCCCAGAAGGCGTCGGTGCGGTAGATCGCGCGGAAGCCGGCGAACGCCGGGACGCCCGCCGCCACGAGCCGGTCGACGAGCGCGTTGCGCCGCTCCTCGCCGATGCCGGGGACGCGGAACATCGCCATGTAGTGCGAGGCGCAGTCGGTGCGCTCGTCACCGCGCTGCGGGACGACGCCGTCGATCGCGTCGAGCAGCCCGGACAGCAGGGACCAGCGCTTCTGACGCGTTGTCACCTGCTCGTCGAGACGGCTCAGCTGGGCCCGGAGCACCGCCGCCGAGAACTCGTTCATCCGCAGGTTGGATCCGGCGATCCGGTGCATGTACCTGCGGTCGGCGCGGGGCCGCCCGCAGCTGTGCCGCAGGAACGCGGTCTCGTACATCTCCGTGTCCGGGAACAGTACGGCGCCGCCCTCGCCGGCGGTCATGAGCTTGCCGTTCTGGAAGCTGAACGCGGCGACGGAGCCGAGTTCGCCGACGCGCTTGCCGCGCCAGCGGGCGCCGTGGGCGTGCGCGGCGTCCTGGAGCAGGGGGACGCCCGTGTCGGCGGAGAGCTTGGCGAGGGCGTCCATGTCCGCCATGAAGCCCGCCATGTGCACGGGCATGATCACCCGGGTCCTGGGCGTCACGGCGGCGGCGGTCGCCGCCACGTCGAGGGAGTACGTGTCCGCGTCGACGTCCACCGGGACGGCGACCGCGCCGAGCCGCTGCGCCGCCTGGGAGGAGGAGATGAAGGTGAAGGCCGGGACGATGACCTCGGTGCCGGGGCCGACGCCCATGCACTGGAGGGCGAGTTCGAGCGCGTGCGTGCCGTTGGTGACCGCGAGGGCGTGGGCGGCGCCGTGGTGCTCGGCGAACTCCCGCTCGAAGGAGTCGACCTCGCTGCCGCCCATCCGCCACCACTGGCCCTGTTCCAGGGCGCGGACGAGGCCGTCGCGCTCCTTCGCGTCGTACTGCGGCCAGTCGGGGTACTCCGGCGCCTGTCGCACGTTCATGTTTCTCCAAACATGGATTGACTCGACGCGGGGTGCGGGGGCGGTCGGGGCCGCGTGCCGCGGAGGGGGACACAGGCGTACGAGAGCACTCGCCGTCGAGTTCGCGGAAGACGCGCACACTCCGCCCCGTGCAGCGTCATGTGTCGGAAGAAATGCTGACCAACAGGTCCAAAATAGAGGCCCGACGGCACCCTCCGCATCCCTCGGTCAGGTAGTCGACGCGGCTTCACAGCAGTCCGAAGAAGGTCCGGTAGGCGTCGAGTTGGCCCTCCAGCATGTGGATGCCGTGGTGTACGGGGTGTCCCAGGGTGGCGGCCTCGCGCAGGAGCGGCGTCTCGCGGGGCTCCATGACGATGTCGGCCACCACGCCGCCCGGTGGCAGGGAGTCCGGTGAGAAGGGCAGCGGGTCGTCCGGGCGCAGTCCGAGCGGGGTGGCGTTCACGGCGATGTCGGCGCCTTGCGGATGCGGTGCGGTCAGTGCGCGGACCCGGTCGGGCCAGTGGGCGTCGAGGCGGGCGACGAGGGCGTGGAGCTTCGCGGTGTCCGTGTCGTAGGCGGACAGGCGGTCGACGCCCGCGTCCAGGAGGGCCGCGGCGATGGCGCTGCCCGCGCCGCCCGTACCGAAGAGCGCCACGTGGGCGCCCTTGGGTTCGTGGCCGGCGGTGAGGAGCCCGGTCACGAAGCCCGAGCCGTCGAAGTTCTCCGCGAGCCAGCAGCCGTCGGGCTCGCGGCGCAGCACGTTGGCGCTGCCGACGACGTCCACGGCCGGGCCGCACCGGTCGGCGAGCCGGCGCACGGCGACCTTGTGGGGGACGGTGACGAACATGCCGTCGAGGTTGTCGACCTGCCGCAGGCCGCGCACGACGGCGTCGAGGTGCGCCGGCCGGGCGTGCACCGGCACCAGGACGGCGTCCAGGCCGAGGCGGGCGAAGAGCGGATTCATCAGCGCGGGTGCCTTGACCTGGGCGATCGGATCGCCCAGGACGGCGTACAGCCGGGTGGCGCCGTTGACGGGCGTGCCGGCGTGGTGTCCGGTCATCGCAGCCTCACATGCCCTTCCGTGACACCGGTGGCCGCCAACTCCGCGACGACGGCGGCGAGTTCGATCGACTGCGCCGCGTTGAGGCGCGGGTCGCAGGCCGTGCGGTAGCGGGCGGGCAGGTCGGCCTCGGTGATGCCGCGGGCGCCGCCGAGGCATTCCGTGACGTCGTCGCCCGTCAGCTCGACGTGCAGTCCGCCGGGGTGGGTGCCGAGGCGCCGGTGCACCTCGAAGAACCCGCGGACCTCGTCGACGACGTGTCGCAACGCGCGGGTCTTGTAGCCGTTGGCCGACGTGTACGTGTTGCCGTGCATCGGGTCGCACTGCCAGATCACCTGGTGGCCGGAGCCGGTGACCTTCTCCACGATCGCCGGCAGGACGGCGCGGACCCGGGTGTGCCCCATGCGGCTGATCAGCGTGAGGCGTCCCGGTTCGCCGTGCGGGTCGAGCCTGCGCACGTAGTCGAGGGCCTGTTCCGGGGTGGTGCGGGGGCCGAGCTTGAGGCCGATCGGGTTGGACAGGAGCTCCGCGAACGCGATGTGCGCGCCGTCGAGGTCGCGGGTGCGTTCGCCGATCCACAGGAAGTGGCCGAGGCCGCTGGTGAACCGGGGCTCGGGCCCGGTGGTGTCCGGGCTGAGCGAGGTCCGCTCGTAGTCGAGCACCAGCGCCTCGTGGCTGACGTAGCCGGCACCGTCGCCGCCGGTCAGCGCCTGCGTGTCGGTGCCGCCGCGGTGGAACTCGCGGACCACGGCCATCGCCTTCGCGGCGTCGGCGCGGGCGCGCAGCATCCGGGCGGGGTCGGGTCGGCGGGCGGCGGGCGTGGGCTCGATCGAGTTGACCAGGTCGCCTCGGTAGACGGGCAGGCCCAGCTCGTCGAGGGGCCGGGAGCGGGGCTTGGCGTACTGTCCGGCCATCCGGGCGACCTGGACGACGGGCAGCCCGGCGCGTCGGGTGAGCACCGACGCCATGTCCGCGAGCACGCCGAGGTTGGCCCGTTGATGGGCCTCAGTGTTCTCGGCGAAGGCTTCGGCGCAGTCACCGCCCTGGAGCAGGAACGCCTCGCCGCGGGCGACCGCGGCGAGCCGGTCCGCCAGGCGCGCGGTCTCGGCGGGGGTCACGATGGGCTCGGCCCCGCTCAGGGACGCCACCACGGCGCTCGCCCGCTCGGGGTCCGGCCACTGCGGCTGCTGTGCGACCGGTCTGGCCAGGGCCGCCGCGAGGCGGTCGGCCAGGAGGCGGTGTACGGAGGCGGCGGGCGTCGGGGCGGATCCTGCCCGAGGCCGGGGCGGGCGGCTCACGTCCGGGCCGTTTCGGGCGCAACGGTTTCGGGCGCTGCGGTGTCGGGCGCGGTGTCGCCGATGAGGGCCGCGAGGGGGGCTCGGGGCATCTCGTCCAGGACGTGCGCGACGACGTCCTGCCGCACGTCGCTCACCAACTCCGCGCCCTTCGGCCCGTCCAGCGCGAACGCGAGGCCGGTGACCGCCTTCTTGTCGTGCCGCATGAGCCGCAGCAGCGCACCGGGGTCGGCTTCGGCGGGCAGGGCGACGGGCAGGCCGTAGGACTCGACGACGTCCTGGTGTTCCGCGACGCGGGCCGGGCCGATCCGGCCCAGGGCGCCGGCGAGGCGGCCCGCGAAGACCGTTCCGACGGCCACCGCCTCGCCGTGGCGCAGGGCGTAGCCGGTCTCCTTCTCCAGGGCGTGGCCCAGCGTGTGGCCGTAGTTGAGGATGTGCCGCACCCCGGTGTCCCGCTCGTCCGCCTCCACGATGCGGGCCTTGAGCGTCACGCTCGCGGTGATCTGGTCCACGAGCGGAAGGCCGCGCAGGTCGGCCGCGCCGATGAAGTGGCAGCGGGCGATCTCCCCGAACCCGTTCAGGAGTTCCCGGCGCGGCAGGGTCGTCAGGTAGTCGGTGTCGCACAGCACCGCGCTGGGCTGCCAGTAGGCGCCGACGAGGTTCTTCCCGGCCGGCAGGTTCACCGCCGTCTTGCCGCCGATGCTGGCGTCCACCTGGGCGAGCAGCGACGTGGGCAGGTGCACCACGCGCACCCCCCGGTGGTACAGCGCCGCGGCGAGGCCGACCACGTCGGTGGTCGTCCCGCCGCCGCAGGACACGACGACGTCGGACCGGGTGAGTCCGAACCGTACGAACTCGGCGCACAGCGCCTCCACGGTGGCGAGGGTCTTGTCCCGCTCGCCGTCCCGGGCCGCCAGCAGCAGGGTCTCGACGCCGGTGTCGGGCACCCACGCGCGCGGGCGGGCCGACACGACGACGGCCCGCCGGGCACCGAGGCGCCGGACCACGTCGGGGAGCGACGCGCGTACCCCCGGGCCGATCAGCACGTCGTACGCGTGGTCGGTGAGGCGCAGTGGTACGGAAGCCATCATGTCCCCCTTCGGGACGCGTCGCGGCCGGTGCCCGCGGCGCCGGGTCAGCTGAATTCGCCGGACAGAATGCGGAAGACCAGGTCGCGGTGCTCGTCGTCGTCCTTGATCGTGCGAACCTCTTCGCGCCCGCCCCGGACCGTCAGGTAGCGCCGTCCCTTCAGGACGACCTGGCCGTCGTCGAAGGTGCGGCCGCACAGGACGTCCAGGCCGTCGGGCGCTCCGGTGGCCGCCTCGATCTCTCCGAAGATGCGGTCCGTCCCGCGGGCGATCGGGCACGCGTCGGAGGCGGCGGCGGTGACCGCGTACTCCCGGTTGAGGTGTTCCTCCAGTTCCTTCCAGTCGCTCCACTGCCGGGGCCTCGTCGTGAAGGTGTAGACGACGCTCCACCGGCTGACCCGCCCCCGGCGCTGGAGGGCGTACCCGGACGTGTTCTCGATCAGGCGGTACTGGCATCCGTACTGCGTCTGCACCGCGTCGGTGATCCGCAGCGGCTCGATGTAGTTGGGGCCCGGGTAGCCGACGTCGACGAGCCAGTCCTCGCCGTCGAGGGCGACCCGGCTGAACATGTGCTCCACGTCGAGCCCGAAGTTCTCGCGGCCTTCGGCGGTGCTGGCCGCCATCAGCGTGACGTCGTAGCCGAGTGCGCCGAGCAGCCGGTGGAAGAGCCGGGCGAGTTGGAAGCACGTGCCGCCGTGCCCGTCGACGACGCTCGTCTCGTACACGGCGTCCTCGTCGAGGTCGACCAGGCGGATCCCGTCGCGGAGGTCCTGGGCGGCGCCGTTGTACGGAATCGCCATGAGGTGGCTCTTGTGCAGCTTCCGCAGCGTCCCGGCGTCCACACCGGTCTCGCCGCCGCAGCCGATCCGCTGGAGGTAGTCGCTCACGTCGAACACGTCGTCGCCTCTTTCCACTTTCCACGGGGTCACGGGGGGAGCGCTGGGTGGTTCGTCGCAGGTGTTCACACGGACAGCGCCACCGGGGCCCCGGCCTGTTCGCCGCCGCACATCAGCGCGTGCAGGTGCGCGGCGAGCATGCCGGGCGTCGGGTGGTCGAAGACGAGGCCGGGAGCGAGTTTCCGCTCGGTGAGGGTGCGGAGCCGGTTGCGCAGTTCGATGGCCGTGAGGGAGTCGAAGCCGATCTCGAAGAGCCCCTGGTCGGCGTCGATGTGGTGCGTCGTGCCGTGGCCGAGGACCGCGGCGACCTGCGCGCGCACCAGGTCGAGCAGCACCGTCGTCTGCTCGGCCGGGGGCAGTGCGGCGAGCCGCTCGGACAGCTGCCGGTGCTCGTCGCCGCCCGCCGCGCGGGCCAGTTGCCGGCCGGCGCGGACGAGGCCGCGCAGCAGGTGCGGCACCCCGCCAGCGGCCGTGGCGCCGGCGCGTACGCCCCGCAGGTCCAGCTTGGCCGGGACCAGCAGGGTCTGCCCTGACGCCACGGCGGCGTCGAACAGCTCCATGCCCTCCGCCGGGGTCATCGCCTGGAGCCCGCCGCGGCGGCTCATCCGGCTCTTGGTGAGGTCGTCGGTGTGGGCGGCCATGCCGCTGGTCTGGTCCCACAGGCCCCAGGCCAGGGACAGGCCGGGCAGTCCCGCGGCCCGACGGTTGGCCATCAGACCGTCGAGGAAGGCGTTCGCTGCGGCGTAGCTGCCGCTGCCCGCGCCCATGAAGACCGCGGAGACCGACGAGTAGACGACGAACGCGTCCAGATCCAGGCCGAGTTCACGGGTCAGGTCGTCGAGGTGCCGCACCGCGGTCGCCTTCGGCGCGAACACCCCCGCCAGGCGCTCCGGCGTCAGCGCTCCGACCACTCCGTCGTCCGTCACTCCGGCCGTGTGCACGATCCCGGTCAGCCGGTGCTCTTCCGGTACGCCCGCCAGCAGGGCCTTCACCTGCTCGCGGTCGGTCAGGTCACAGGCCACGGCCGACACCGTCGCGCCTTGCTCGCCGAGTTCGGCCAGCAACTCCGGTACGCCCTCGGCGTCCGCACCCCGCCGACTGGCGAGCAGCAGATGCCGTACGCCGTGCCGGGTGACGAGGTGCCGGGCCGCGAGCGCGCCCAGCGATCCGGCACCCGAGATCAGGACGGTGCCCTCGGGCCCGAACACCGCCGGTGCGTCGGCGGCTCGCCCGGTGACGCGGGCGAGGCGGGGCACGGAGAGGACCGTGCCGCGCACCGCGACCTGCGGCTCGCCGCTGTCGACGACCGCGCCCAGGACGGTTTCCGGGGCGGTGTCCGCGTCGACGTCGAGCAGGACGATGCGGTCCGGGTGTTCGGCCTGCGCGGCGCGCACCAGACCCCACACGGCCGCTCCGGCCGGGTCCCGTACGGTGTCCTCCCCGCCGGCGGGCACCGCGCCCCGGGTCACCACCAGCAGCCGGGACTCCTCCAGTCCGGTCCCGGCCAGCCAGCACTGCACGACGTCGAGGACGCGGGAGGTCAGGGACACCGCGGCGTCCTCCTCGTCGCCGCCGACGGCGTCCATCACCGCGAGGGCGGGGGCCGCCGCGCCCGATTCCACGTCGTCGGCCAGCGTCGCCACCTCCTCCGCCGTGGCCACCGCCACCCGTGACGGCGCAGGCCGCGCCTCCCGCACCGCAGGCAGCTCGACCCACTCCACCCGGAACAGCGAGTCGACGCGCGCCGCGCCCGACGCCGTCTCCAACTGCTCGTTGGAGACCACCCGGCCGACCAGCGAGTCCATCGTCACGACCAGACCACCGGCCTCGTCCACGGCCTCCAGCGACAGGGCGTCGCGCTCGGGCTTCGCCACCCGGACCCGCAGGGCCGAGGCACCCGCCGCGTGCAGTTCGAGCCCGTTCCAGGCGAACGGCAACCGCAGTTCGAGCCCGTCCTCGCTGCTCGTGCCGCCGTCCGCGGTGACCGCGGCCACGGCGTTCAGCATGGTCGAGTGCAGGGCCGCGTCGAGGAGGGCGGGGTGGATGCCGTACCGGCCCGCTTCCTCGCGCTGCTCCTCGGGCAGGGCGACCTCGGCGAACACCTCGTCGCCGCGCCGCCACACCGTTCGCACGCTCCGGAACGCCGGGCCGTAGCCGTAGCCGCCCCGGGCGAGCTGCTCGTAGCCGGCACCGATGTCCACGGGCTCCGCGCCGGGCGGCGGCCAGGCGGCGAAGTCGAAGCCGCTGCCGGCAGCCGGCCGGGCGGCTGTCGAGAGGAGCCCGGTGGCGTGCCGGGTCCAGGTGTCGGTGTCGCCGTCGTCCTCGCGTTGGGAGTACACCTCGACCGTGCGCGCACCGCTCTCCTCGGGCCCGCCCACGGCGACCTGTACGCGTACGCCGCCCCGTTCGGGCACCACCAACGGCGCCTCGATCACCAGCTCTTCCAGAACACCGCACCCCACCTCGTCACCGGCCCGCACCGCCAGCTCCACCAGTCCGGTGCCCGGTACGAGGACGACACCGCTGACGGCGTGGTCGGCGAGCCACGGGTGCGTGCGCAGCGACAGGCGCGAGCTGAAGACCAGGCCGTCGGTCTGCGGCAGCCGCACGACCGCCCCCAGCAACGGGTGCTCGGCCCCCGCAAGTCCCAGCGCCGCCGCACCGCCGGTCAGCTCGGCCGGCTTGAGCCAGTAGTGCTGGTGGTCGAAGGCGTACGTCGGCAGGTCCGCCCGCGCGGCTCCCGTGGGCAGCACACCGCTCCAGTCGATGTCGACGCCGTGTACGAACAGCTCGGCCATGGATGCCAGCAACCGCCGCAGGCCGCCCTCTTCGCGCCGCAGTGACCCGGTCACCACGGCCGCGCTGTCGGCGGCATCGACGCTCTCGGTGATCGGTTGCACCAGCACGGGGTGAGCGCTGACCTCCACGAACACCCCGTAGCCCTGACCGAGCAGGTCGTGGACCGCGGGTCCGAACCGCACTTGACCCCGTAGATTGCGGTACCAGTACGCGCCGTCCAGCACCCCGGCGTCCTCCACCCGACCGCCGGTCACGGTGGAGAAGAACGGGATCGTCTGCGCGTGCGCACTCACCTCCGCCAGGGCTTCGGCCAGGGTCTCCCGGATGTCTTCGACGTGACGGGTGTGGGATGCGTAGTCGACCGCCACGCGCCGCGTACGGACTCCGGCGCCGGACAGCGTCTCCAGCACTTCGTCCAGGGCCTGGGCGTCGCCGGCGATCACCACGGAGGTCGGCCCGTTGACGGCCGCGACCTCCACTCGGCCCGCCCACGGCGCCAGACGTTCAGCCGCCTCCTCCTCGCCGAGAGCCACCGACGCCATGCCCCCACGGCCCGCCAACTCCGTGGCAATGGCCTGACTCCGCAACGCCACCACCCGCGCCGCATCCTCCAGGGACAACGCACCGGACACACACGCCGCAGCGATCTCGCCTTGCGAATGCCCGAGTACGGCGTCCGGTACGACCCCAACCGACGCCCACACGGAAGCCAACCCCACCATCACCGCAAAACTCGCCGGCTGCACCACATCCACCCGCTCAAGAAGACCCGGGTCGGTCTCACCCCGCAGGACATCGATGAGCGACCAGTCCACCCACGGTGCCAGGGCCGCCGCGCACTCCGCGATCCGCTCCGCGAACACCGTTGAGGAATCGAGGAGTTCACGGCCCATCCCGACCCACTGCGAACCCTGCCCCGGGAACACCCACACCACCTTGCCCGCCACACCCGCACTGCCCGACACCACATTCGGACCCCCCTCCCCCGCCGCCAGCAACCGCAACCCCTCCAGCGCCTCCCCCGCCGAGCCCACCACCACCACCGCACGCTCACCGAACACGGCCCGGCCTGACACCAGCGCACCGGCCACCGACGTCAACGAGACGCCGGCTCCCGACTCCACGTACGACGCGAGACGTCCGGCCTGCCCCGCCAGCGAACCCGCACTCCGCGCGGACACGACCAGCGGCAGCACGCTCTCAGGGGCGTCGCACTCGGAGGCCGGCTCCTCGGGTGCCTCCTCCAGGATCAGATGGGCGTTCGTGCCGCTGATGCCGAACGCGGACACGCCGGCCCGGCGCGGACGGCCGTTGCGAGCCCACACGCGCGCCTCGGTCAGCAGCTCGACCGCGCCCGCCGACCAGTCCACTTCGTTCGTGGGCTCGTCCACGTGCAGCGTGGGCGGCATGACCGCGTGGCGCAGGGCCTGCACCATCTTGATCACACCGGCTGCGCCCGCTGCGGCCTGCGCATGGCCGATGTTCGACTTCAACGAGCCCAGCCACAGCGGCCGTTCAGGGTCACGGCCCTGTCCATACGTGGCGAGGAGCGCCTGTGCCTCGATCGGGTCGCCCAGCGTCGTCCCGGTGCCGTGGCCCTCCACGACGTCCACTTCGGCCGGGGCGAGTCCCGCATTGGCCAGGGCGCTGCGGATCACGCGCTGCTGCGAGGGGCCGTTCGGAGCGGTCAGGCCGTTGGACGCGCCGTCCTGGTTGACCGCGCTGCCCCGGATGACCGCGAGGATCCGATGGCCGCGCTCCCGCGCGACGGACAGGCGCTCCAGGACCACCAGGCCGACGCCTTCGGACCAGCCGGTGCCGTCGGCGCCCGCCGCGTAGGACTTGCAGCGTCCGTCGGTGGCCAGGCCCCGCTGCCGGGAGAACTCCACGAAGGCCCCGGGGGTCGCCATCACGGCGACGCCGCCGGCCAGCGCCGTCGAGCACTCGCCCTGCCGCAGCGCCTGCGCCGCCAGGTGCATGGCAACCAGGGACGACGAGCACGCGGTGTCCACGGTGACCGCCGGGCCCTCGAAGCCGAAGGCGTACGCCACCCGGCCGGATGCCACGCTCGGCGCCGAGCCGGTGCCCGTGTAGCCCTCGACGTCCCGTGCCGCCGCGCCCATGCCGTAACCCTGGGTGGACACGCCGGCGAACACCCCGACGTCCGTGCCCTTCAGCGACAGGGGGTCGATGCCCGCCTGTTCCAGGGCCTCCCACGAGGTTTCGAGGAGCAGTCGCTGCTGCGGGTCCATGGCTTGCGCCTCGCGCGGGGAGATGCCGAAGAACCCGGGGTCGAAGAGGCCGGCGCCCTGGAGGAAGCCGCCCTGACGGGCGTACGACGTCCCGCTGTTGTCAGGGTCCGCGTCGAACAGGCCCTCCAGGTCCCAGCCCCGGTCCTCCGGGAACCCCGACATGCCCTCACGGCCCTCACGCACCAGCCGCCACAAGCCCTCGGGATCGCTCACCCCACCGGGCAGCCGGCACGCCATCCCGACGATCGCCATCGGCTCGTCGGGGTCGGCGACGACAGGCGCGGCCGGGGCGGCGGCGTCGGCCTTCTCGACCAGTTCTTCGCGCAGGTAGCGGGCGAGGGCTTCGGGGGTCGGGTAGTCGAAGACGAGGGTGGCGGGGAACTTGAGAGCGGTCGCCTCGCGCAGCCGGTTGCGCAGCTCCACCGAGGTGAGCGAGTCGAATCCGGCTTCGTTGAAGGCGGTGTCCGGGCGCACCGCCCCGGGGCCGGTGTGTCCGAGGACGACCGCGGCCTGGGTGCGGACGAGGTCGAGCAGCAGGGCCTCCTGCTCCGCCGGGGCGAGCCCGGTCAGACGCAGGGCCAGCTCGCCGCCGTCGGAGGAGGCGGCTCGCGCCTGCTGTCGGCCCGCGCGGACGAGGCCGCGCAGCAGGTGCGGGACCGTGCCGCCGGACGCCGCGCCCGCGCGGGCTCCCCGCAGGTCCAGCTTGATCGGGACCAGCAGCGGCTGCCCGGCCGCAGCGGCCGCGTCGAACAGCTCCATGCCTTCGGTGGCTGTGATGGCGAGGACGCCGCCGCGGTCGGCGCGCGCCTGGTCGACTTCGTCGAGTTGCGCGGTCATGCCCGCGGACTGCTCCCACAGGCCCCAGGCGAGGGAGAGCCCGGGCAGGCCCGCCGCCCGCCGATGCGCCATCAGCCCGTCGAGGTAGGCGTTGGCCGCCGCGTAGTTCCCCTGGCCCGCCGAGCCGAACACGCCCGACGCGGAGGAGTACACGATGAACGCGTCGAGGTCCAGGTCCCGCGTCAGCTCGTCGAGGTGCCGCACCGCGTCCACCTTCGGCGCGAACACCCCCGCCAGCCGCTCCGGGGACAGCGCCCCGATGACCCCGTCGTCCAGGACGCCCGCCGTGTGGACGACGCCCGTCAGCCGGTGCTCTTCCGGTACGCCCGCCAGCAGGGCCTTCACCTGGTCGCGGTCGGACACGTCGCACGCCACCACCGACACCGCAGCGCCCAACTTGCCGAGTTCGGCCACCAACTCCGGTACGCCCTCGGCGTCCGCACCCCGCCGACTGGCCAGGACCAGATGCCGCACCCCGTGCCGAGCCACCAGATGACGGGCCACCAGACCACCCAGGG
>NZ_JBEZNF010000012.1:0-230977 GCF_040653095.1 Streptomyces sp. NPDC048057
TTTCGGGGCGCAGTAAGTCATCGGACCCAGGAACACACCTCCGAGTTCCTCCCGGCTTTACCGGGGATACGTCAGAGCGCTTCGTGGCGCAGGACGTGCGTGATGTTCTCGTCGTGGGCGTACATCAGGTGCCGACGCGCCAGGAGCCGAGGTAGTCGCGCTGGCGCGGGCTCAGTTCGTCGAGGGTGATGCCGTACGCGTCGAGTTTCGCGGACGCGACCTCGTCCTCGATCGCCCGGGGAATGGGATGGACCTCGGAGGAGAGGTCCGATGCGTACCGGGCCAGGTGATGGACCGCCAGGGCCTGGGTCGCGAACGTCATGTCCATCACCTCGGCGGGATGGGCCTCCGCAGCGGCCTGGCCCAGCAGCCGCCCCTCGGCCAGCAGCAGGACTCGATGCCCCTCCACAAGCGTGTAGGCGACGCAGTGCTCGCGCACGTACTGGCGGTGGATGGCCGCCTCGGTCAGGCCGTCGACGTCGATCTCCAGGTCGAAGTGGCCGGAGTTGGCGACGACCACGCCGTCCTTCATACGGCGCATGTGGGCGACGGTGACGACGTCACGGTTGCCGGTCGTGGTGATGACCACATCGGCCAACGGCGCCGCCTGCTCCATCGGGAGCACCCGCATCCCCTCCAGCCGCGCCTCCAGCGCCCGGACCGGCGAGATCTCGGTGACCACGACCTCTGCGCCCATGCCGCGGGCCCGGGCTGCCACGCCACGGCCGCACCAGCCGTACCCGGCCACCACCACCGTCGCGCCCGCCAGCAGCATGTTCGTGGCCCGCAGCAGGCCGTCGACGGTGTTCTGCCCGGTGCCGAAGCGATTGTCGAACAGATGCTTGGTCAGGGCGTCGTTGGTGGGCAGCACGGGGTAGCGCAGCACACCGTCGGCGGCCATGTTCCGCATCCGGACCACCCCGGTCGAGGTGATCTCGGTGCCGCCGACGATGTCCGCCAGCAGTTCGGGGCGTTCCTCGTGGATGGTCGCGGTCAGGTCGGCGCCGTCGTCCACGACCAGCGTCGGGCGGATGTCGAGGGCCCCGGCCATCTGACGGTAGTAGGTGTCACGGTCGCAGCCGTGCACTGCGAACACCTCGGCGCCCAGGTCGCGCTGGATGGCCGCGGCCACGTCGTCCTTCGTCGACAGCGGGTTCGAGGCGCACAGCGCGACCTGCGCGCCCCCGGCCACCAGGGCGCGGCACAGGTTGGCCGTCTCGGTCGTCACATGCAGGCAGGCGGAGATCCGTGAACCGGCCAGCGGCTTCTCCTTCGCCCACCGCTCGGCCAGTGCCCGCAGCACCGGCATCCGACGGTACGCGAAGTCGATCTTGCTGGCACCCTCGTCGGCGAGCGCAGGATCACGCAGCAGCGGCATGGGGGGCTCCTCACAGGAAGTACGGAACGGGTGAACGGCACTGAGTCCATCGGTTCGGACCGCTGCGGACCAGGGAGGAAACCCGGCATCTGCCCGTCACCCGGCACGGACCCGCACCGGGGTGTCACCCGCGGTCATTCGCAGGGACGGCCAGCCCGGTCGACGCCGGGTGCGGCGTTAGGCTGCGGCCATGCCGCCTTCCTCCGCCCTTGCGCGCCGGCGCCGCAGCCGTGGCCACACCCAGGAGTCGCTCGCGCAGCACCTCCGGGTCGACGTCTCCAGCGTCGCCCGGTGGGAGCGGGGAGTATCCGTTCCGTCGCCCGGTGTCCGCCGGGCGTTGGCGGACGAACTCGCCCTCACCCTGGACGACCTCGCCGACCTCCTGGGCTCGCCCCCGCCCTCTCCCCCGGCCCCGGCCGCCGCGTTCGCCGACGGGCAGAGCACTCCAGATCTGATCAAGGACATCTGGGGAGCGGCGGAGCGCGGGGCACTGGCTGCGGGCCTCGGCGCCCGCTCGGATGCCGCGGTCGCGGACTCCGGGCCGGTCAGGGCAGGGGGCGCCCGAGAGCATGCCGTGCGCGTGGTACACCAGTGGCTGATCACTCCGCCACCACCGGGCCACGTCCACCGCTCGCACGGGCCGTCCCGCCGTATCGGTGCCCCGGAGGTGGAAGGCGTCCGCGCACGGCTGCGCTACCTCCACCAGGCGGACGACACCGTTGCGGGCGGGGACCTGTACCCGGCCGTCCGCGACGAACTCGCCCGTACCGCAGGTTTGCTGCGCACGACCGCCCACACCGCGGAGGTCGGCCGTGATCTGCTGCGGATCCTCGCCGAGATGTGCCAGCTCGCCGGGTGGTCGGCCGCGGACGCGGGCGACGCGCCCGCCTGCGAGCACTACCACCTCCAGGGCATCAAAGCCGCGCACGCGGCAAACGCCCCCGTCCTGGGCGCGCAGTTGGTCTCCAGCCTCGGCCACCACTTTGCCGAGCACGGCCTGGGCCGCGACGCCGTCACCCTCACCCGCTCGGCGCTTGCCCGCCTGGATGCCCTGGGGCGCACCGTCCCGGACGCGACCCCCACGGTCCGCGCGCTGCTCTTCGCCCGCGCAGCCTGGGCCCACACCGTCGTCGGGGAGCGCGAGCAGGCCGACGAGGCCGTCCGTCGCGCCCGGGACGCCTACGCGGCCCGCCGCGAGGGCGCCGACCCGGACCCCGCCTGGACATACTGGCTCACCCCCGACGAGATGGAGATCATCGCGGGTCGCCTCGACATCGCCCTCGGACGGCCGCAGTACGGAAACCAGCGGATCAGCACCGCACTCGCCGGCTGCGACCCGCGCCGGGTGCGGGAAACGGTGCTTTACACGGTCTGGCTCGCCCACGGCCACCTGAGCCGGCGCGAGCACGGGGCCGCGGCGGCACTCTCCCGTCGCGCCCACTGCCTGAGCGCCACGATCCGCTCCGCCTACAGCGACCGGGCCGTACGCCGGCTCGCCCATCGGCTCGCCCGGCCCCGTGACACCTCGCGGCTCGTCTGACCGTCAAGTGATCACCGTCCCGGTGACGTCGTCGTCCAGCGGGCGCGCGGCGAACTCGGGCAGCCGCTCGTCCACGGCGCAGTCGAAGCCGTCTCGGTGCGGGTTGGGCCGGAACCAACGCCGTTGTCGGGGGTGTGATCACGGGCCGGTTCGCGTGGAAGGCCGGCCGGGCGCAGGCGGACGGCACACGGGAAGGGGGAAGCCGGCAGGCCCACGCCGTGCAGTTCATGGCCCTGTGAGCCGATGCCAAGGTGAGTGCGTGCTGGACCAGCTAGTGCCACGAGACGGGTCGGTGGGGGTGTGCGCCCGTGCGACTACGACGTCGACGTTGCCGTCGGAGCCGACGTCCGGGAACCGACGCCGGGTTGCCCGCGCTTGATGGCGGCGTCGACTGCCGCGCCGATGCGGCGCAGCATTGCCAGCTCTTCGGGCTTGAGCTCGTCCACCAGGTACTCACGGACCGCTGCGACGTGTCCCGGCGCTGCCGCCACGACCGCTTCGTAGCCGGTCTCGGTCAGCATCGCGTTGGTGCGTCTGCCGGAGCCGGGAATCCGGGCCCGTGTGAGCAGTTCCCGCTTCTCCAGCCGTCCGACGACATGCGACAGTCGCGACAGCGACGCCGCCGTTCGCGCGGCCAGATCGCTCATCTGCAGGGTGTGCGCGGGCTGTTCGGACAGGACCGAGAGCACCATGTACTCGAAGAAGGTCAGCTGGGACTCGCGCTGCATCCGCGCGTCCAGGGCGGCCGGCAGGCTGATCATGATCGCTGAGTTGGCCAGCCATGCTGCCCGCTCGTCGCCGTTCAACCATCGCGTTTCGGCAACCTGACCAGTGGGCTCCCCCGAGCTGGATTCCCTTTCGGCAGGCGTCGTCGCCTCGGATGTCGACCCGTTTCGCGGACGCTGTCGGCGTTGTCTGTTCGCGTCAGCTGCGGTGCTTGCCATGAGGCCACACTACTCCCCCTTATTGACGCGTCAAGTTTGAGCGGGTAGATATTGAAGCGTCAAGTTCGTGACGCAGTCACCAGAGCGCGCAACCGACGGCGACGCCGTGCGTCATCAACCGCGTCACCCAGCCTTCCGCGGCGCCGAGGCCGGCCCTCAGCGCCGAAGCGCGGTGCCGGCGATCAGATCCAGGAAAGGACAACCGGATGCGACTCACGTCGCTTGGCGGGCTCGACGTCCCGCGCATCGGCCTGGGTGCCATGGGCATGTCTGCGTTCTACACCGGCGCCGGTCGGGACGACACCGGGTCGATCCGCACCATTCAGCGCGCCCTGGACCTCGGTGTCACGCATCTGGACACCGCTGAGGTGTACGGGCCTTACGTCAACGAGGAACTGGTGGGCCGCGCCGTCAGGGGCCGCCGGGACGAGGTCGTTCTCGCCACCAAGTTCGGCCTCGTCTCCCACACCGGCCGACCGGGCCCGGACAGCGGCCCCGCCAGCATTCGTACAGCTGTCGACGGCTCACTGCGTCGGCTCGGAACCGACCGCATCGACCTCTACTACCAGCACCGGGTCGACCCCGGCACGGCCATCGAGGAGACGGTGGGGGCATTGAGCGAGTTGGTGGATGCGGGCAAGGTCCTCCACATCGGTCTGTCGGAGGCCGCCGCGGCGACGATCCGCCGGGCCCATGCGGTCCACCCAGTGACCGCCGTCCAGACCGAGTACTCGCTGTGGACACGAGACCCCGAGGCCGAAGTGCTGCCCACGTTGCGTGAGCTCGACATCGGTCTGGTCCCCTACTCCCCGCTCGGACACGGCTTTCTCGCCGGTGACATCCGCACCCTGGACGGCCTGGACACCACCGACTGGCGTCGCACCAGTCCTCGGTTCACCGGCGACAACCTCACGCGCAACCTGCGCATCGTCGACCAGGTACGCGAGATCGCCGACGGCATCGACGCCACACCCGCGCAGGTCGCTCTGGCCTGGCTGCTCGCACAGGGAGAGGGCATCGCGCCCATTCCGGGGACGAAACGTATCGATCGGCTCGAAGAGAACAGCGCCGCCGACGGGATCCGACTCACCCCGGACCAGATCACCCGTCTGAACAACCTGACACCGGCGTCCGGCGCACGCCACGCCGAGCCCGACATGGCCGCCATCGACCAGTGAGAAAGATGCGAACCGAGCGATTCGCCCCACGCGATCCGCCAGGTCAGCACCTCAGGCCCGGCCGACCGACGGCAAGCCGCGGAATCCCGACTCATTCATGGCGCACCTGAAGAAACGGAACACCAACTTCATGTCAGACAGTGTGATTCGCGTCGGCATCGACCGGCTGCTGTCCTTCCACCACTTCGCCGATATCAACACCGCGTCAAGCCGATCACATCGGCGCGGCCTCCGTTTTCGGTCCCGACGTCGAGATCATCACCCACCGCATAACCAAGGAACTCCTGGAGCGCTTTCCCGACCCGAAGTGCCCCCTGCCGACGAAGACATTTGACGACGAATTCGTTCTCGAAGTGGGTGGAGTGAGCCTGCAGCTCTCCTAAAAGGGAGAGAACCACTGTCCTGGCAACATCTTCATCTACGCACCGCAGCAGAAGGTGCTCACTGCCGTGGACATCGTAAGCCCTGGAAGCGTCACATTCATGCACTGCGACGCCTCGCAGAACATTTCCGGCTGGTACGAGGCTCGTTCGCACATCTGGGAACGGCTGGCCGGAGCCACCACCCAGACCAAGTACCACGCGTACACCGTGGTGGAATCGATTCGCCTCGAACGGCCCCGACGCGACTACCGCGTGCGGGCGAGAACTCCCCGGTCTTCCTGACCTGACCGTCGGCTTCGTCGATCTTCAGCTGGAACTTGACACGGGCGACGGGACGATCCACAGCTCGGACGGGCCGTTGACGATGACGGACTCCAGCCGGGGTGGTGGCGGGTGAGACGGGGCCAACACGGCGTCGGGGTAGGCGCCGAACAGACCCTTCAAGGCCGCTTCGGCCTCCAGCCGGGCCAGGGGCGCGCCGAGGCAGAAGTGCGGGCCGTGGCCGAAGGCCAGGTGCTCCTTGCTGTGGCGCGTCGGATCGAAGTCGTCGGGCCGGTCCGGATGGACCTCCGGATCGCGCCCTGCTGCGCCGAAACCCAGCAGGATCGGCTCGCCGCGCCGGATGACCACGCCGTCGCCGAGGTCGATGTCCGTCAGCGGGTAGCGCAGGGGCAAGTGCATCACCGGGCATTCATGACGCAAGGTCTCTTCGATGACGTCCTCCCAGCTCAGGGAACCAGCGAGGACGGCGACCAGGTGATGGGGGTGAGTGAGGAGCGCCTGGATGGCGCTGGTGATGAGGTTGACGGCGGTCTCGTAACCGGCACTGAGCATCAGGTAGAGGATGTCCCGGCACTCTTGATCTGTGGGGCCGGCTCCGTCCTCGCCCCGGGTGACGGCCACATCGGTGGCGAGGTCGGACCCCGGGTCGCTTCGCTTGAGCTCCAGTAACTCGGTGAGGACGGCGTCAAGGGCCGCCCGTGAGGCCGTCATCCGCTCGGTGGTTGCCGTGGTCATCAGCAGGGCGTCCATGGGCGCGGTGACCCGGTGCCGCATGTCAACGGGCACGCCGAAGAGGTCGCAGATCACCGTCGTGGTCAGAGGCCTGGACAGGGCCTGGCGGACATCCACGGACTCGCCGGGGTCGAGTGAGCGCAGCCCGGCCACGAGGGCAGCCGTCGTCGCCTCGATCCCGGGCCGCAGCGCTGCCACCCGGCGGGGCGAAAAGGCGGGCGCCATCTGCCGACGTCCCGACCGGTGCTGCTCGCCGTAGCGGTTGAGGAAGCTGTAGCCGAGGGGGATGGCCCCCAGCGGCCAGCCCTCGGGGACCGCCGCCAGGCCGGGCCAGTGCCGGTACGGGTCACGGGAGACCCTCGGGTCTGAGGTAAGCGCACGGATCACCGAACTGCGGGTCACCGACCAGGCGATGACTCCGTCGGGAAGCTCGACCCGCACAGCCGGCCCTGCGGAGCGCAGGTCCGCGTTCTGCTGGTGCAGAGCACGGGCACTCATGTCCAACACGGGGCAGCCGCGGTTGTCATCAGGAGTCATGGCATCGCTCCTCAGAGTCTCTCGTGCCGGGCTCTGGTGGCCGGCACGGGGGCAGAGTGCGGTCTGCGGGCTCTGCCTCCGTTGTAGAGGGCCGTCGGAGAGTCGTCAACGGATCGTTCGGCCCGTCGGCGTCGGTCACTCCCGTGGGCGTGGATCCACGCCGCTCGCGCCGTGCTCGGCGATCTCGGTCCAGTAGGCCACGGCCAGTTCCTCGAACCGCAGCCCGAAGGCCAGGGTGGCTGCCTGCGGCGGGTCGAACCTCAGGCCTGCCCTGGCGGTGGCGGGTTCGGCCGGGTCCGCGGTGGAGGCCGACGCGAGGATCGTTTCGTACTCGGCGAGCTTGCGGCGGTGCGCCTCCAGTTGTGCCACGGCGAGTCGATGCACCTGAGCCGTGCCGGGCCCCCCGTCCTGCTGGAAGAAGAGCCGCAGCAGGCCCTCGTCCCGGACGTCCGTGACGTGGTCGGCCGGGTCGGTGAGCCAGGCGGCGAGCGTGTCCCGCCCGGCCTGGGTCAGCGTCAGCGTTCGCCGCCGGCGGCCGGCTCCCTCCCGTTCCTCGGTGACGAGCCCGCGGCGGACGAGCCGGGCGGCCTCCGCGTAGATCTGGGACCGGGGGAAGGCCCAGAAGTGCCCGACGCTCTGCTGGATCTCCCGATCGAGCGCGTACGGGGTGGCGGAGCCCAACTGGTCGAGGAGGCCGAGCACGACGTAGGCGCTGGCGGAGAAGGCTGGCATGACATCTCCCGGTCTGGACGGTCTGAACCTCGGCGTTGCGCACCCGATTCCGACGTCGGAACATCGAGAACCGTACAGGCTGCACGTTCCCGTCCGAGGATCGGAGTCAACGATGGCCACTGCAATCGGCAATCCCTACCTGGAAGGCAACTTCGCCCCCATTCCCGACGAGTTGAGCGTCGACGACCTGCCGGTGACCGGGGCCCTGCCCCGCGAGCTGAACGGCCGCTACCTGCGGATCGGGCCCAATCCGCAGGGGAGCGTCGAAACCGGCGCGGGTCACCACTGGTTCATCGGGCAGGGCATGGTGCACGGCGTCCGCCTGCGCGACGGGCGGGCCGAGTGGTACCGCAACCGGTTCGTCCGCAGCGACGTTCCCGAGAACTCGCCCAACACCAACGTCCTCGCCCAGGGCGGCCGGCTGCTCGCCCTCGTCGAGGGCGGCGGGGCGCCGGTGTCGATCTCCCCCGACCTGAACCGGATGGCGACCTGGGACGCTGACGGAGCGTTGCGCGCCGGCTTCACCGCCCATCCGAAGATCGATCCGGTCACCGGCGAGATGCACTCCATCAGCTATCTGCTCAGGCCCGGAGCGGAGCACCTGCGCTACGACGTCCTGGACGCGACCGGGAAGGCGACGCACACCGCCGAGCTGCCCGTGTCCGGGGTGCCCATGGTCCACGACATGGCGATGACCGCGACGCGGGTCGTGGTGCTCGACCTTCCGGTGACGCTGTCGACGGAGGCCGTGGGTCGCCTGATGGCGGGCACCCCGCAGAGCGGCGACGCGCTGTCGATGCGCTGGAACGAGGAGCATCCGTCGCGGGTGGGGGTGCTGCCGCGCGGCGGCACCGCGGATCAGCTCAGGTGGTTCGACGCGCCGCGCGCTTACGTGTTCCACGTCCTCAACGCGTACGACGCCCCGGACGGCTCGATCGTCATGGACGTCGTCCGCTACGACACGGTGTTCCGCAACGCGTTCAACGGTCCCACCGACTGCCCGCCCACCCTGGCCCGGTGGACCGTCGCCCCGGGCCGCGGCACCGTCTCCGAGCAGATCATGTCCGATTACGGCATGGAGTGGCCGCGGATCAATCGGGACCGGGTCGGGCACGCCCACCGCTACGGCTGGTTCGGCGGAGTGGGCCCCGAGGGCCTGCGTCTGTCCGACGACGTCAACCGCGACCGCGGCGGCAGCTTCGAACCCGGTCCGCTGGTCAAGTTCGACACGACGACCGGCGAGACCACGGTCCACCACTTCGGAGCCGGACGGGTGACGCAGGAGCCGGCGTTCGTGGCGCGGCCGGGCGCCGAAGCGGAGGAGGACGGCTGGATCCTCTCGGTGGTCTACGACGGCGCCACCGACCGCAGCGAGTTGGTCGTGCTCGACGCCGCCGACGTCGAGGCCGCCCCGCTCGCCCGGGTGCACCTGCCGCGCCGCGTCCCCTTCGGCTTCCACGGCAACTGGGTCTCGGACGACGAGGTCGGCGCGTAAGCCGCCGGGGCCTTGCCTCTGCACGGTCAGCACCGCGTGATGAACTCGTTTTCCGCGCAGGCCGTGTGACCAAGCGAAGGCGAGCTATACGATCAGCGCGCACGGAAGGCGCACCCGGCCTCGCCGGGATCGATGCGTCGATGGTGCGCACGGCCTCGGAACGGGACACCGTCCTGCTTTGCCTCCACTGATCGGAGAGACGTGTTCACCGCCTTCGTCACGGTCACCGTCCTTGGCGCGCTCTTCAACGGCGCCGCGGCCGTCACGTACCTGATCGGCCATGAATACCCCAAGTCCCAGGCGGACATGAAGGGCATCCCCCGGAAGTACGTACCGGTCCTGGGTGCGTTGTTGGCGGCGGGCACGGTGGGGCTGTTGGCCGGGCTCGCCGTACCGCTGCTGGGGACCCTCGCGGCGGCCGGCCTCGTGCTGTACTTCATCGGCGCGATCGTCGCCCACCTACGGGTGGGCTCGCGCGACATCGTGGGCGGGATCGTCTTCCTGATCACCGCGGTGGCCGCCCTGACCCTGGGCCTGCTCCACCACGGCCCGTGGTGAACGGCGGGGGCGACCAGCACCGTCGGCTGCCGGCCCCGGGGGACGGCAGCCGGGTCTCACTTCTTGTCCTTCTTCCGTAGGAACTTGTTGATCTTGGTCCGGAAGGAACTACTGGATTTCTCCTTGCCGTCGAGCTGGTTCTCGCTCTCGGGCGTCACCCATTCCAGCTCCTTCCAGAATTCCAGGATCTCCGGATCGAACAGGCTGCGGAACTCCTCCCTGTCGATGTGCGCCCCTGGGATGACCCCTTCCCTTGTTCCTTCGGAGGTCTCGCGCTTCACGACGCCGTGATGCCCGGCGGTGAACTTTTCCATCACCTTCTCAACGACATCGGGCCCCGTCGCTTTGGGAGCCAGCACCGACAGCATGTTCGCCATGACGTCTTCGGTGTATTCGTGCTTCATGTCGGTGCGACGGTCCGGCAGGGCCTTGAGCAGCTCGTCCATGAAGGCCGACTCGGGTGAAACGATGAAGTTGTTGTTCAGGAGTCCCGCGCCGTAACGGACATCGGCCGCTTCGACGAGGTCCGCCTGGGTCAACTTCTTCTTCCTCTTCTTGCCCTCGTGACCCAGCGCGGTGTGCACGCTGCCCTTGTCCCGCAGGCGCGGGGCGAAGAGCGGGACTTCGTCGCCGTGCATCTTCATTTCGGGCGCTGACGCGAGCCGTACGGCGCCGGGCGCGATGTCGACGTCCATGTACACGCCGCCGTACTTCTTCAGCACCGTGTAGCGCAGGATGTCGGAGGCCAGGTTGTACGCCTTCTTAACCTTGGCTTCCAGGTACCACTCGAAATTCTTCTCGCCCGCGCCCTCCTCGACGAGCCTGTCACTGTCGGAGTGGATCTTCAGACGGTCCCCGAAGGTCTTCTGTAGTTCAGCGAGCGCGGGACCGCTCGTGTCGGTCCACAGGTTAAGCGTCCAGTCGCTGCCCTCGGCCCTGTCCTTCCACGCCTTGAGGTTGTCCACGACACCGTCGCCCGGCTTGTCGCCGAGCCAGATGAAGTGCAGCACCCGCGGTACGCGGACCGAGCTCTCCGACTCGGCGTGATCGGCCCGGTCCCACACGTGTTGGACGTGGTCGGCCTGGGTCGCGAAACCCTTGCGCCGCAGACGGCCGCGCAGCAGGCGGAAGACGTCCGCGCGGCCCGTGGCCGCCAGGTGGCGCACGTAACCGGCGAGTTGGTCTTCGTCGTCCGCGCGTAGCTCGACTCCTTCATGGTCGTGCATGCGGAGTGCGATGCCGCTGGCCGGCTCTTCCGTCGCCGCTTCCGTCGCCTGCTCCGCGGGGTTCCGTGTCGGGGCCTGCTCCAGGGACGCCCGTTGCACGCGCCCTTGGTCGGCAACTCCGCCCGCGGAAGCAGTGCGCTGGAGGTGCCTCAGCCAGTCAGGGTTCAGACCGACGGAGCGACGGACACGGGGTGGCCCCGACGCCGTTCGGTCGACCTGAGCTTGCTGTCTGTCGTGCGGACGCACGCGGAACGCTCCTTCGCGCCGGGAGAGGGGTGCCACCCACCTGTTTACGCCACCGCACGGACTCGTGACGTCACCATCGGGGCAGACACGTCACCCGGCGAAGCCGTGCGTTCGGGCAAGCGAGTTGCCCGAACGCACGAACCCCACGCGTCACGACCGCGTCCCCGCCCGGGCGACGGACACCGCGGTCGGTACCCGCTCACGGGCCGGCTCCTTGTGGAAGGCCCAGGACAGGTCTGGCTCGGTCACCGGTTTGAGCACGCGGCGGACCAGCGGGGTGCACATCAAGGTGACGGCGATCGCGACGGCGACGGAGAGCACGACCTTGCCCAGGGGGTCGTGCAGCCAGCCGACGCGCTCGAAGAGGCCCGCGTACTCGGCGCCCTTGATGAGGAAGCCGTGCAGCAGGTAGCCGCAGATCGTGCCGGCGCCCAGGGCCGTGAACCACGTGCGGCGCTTCGGGACCAGGGCCAGGAAGGCGACCGTCAGCAGCAGGGCGCCGCCGAACAGGGCGACCGTCATCAGCGGGCCGACCCACCACGCCGCGCCGAGTTCCTGGGCGCTGCTGTTGCGGAAGACCCAGCCGGTCTCCACGCGGGTGGCCACCCCGTACGCGAGGACGCCGGCGACGGCGAACACCGGTACGGCCAGCAGCCGGGCGTTGCGGTGGCGTACGAGCGCCAGGTGCTTCGGCTTCAAGCACAGCCCGAGGACGAAGTAGGGCAGGAACTGCAGGACGCGTTGGAGGTTGAGGTCCTCCCCGATGGCCGGCGAGGCCGAGGCCAGCGCGGCGACGGCCAGGGCGAGCGGCAGGGGTTGTCGTAGCCACTGCCACAGCGGGGTCGTGACGCGCCAGATGAACAGCGCGCCCAGGAACCAGGTCAGGAACCACGGGTCGAGGAGGCTGATCGGATGGTCCGGAGCGTCTCCCGCATACCGTTTGAACAGCGAGTACGCCACCTCGAAGACCACGTACGGCACCACGATGCCGGAGACGAGGCGTCTCAGTTGACGCGGCCGTCCGGCGAAGCTGCGCGAGAGGTAGCCGGAGAGGATGATGAACGCCGGCATGTGGAACGCGTAGACGAGGACGTACAGCGCTGTGGTCGCCCGGGTGGTCTCCACGACCTCCCAGGCGTGTGCGACCGCCACCAAAACGATCAGCAGGTACTTGGCATTGTCCAGGAAGGCATCTCTTTCCTCGGCCGGTGCGGCCTGACGTCTCGTCACCGTGTGCAGATCGGGCGGTCCGAGGACGGCGTTCTGCTCCTGCGGCAAGACAAATCCTTCGCGTGTGGGTGCAGGGCACGCGAGACCCGGTCGATCGAGGCGCGGCAGTCGACGTGCGGGACGTCGGACAGGGCTTCACGCCGGACCAACCGCACGAAGAGTGCGATCCGGGGCCTCGTTCGGCCACCGTAGCAGGTACGTTTCCGCCTTCTCGGCGACCGCCGAGTGCGGGTGCCGCGGAGGCCGCCGGCCGACGGCAGGGCGTCGGCATGGTGGGTGCCGTCGAGACTGCCGGGCTGCGGCAATGCCCGGACCAGGGGTGTTGTTCCAAGATGGTGCGGTGGGGTGGCGCGTGCCGGACGCACGGTCTCCCCACTCCGGTCGGGTGGATGGAGCCGGGCCGGACACGAAGGCGCCAACGGGGGTAGTACACGGATGGATCGGCGACGGAGCCGGATGGTGGCGGGGATCGGGGCCGCGGTGGTGGTCGCGCTCGTCGCGGGCGGACTCGGCTGGGCGTACGGCGACGGGGACGACTCCGGGGACGAGATCACCGGCCCGTGTCGGGACGTGCTGGCCGTCGAGGAGGCCCGTGCCTTCTTCGGCGGCGTCGAAGTGGAGGCGCGGGGGAACACGGGTCAGTGGGGCGGACACGACACCGACTGGTGTTCCGTACGGCCCCGGGGCGACGACCAGGGCTCGGCCCTCAAGCTCCAGATCAGGCCGGTCGAGGCGCACCGGGCCAGCGGTGCGGCCGAAGAGGCCGGTGCCAACCCCATCGGGTACGGCTGGCAGGGCTCCGTCGCCACCCACTACGGGGAGCCGAAGGGTGCCGTCCTCCTCGACTGCGAGCAGCTTCCCGGCAAGGGCCTCCTCGTGCTGGCGGAAGCGACGAGGAGGGTCGACGAGCTGACCGACGCGCAGGTGCTCCAGGTCGCCCGGCTCACCACCGAGACCGCCCGCCGCGCCGCCGACCGCCTCGGCTGTGAGGGAACTCCGGGGGAGCGGCCCGACGCGGTGGACCGGCGGAGTAGCACGAACCGACCGGCCGCCGAAGCGGTGGGCACCTGCAAGGGTGTCGTCGGCCCCGGCAGCGCCCGCGCCCTCGCGGCGGCGACGGTCGTGGAACGCCCCGCGGGCCGGGCGCTGACCGAGAGGTGCGAGGTGGAACTGGCGAAGGAGCAGCGCGTACGGCTGTCCGCCTACTACGGCCCGTCCGCCCTTCAGGAAACGTACCTCGACCGCCGCTACCCCGGCAGCGTCCCGAACATCGTCACCCGCTTGTTCGACTGCCCCGGCGCCCTCGGCACCGCGTATGTGAAGCTCAGCCCGCCCAAGCAGGCGAACGGCGAACCCGCGCAGGTGGACCGGCGCACCGACGCGGTGTACGCACAGCTCCTGTCGTCCTTCGCCGCGGCGTCGGCGGCGCGGCACGGCTGCCCGGCGCCGTGACGTCGGCGCCGCTGACCCGGACACTGTCCGTCCGCGACGGGCTCTCTGGCTGCGGAGTGGACCTCTCGGAGAGAAGATCGTGAGGGGGGCGCGAGAGGTGCGAGGTGGAAGCGGTGACCGGTCCGATCGTCGTGGGTGTCGACGGCTCGGACGCGGCCCTGGTCGCGCTCGACTGGGCCGCGGACGCAGCGGTCCGACGCGAGGTGCCCCTGCGCGCGGTGTACGCCTCCCTCTGGGAGCGCTACGAGGGTGCGGCGCCCGCCTCCTTCGGTTCGGATCGGCCCGAGGACGCGGCCCTGGCCGACTGGATCGTCGGCTCCACGGAGGCGCGGGTGCACACCCACTCCCCCGGGCTGCCCGTCGAGGCGGTGGTGCTGCCGCAGGACGCGGGGTCCGCGCTCGTGGCGGAGTCGCGGAGCGCCGCGCTGGTGGTGACGGGCGTGTCGGGGCGCGGATTCCTCGCGGAGCGCCTGCTCGGCTCGGTGAGCCTGACGGTCGCCGGCGGGGCCCACTGCCCTGCGGTGGTGGTCCGCGGTGAGCAACCCCATGTGCAGGGCCTGTACCGCCGGGTGGTCGTCGGCGTGAACGATCCCGCGCAGGCCCGTCCCGCGCTGCGGTACGCCCTGCGCGAGGCGGCTGCCCGGCGGTGCGAGTTGCAGGTGGTGCACGCGTGGCGGCGGGTCGCGCAGGAGCCGGTGGACCACATGGGCGTGCCGGACGACACGACGCGCTCGCAGCGGGACCGGACGGCTCACTTGCTGGACGAGGCGGTGGGCCTCGCCTTGGCGGGCGGGGGTGACGTGGCCGTACGGCGGACCGCCGTGGAGGGGCCTGCCCACCGGGTGTTGACGGGGCTGTCGGCCGAGGCGGACCTGTTGGTGATCGGCGCTTCGCACCAGGACAGGCGGCACGGTGGGCGCATCGGGCACGTCGCGCACGCGGCGCTGCACCGGGCGGCCTGTCCGGTGGTGATCGTCCACCAGCCCGATTGAGTCCCGGGTGGTGGTCCGTCCGGGTGTTCGTGTGCCCGGACGGACCACGAGAGGTGTCAGGCCACGCTCACGGAGCCGTCGCTGCGAGGGTCCGTCCCCGCGTCGAAGCCGGTTCCCGACGGGGTGCGGCGGACGAGTTGACCGTGGCCGACCTGTTCGTCCTGTTCGGCGCAGACCGCCACCCGGTAGCCGCCCCGGGTCAGCGCCGCGACGACGTCCCGCGGTACGGCGCCCTCGACGGAGGCCACCTGCGCCGGCTCGTCCACACCGAGGCCGCCGATGACCCAGCGGGGTCGGCCGAGCGCTTCGGCGGGGCCGTCGCCGGCGGCGATCCGCAGCGCCAGCTGGGTGTGGATCTGCGGCTGGGCCTTGCCGCCCATGGTGCCGTGGGCGCCGGTGACGACGCCGTCGCGGCGGGTCAGGACCGGCATCAGGGTGTGGGCGGGGCGCTTGCCGCCCGCCAGCCGGTTCGGGGAGTCCGGCGCGAGGTCGAAGAAGGAGCCCCGGTTGTGCAGCACGATCCCGGTCGCGGGGTCGAGGATGCCGGAGCCGAAGCTGTGGAAGAGGCTCTGGATCAGCGACACCGCGTATCCCTCGTCGTCCGCGGCGACCACGGCGACCGTGTCGCCGCTGGGCCGGGCGGCTTCGTTGCGGCGTACGGCGGCGGGCTCCGACGCGGCGCGGTGCGGCGCGGTGCGTACCTCGGCGGCGAGCCGGTCCAGGTGTGCCCCGCCCAGCAGCTCGGCGACGGGGACGTCCACCTGTCGGGGGTCGGCCAGGTGGCGGTCGCGGTCGCGGGTGATCGCGTCGAACACCCGGGCCGTCAGGTCCGCGTCTGCGCCGAGCAGTTCGGCGTCGGCGGGGAGGCGTTCGACGATCCCCAGGGCCTGGAGCAGGTGCAGGCCCTGCGAGTTGGGCGGGGCGGTCAGGTACTCCTCGCCGCGGAACGGTGCGGACAGGGGGTCGCCGGTCTCGGTGGCGTGGCGGGCGAGGTCGTCGGGGGTGAGCGGGGAGCCCTTGGCGCGCAGCATGGCGACGAGCCGGGCGCCGAGTTCGCCCTCGTACAGGGCGGCCGGTCCCTCGGACGCGAGCCGTGCGAGGGTGTCGGCGAGCGCGGGTTGGCGCAGCGGGCTGCCCTCGGCGAGCGGGGTGCCGTCGGGGAAGAACACCGCGCGCATTCCCTCGTCGGCCGTCAGCAGGTCTGCTTCGGCGCGCAGGGCGGTCGCGACCCCGGGTGCGGTGGGCACGCCGTGGCGGGCGTGGTCGATCGCGTCGGCGAACAGCCGCTCCCACGGCAGCCGTCCGGCGATGCGGTGGAGGGTGGCCCAGCCGGCGACGACTCCGGGCACGGTCACGGTGAGCGGGCCGGTGACGGGCATCCGCGGGCCGGGGACGGCCGCGGGGTCGGCCGCCGCTGCTGCCGCACCGCTGCCGTTGACGGAGACGACCCGTCCGTCGGGCAGCGCGACGAGGGCGACGAGGTCGCCACCGACGGCGCACTGGTGCGGGTAGACGACGGTGAGGGCGACGGCTGCGGCGACGGCCGCGTCCACGGCGTTGCCGCCCGCCCGCCGTGCGGCGGCGCCCGCTTCGGTCGCCAGGGCGTGCGGGGCGGCGAGTCCGTACGGAGCGGGGCCGGCCCCGCCGGGGGACGCAGGGGGTACGGGGGAAGGAGGTGCGACGGGCATGTGGGTGGCTTCCTGAGGGGCAGCGGGCGAGGAGTCCGGTCAGGTCCCCGGGTGCGAGGGGGCGGGGCCGCCGTGCTCCAGCGTGTCGATGATCATTCCCTGCACCTCGACGAGGTGGTCGGCCATGGCCTGGGCCGCGGCCTCGCTGTCGTGGCCGATGATCGCGGCGAGGATGCGGCGGTGGGCGCGCAGGGAGGTGGCGAGGCGTTCGGTGGACTGGTACTGGGGGTCGCGGGAGGGGCCGACCCATTCGTTGGTGGCTTCGAGGAGCCGGGTCAGCATGGGGTTGTGCGCGGCCTTCGCGACGGCGACGTGGAAGGCGCCGTCCAGTTCGATCAGGGCGGTGAGGTTGTCGCGTTCGCGCTCGGCCTCGGCCCGGGACAGCAGGTCGGCGAGGTGCTGGAGGTCGCCGTCGGTGGCCCGGACCGCGGCGCGCGCGGCGACGGGCGGCTCCACCGCGGAGCGCAGGTCCATGACTTCGTGGACGAGGCGGGCCGCGTCGTCCATGTCGCCGAGTTGGCGGGCGTGCAGATCGGGGCGGTCGGCGCCGGTGACGATGGTGCCCCGGCCCGGCTTGCGGTTGACGAGCCCGCGAAGCTCCAGCTCCCGCAGCGCTTCGCGTACCGAGGCCCGGGAGATGCGGAGCTTCTCGGCGAGTTCACGTTCGGACGGGATGCGGGTGCCCGGGGCCAACCGGCCGTCCTCGATGAGTCCCTGGAGGCGTCCGGCGAGCCGGTCGGGGCCGAGTGCGGCCTCGGGGGCGATGAGGGTCCAGTCGAGGGGCACCGGGGGGCCTTTCCGGTCGGGGCCGTACGGCGCCGGGGCGGGCGCCGCCGGGTGCGGGCGGGGTGGTGCCGGGCGCACGGCCGCGTGTCCGCCGGGCGGCGGCCCCGCGAACCGCGGCACGGGCGCGGTCAGTCGTCGATCTCGACGGTGAGCCAGTTCTCGAAGCAGCTGCGGCGGGCCAGGCTCATCACGCCGATGGTGGCCCGGCCGCCGAGGCCGGCCTCGGGCCCGAAGACCTCGCGGAAGAGGTCCGTCGCGCCTGAGGACACCTTGTGCACGTCCTCGAACTCCGGGGTGCTGACGACGAAACACAGTGAGCGTACAAGGGAGCTCACGCGGTTCAGCGAGCCGAGGGCGTAGCGGATGCCGCCCAGGCAGTTGAGCGCGGTGAAGCGGGCGGCCTCGTAGCCCTCGTCGATGGTGACGTCGGCGCCGAGCCGTCCGGGGTGGCGGACGTTGCCGTCCGCGTCGTCGGCGGTGTGGCCGCCGAGGAAGAGCAGGTTGCCGCTGATGTGGTGGGGCTTCATGGATCCGTACTCGGCGCCGTAGTAGGGCCGGGCGGAGAAGTCGGGGATGACGAGTCCCAGTTCGCGAACGCGGGTCTCGGGATCGTTTTGAGCCATGGAGATCGTGCCTTCGGGATCGTGGTGGCCCTGCCGGTGGGCCAAGATAGTCAGATGGTCCGACCAAGCGGGTTTATTGTTTGGTCACGTTTTCCCCCATGTCAACCCCCGTCGTCGGCGGCACGTCGTCAACGACGGCTTCAGACCCCGAGGAACGGCACCATGCAAAATCAGCCAGCGGACCGCCCTGAGGACCCCCGCGACCGACCGCACGGGCCGTCTCCAGCGCCAGGCGGGGCCGGTACGGCGTCGAAGAGCGACGATCGGGCGGGGCGGCGTCTCGCCGACGTCCTACCGCTCCTGCTGACCGTCGCAGCCGGGGCCACCGACGCGGTGGCCTACCTCGGCCTCGGCGGGGTCTTCACCGCCAACATGACCGGCAACCTGGTCCTGCTCGGCATCGCGGGGTCCCACGGCGTGGACCTGCACGTGGCCCGCGCCGCCGCGGCGACGGTGGCCTTCACCGCCGGCCTGGTGGTGGCCTTCCTGATGACCCGCGACCTGCCGAAGGGGGCGGTGTGGCCACCCCGCATCACGGCGGCGCTGGCGGTGAGCCTCGTCTGCCAGCTGGGCTTCCTCGCCGGGTGGGCCGCCGTGGAAGGCCGGCCGGGCGAGGTGGCGGACGTCGGCCTGGTCAGCCTGTCGGCATGGGCGATGGGGGTGCAGACGGCGTGCGCACGACGGGTCGCGCTCGGCGGGATCACCACCACCTTCGTCACCGGGACCCTGACCTCGGTCGCGGAGGCCGCCTCGCACGGCTCGGCGGCTCACCTGCCGCGTCGGCTCGGCGTGCTGCTGGCCCTGGTCCTCGGCGCCCTGGCCGGCGCACTGGCCCTGCGCCACTCCCCCACGGCCGCCGCGCTCATCGCTCCCGCACTCGTCGCGGTGACGCTCGCCCTGGGGGCACGACTCCACTCAGTGCGACGAAATCCGTAGATAAATATGAGAACAACTAACGTTTTCCGTTGTCTGACCCCCATTTCACACTGAGGTCGTTGACAAGTAGCGGTAACCGGCCACACCTTTGGCCGCACGAGGCCCGCCCTGCCGGAGGGCCCCGGGGCCGACCAAGCCGCCCCTGCGCCGCACTCGCCCGCGAGGCGGGCGAACCGGGTCCACCGGTTCCCCGCCCGCCGGCATCCCGGCGCCCCGCACCCGCTCTCCCCCAAAGGCGGCCGTCTCCCAAGGACTCCCCGTGACCTCACCACGCCCGGACGTCTCCGCCCCGCTCGCCCCCTTGGACGTGTCCTTCACCGACGACCCCCGCGTCGTCAAGGAGGCCGCCAACGAGGACTACTCGACCCACATCGTCCCGCTGACCTGGCGCAGCGGGCGGCTGTCCCTGGCCATGACCTGGTACGCCCTGGTCAGCGGGATGTTCTACCTCGTCACCGCGGCCACCCTGGCGGTGACCGTCGGCACCGTGAACACCTTGATCGGCATCCTGCTCGCGGTCGCCGTGTTCGGCACGGTCAACTACGTCTTCTCCCGCTACGCCGCCCGCACCGGGCTGACCGTGGCCCTGCTCTCGCAGCGGATCTTCGGTTCGATCGGCTCGGTCCTGGCGCCGCTCGTGCTGGCCGCCACCGCCATCTACTACGCGGTGTTCGAGGGCTCCGTCATCGCCCACGCGCTGCACGCCTACACCGGGGCGTTCACGATCGAGGTCTGGTACGCCATCTCGATCCTGAGCAACGTCCCCATGGTCATCGGCGGGGTGCGCCGCTGGCTCGACAAGTTCAACGGCGCCCTGCTGCCGCTGTACTGGACCGGCCTGATCATCGTGGTGATCCTGGCCGCCCGCGAGTACAAGCCCTCCGGCTGGCTCACCCACACCCCGGACGTGCTGCCCGACCTCGGGGCGCCCGGCTGGCTGTACGCCTTCTTCGTCTACATGGGCGTGTTCGTGTTCATGATGTACACGATCGACTTCGGCCGCTTCGGCAAGCGCGAGGACGCGAAGTTCCACGGCGTCGTCACCTTCGGCCCGGTCTTCTACTTCTTCTGCTACTTCGTCAACGGCCTCATCGGCATCTTCCTGGTGCTCGCGGCCGGAGCCGTCGGCATGCCGACCGAGACGGCGATCGGCGACACCGTCGTCGCCCTGATGGGGGTCTGGGGCCTCGGCGTCGTCTGGTTGACGCAGTCCCGCATCAACACCGCCAACTACTACGTGGCGTCCACGAACCTGGAGGCCACCGTCGCCCGGCTCTTCCACGTCCGGGTGCCGCGCGTGGTGGCCCTCGCGCTGGCGAGCGTGGTGACGTACCTGATCATGCTCACCGACGTGCTCAGCTACGTCCTGACCGCACTGGCCTGGCAGGGCGCCTTCGTGGTGGGCTGGGTCGGCATCGTGCTCACGCACCTCGCGCTGCACCGCAACGGAGACCGGGACGGCCTGCCGGAGTTCCGTCCGGGCCGGGTCAAGTCCATCGCCCCGGGCGCCGCGGTCTGGTTGGTGTCCTCCTTCACCGGCATCGTGGTGCTGGAGTTCACCGGCACGTTCGGTACGACGTGGTCCTCGCCGCTGACGTTCGTGCTGAGCATCGGGCTGTACCTGCTCGCGCTGCGGCTGACGCGCTCCCCCGTGCTCGACCGCGGCGCGGACCCGCGGGACGAGGTGGACGACATCTGGGAGGCCCGGATCCGCTGCCACCGGTGCGACCACTCGTACATCGCGGCCGAGATGGACCGGGACCCGTCGGCCGAGGGCTCCCCCGCGATCTGCGCGGACTGCGCCGGGCGCAGCGGGGAGTTCCGCAGGGCGGTACGGGCCGAGGCGGCGGTCGCAGGGGCGCCGGGCGACCGGGCGCCGGAGCCGGCCGCCCGCAGCTGAGCCGGTGAACCGGCCGGTGTCCCCGAGCAGTCGGGGACACCGGCCGTTCTCGCGTACGGGACGCACCGGCCCGCGCGGGGTCACGGGGCCTCGGGCAGCCCCTCCAGGAACTCGGCGAGGATCGCGTTGAAGACCTCGGGCCGCTCCATGTTCGGGTAGTGCGCCGTCCGTTCGACCACCGCCGTCCGGCCGTTCGCCACCTCGCGGGCGAGCCGGCCGGCCATCCGCAGGTGGTCCTGCGAGTCCACCCCGCCGTTGAGGGCGAGGGTCGGGACCGCGATGCCCGGCAGCCGCTCCCAGGTCCGGGTCACCGGCACCATCGCCACCGGCTCCCCGGCGCTGTGCTTGGCGAGGGTGCGCCACGCCATCTGCCGCAGGGCGTGCACGACCTCGGGTGCGACGTCGGCCAGCGTGCGGTGGGGGCCGGCGGCGAAGTCGAGGAAGCGCTCGATCCCGCCCGCGGCGTCGCCCGCGGCCAGCGCCCGCTGGAAGTCCGCCAGCACACCGGTCGTCCAGGGGTCCCCGAAGTCGGGCTCGCTGGTCCCCACCCCGCTGACCACCAGGGCCCGCACCAGGTCGGGGTGTTCGAGTGCGGTGTCGGTGGCGATCCCGCCGCCCATCGACAGCCCGACCACGACCACGGGCGCACAGTCGAGGTGGCGCAGCAGGGCGGCGACGTCGTCGGTGTGGCGGAAGGGCCGGGTGGCGTTGGCGGAGCCGCCGTGTCCCCGGGCGTCCGGCGCGATCACCCGGTGGGAGCGGGCGAAGAAGTCGATCTGCGTCTGCCACATGGCGTGGTCCAGGAAGCCGCCGTGCAGCAGGACGAGGGCGTCTCCCGTGCCGCAGTCGCGATAGGCGAGGGCGCCGTCCTCGGTGCGGAACTCCTGCGTGCCGGTGTTCGGGGGTGCGTCATTCATGACAACCAAGGTGTCATGATGGTCGAGGAATGACAACCGAGGTGTCATGATGGTCGGGTGTCCGAGACCTCAGAGCCCCTGCCGTCCGACGACCTCGCCGACCACCTCGCGGAGGTGCTGGGCCTGGTGGGACTCCTCTACCGGCGGGTGCTGCGCAAGGTGGAGCAGACCGCCCCAGCGCAGGGCCTGTCCGTGGGAGTGCGGGCCGTCCTCGACCTGCTCCGGGCGCAGGGCCCCATGACCGTCCCTCAGATGAGCCGTACGCAGGAGCTGAGCAGGCAGTTCGTACAGCGGATGGTGCACGACGCGGCGGCCGAGCAGTGGGTGGAGACCGTGGCGAACCCGGCCCATCGGCGCTCCCCGCTGATCCGGCTCACCGACGCGGGACTGGTGGCGATCACGGCGGTCACCGCCCGCGAGAAGCTGCTGCTGCGCCGCACCGGCGGTGACCTCACCGACGCCGAGATCGCGGCCTGCGTCAAGGTGCTGGGTCAGATGCTCGCGCTCTTCGGCGAAGAGGACGCGCCGGCCGGGTCCGTCTGATCCGTACGAACGCCCCCAGCGGCACGGTCAGCCGGGTGACGGCGGCACGCGGCGGCACGTCGTCCGGCGCGCTGAGGGACCAGCGGTGTCAGATTGGCCCAGTACGTCGCCCCGCCGTACGCGTGCTGAGCCCGGGAGGGACGGATGACCGAGGTGGACCGCCGGCCACCGGACGGTGTCGCGACCGAACGGGCGCACCGGCGCGTGGCCCTGGGCGCCCGGCTCCTCGATCTGCTGTCGACGACGGACCACAAGACGATCGGGCGGATGTACCTGGCGACCTCGTTCGCGTTCTTCCTGTTCGCCGGCGGCCTGGCGCTGGTGATGCGGGCGGAGCTGGCGAGGCCCGGGCTCCAGATCGTCTCGGCGGAGCAGTACAACCAACTGTTCACCGTGCACGGCACCGTGATGATGCTGCTGTTCGCGACGCCCACCTTCACCGGCTTCGCCAATGTGATCATGCCGTTGCAGATCGGCGCCCCCGACGTGGCGTTCCCCCGGCTGAACGCCCTCACCTACTGGGTGTACCTCTTCGGCGGGCTGCTCGTCGTCGCCGGGTTCCTCACCACCGGCGGGGCCGCGTCGTTCGGTTGGTTCGCCTACGCGCCGCTGAACAGCGCGGACCACACACCCGGCGCGGGAGCGGACCTGTGGGTGATGGGGCTGGTCGTGTCCGGGCTGAGCACGATCCTCGGCTCGGTCAACTTCATCACCACGGTCATCTGCCTGCGGGCCCCGGGCATGACCCTGTTCCGGATGCCGATCTTCACCTGGAACGTGCTCTTCACCTCGGTGCTGGCCCTGCTCGCCTTCCCGGTGCTGACCGCCGCCCTGCTGGTGCTGGAGGCCGACCGCAAGTTCGGGGCGCAGGTCTTCGACGCGGCCAACGGCGGGGCGCTGTTGTGGCAGCACCTGTTCTGGTTCTTCGGCCACCCGGAGGTCTACATCGTGGCGCTGCCGTTCTTCGGGATCGTCTCGGAGATCCTGCCGGTCTTCTGCCGCAAGCCGATCTTCGGCTACGTGGGGCTGGTGGGCGCCACGATCGCGATCACGGGCCTGTCCGCCGTGGTCTGGGCGCACCACATGTTCGCCACGGGCGCGGTGCTGCTGCCCTTCTTCTCGCTGATGTCGTTCCTGATCGCGGTGCCGACGGGGGTGAAGTTCTTCAACTGGATCGGCACGACCTGGCAGGGCTCGGTCTCCTTCGAGACGCCGATGCTGTGGTCCGTCGGCTTCCTGGTGACCTTCCTCCTCGGCGGGTTGACGGGGGTCCTGATCGCCTCGCCTCCGCTGGACTTCCATCTGACGGACAGCTACTTCGTGGTGGCGCACCTGCACTACGTGCTGTTCGGGACCATTGCCTTCGCGACCTTCGGCGGCTTCTACTTCTGGTGGCCCAAGCTCACCGGGCTGATGCTCGACGAGCGGCTGGGCGCGATCCACTTCTGGACGCTGTTCGTCGGGTTCCAGCTCACCTTCCTGGTCCAGCACTGGCTCGGCGAACAGGGCATGCCCCGCCGCTACGCCGACTATCTGGCGGGCGACGGGTTCACCGCCCTGAACACCCTCGCCACGATCGGGTCCTTCGTCCTCGGACTGTCGACGCTGGTCTTCCTCTACAACGTCTGGCGGACGGCGAGCCGCGGCGTGCGCGTCACCCTCGACGACCCGTGGGGGTGGGGGCGTTCGTTGGAGTGGGCGACGGGCTCGCCCCCGCCGCGCCACAACTTCCACGCCCTGCCCCGCATCCGCTCGGACTCGCCCGCCTTCGACCTGCACCATCCCGAGGCGCTCGGCGCGGACGCCCGTGCGGCCTCCGGGGAGGGAGCACGGTGAAGGGCGAGGCGTGGTTGTTCACCGCGACGGCCGGCTTCTTCCTGGGCGTCGCCGTGGTCTACGGGGTCTTCGCCCGCGAGCCGGCCGGTCTGTCGGCACTGCTCGTGTCCTTCGCGATGACCGCCCTGATCTCGGCGTTCCTGTGGCGGCAGCGGCTACGGACCCTCCCCCGCCCGGAGGACCGCAAGGACGCCCGGGTCCAGGACACCGCGGGGCGGCGCTTCGCCTTCCCCCGGCCGCACAGCTACGCGCCGGTGACCGCGGCGGCCGGGTTCGCCCTGCTGGGGCTCGGGGTGGTCAAAGGGCTGTGGATCTTCCTGATCGGGGTGGGCGTGCTGGTGCCGGGGGTGTACGGGTTCGTCTTCGGCGGCCACGACGAAGCGGACTGAAGGGCGACGAACGCGGAGGCCCGGCGGGTCACTCCCGTCCGTCGTGGCGCGTCGGGCCGACGAGGACCCGTTCCCGTTCCTCCGGCGGGGCGATCCGACCGGCCCGGTCGCCGTAGTACCAGGTGCTGAGTCCCGTGCGCAGCCTTCGGGTCCAGCGCTGTCGGGGGCGTTCGTCCGGCAGCGGGTCGGGGGCCACGAGCGGCGCGGGGACTTCCCTGACCAGGGCCGTGTACCGGCGCTCGGGCGACACCGAACGGTGCTCCGGGTGGTATCCGCCGTCGGCGGACTGCCGTACGCCGCCGGTCCCCTCGCCCTGCACCAACCGTCTTCCCTCCCGTTCCTGGAGTCCCAGGCACACCCGTCTGGTCACCCAGAACGCCAGCGGCGGCAGGACCAGCAGGCCCGCCCGCAGGGCCCAGGTCAGCTCCTGGACGGGGACGTCGAAGACGAAGGCGACCACGTCCTGCGCCCCGGCGACCAGCAGCACCGCGTACGCCGTGACGGCCCCCGCGCCCAGCCCGGTCCGCACGGGCCGGTCCCGCGGCCGGTCGCACAGGTGCCGCTCGCCCGCGCCGACGGTGATCCACCGCTCGAAGAAGGGGTACGCGTACAGCACCAGGAACAGCAGCCCCGGCAGCACCACTCCGGGCAGCAGCGGGTTCCAGGACAGGGTGTGGCCCCACAGTCGGGTCTCCACCCCGGGCATCAGCCGGAGGGCGCCTTCGAGGAAGCCGACGTACCAGTCCGGCTGCGAGCCCGTGGACACCTGGTCGACGCGGTAGGGGCCGTACACCCAGACGGGGTTGATCTGTGCGATCGCCCCGCACACCGCGAGGACGGCGAAGACCAGGAAGAACAGCCCGCCCGACTTCGCCAGGTAGCGCGGGAGGACGGGCTCGCCGACGGAGTTCCGCGCGGTCCTCCCCGGCCCCGCCCACTGGGTGTGCTTGAGGTACACCACCAGCGCCAGGTGCACGGTGACGAGCGCCACCAGCAGCCCGGGGACCAGCAGGATGTGGGCGGCGTACAGCCGGGGCACGATGTCCTCGCCGGGGAACTGCCCGCCGAAGACGAGGAACGAGAAATACGTGCCGACGACCGGCACGGACAGCATGATGCCCTGCGCGGTGCGCAGCCCCGTGCCCGACAGCAGGTCGTCGGGGAGGGAGTAGCCGGCGAACCCCTCGACCATGGCGAGCAGGAACATCGTCACGCCGACCGCCCAGTTCAGCTCGCGGGGGCGCCGGAAGGCGCCGGTGACGAACACCCGCAGCAGATGGGCCGCGATGGACGCCACGAAGAGCAGCGCGGCCCAGTGGTGGATCTGCCGGGCCAGCAGCCCGCCGCGGACGTCGAAGCTCAGCTCCAGCGTGGTGGCGTACGCCTGCGACACCGGTACGCCTTGCAGCGGCCGGTAGGAGCCTTCGTACACCGACTGCTCCATGGACGGGTCGAAGAAGAAGGTGAGGAAGACCCCGGTCAGCACGAGCACGGCGAAGCTGTACAGGGCCAGCTCACCCAGGAGGAAGGACCAGTGGTTGGGGAACGCCTTGCGCAGGGCGCTGCGGGCGGCTTCGTACAGCGGCAGCCGTCCGTCGGCCCAGTCGGCCAGTCGCTCGCCCGCCGGGCGCGGGCGCGTGGGGGGTGTCGGCTGCTCCATCCCCGAGACCTTCCTGACGACCCCCGGACCGACACTCCTGACTGCTTGTCACATCAGGTGTCCATGGGATCACGGAATGCACGGGGTGCGGACGGTGACACCCGGGGCCACGGGTCCGTTTGGCGGTCCGTCAGCACCGGATGATGTCGGGGAGGGCGGGGAGTTCCTTCGCGATGCGGGGTTCGTGGACGTGAGCGAGGGCGGTGAGGACGAGGGCGATCGCGACGGCCCCGGGGTCGGGCAGTCCTTCGGAGTGGTGGCCGGTGTAGCTGGCCCTGCCGCGGCGGGCGGTGAGGGCTGCGGTGCGGTGGGCGCCGTCGATCGCGGCGTGGGCGGCGGCGGTCAGGGCGCGGCCGGGTTCGGCCGGTGGGGTGACGGCCAGGGCGTCGGCCGCGGGAGCGAGGGCGTCGACGAGGGTGCAGTCGCCGGGGCGCGCCCCGCCGATGGCGGTGATGCGGCTCAGGGCGCGACGCAGGGCTGCGGCGAGGGCGGGGATGTCGGCGGGGAAGTGGTCGGCGCTGGGGGCGAGGGCGGTGAAGAGCATGCCGAAGAGGGGGCCGCTGGAGCCACCGACGTGGTCGCGGAAGGTGTCGGCCAGTGCGGTGGTCCCGGCGATCTTGGCACGGTCGGCCAGCCAGACGGCCGCCGTGACGCCGCCGCAGAAGTTGTCCCCGAAGTCACCGTCTCCGGTGGCCTGGTCCAGTGCGGTGAGGTCGGCGTGGGCGAGGGCGGCGACCTGGTGGAGTTCGTCGAGGAAGGCCCGGCCGCCGTACTGCGCCGTTGCGGCGGTTCCGCTTCGGTCGGCGGTGGGCGGGACGTGGGTGGGGGGCGCGAGCGTCGTGGTGGTGGACGCGGCGGAGCCCGGCAGGCGCAGCGGGGTGTCCGTGGGCAGGTCCCACAGGCCGGCCCAGCCGGGGGCCAGTCCGGTGAGGGTGATGCTGAAGCCGGCCATGTCGAGGGCGGTGACGTAGGTCCCGGCGGCCAGCGCGTGGACGTGGACGCCGCGGGAGGTGAGGTCCTGGTGGACGAGGGCGCTGATGATGCGCAGTTCCAGGTCGCTGGTGCCGCCGAGGCTGGAGATGGCGGCTATCACTCCGTAGGGGCCGGTGGGGACGTGGCCGAGGAGTTCGTCGAGCATGCGGGTGACGACGAGGTCGACGGAGGGGTGGTCGGCGAGGATGTGTGCGGCCCGTTCGCCGTGGATGCCGATTCCGTAGTCGAGCGACCGGGGTTCGAGGTGGAAGGCGGGTGTCCGGTCGGCAGGTGAGGTGTGGGCGCGGGCGCAGACGGCGATGCTGCGGGAGGCCGCGGCGACCTGGCCGCCGAGTTCGGCGAGCCCGTCGAGGTCGGTGCCCTGGTCCGCGAGGGCGCCGAGGAGCTTTTCCACCACGACGGTGGCTCCGGTGCCGCGCCGGCCCGCTGCTGCTTCGTCGGTGGCGAGGTCGTCGTCGACGACGACCTCGGCGACGGGTATGCCGGCGGCCCGTACCTGGTCGGCGGCGAGGGCGAAGTTGATCCGGTCGCCGGTGTAGTTCTTCACGATGAGCAGGACGCCGTCGCGCGGACCGAGCAGGGCTGCGGCCAGGGTGGCGGCGGCTATCTGCGCGCTGCCGGGCGAGGTGAAGACGGCGCCGGGGACGACGGCGTCCAGTCCGCCCCTGCCCAGCAGTCCGGTGTGCAGGGGTTCGTGGCCGGCGCCGCCGCCGGCCACGAGGGCGACGCGGCGCTGCGGTGCGGGCCGGGTGGCCAGCAGGTACAGCGGCTCGACGCACAGGCCGATCCCGGGGTAGGTGAGGGCGAGCCCCTGGCACGCCCTCAGCACGACCTCGTCTTCGGGCAGGAAGTGACTCATCGCGCCTCCAAACGGGTGACGGCACCGGCGCGACAGCGCCGCTGCCCGCCCGCGCGATGACCGGTGCGCGGGGACGCCCACGCGGGCGGCCGATGGAACGCCCGCCGGAGGCGGGCGGGCCGGTGCCGGACCCGTGTTCCTCCTCCACGAGGCGATGGTAAGCCGAGTCGACCGCACGTGGGTCGCGTCCGAGGGCGGGCCCCAGGACCGGCATCGACGGCAACGCGTACGCGGCGCACCAGCCCCGACGAGTGCCCCAAGGTGAAGGAAGCGGTTGAGCGCGAGGAGGCATGGAATCGGCGTTGCCGCCGATTCCGCATGAGCGAACGAGAAAATAACCCAGGCAATTCAACGGGACGATTCGGCGAGAATTCCACGTCAGCGGGAATCACCAAGAAGAGGCTCACTGAGAAAGTCCGGCACGGTTCCGCCTGGACCCCCGTTTGCTTTTCGTGTCGCTCAGTTCACGCCGGACGGGCCGTACTGCTCCCAGCCGCTGACCCAGGCGTTGAGTTGCGAGTCCGCGAGGGACGGCACCCATGCGTCCGCGAGCCGGAGATGTTCCGGCGAGGGGTTCTCGCCGACGCCGATGACCGGAATGCCGGCGCTGACCGCCGACTGGATTCCGCAGAGCGAGTCCTCAAGGGCGAGGCACGAGGCGGGGGCGACGGCGCACCGGGACGCGGCCTCCGCGTACACGTCGGGATCGGGCTTCGGCCGGACGTCGCCCCCGGGCACGACCACATGGCGGAAGTGTCCGAGCAGCCCCGCGGACTCCAGGCAGGTCTCCACCACGTCCTGGGGGCAGTTGCTGGCGACCGCGAGCGGCACCCGACTGGCCGCGGACGCCACCAGGGCGGGCGCCCCGGGGCAGGTGACGGGGCTGGCCGAGGCGAAGGCGCGGAAGGCCCGCAGGAGTTCGTCGGTCATCGTGGCGGCGAGCCGGGGCCGGCCCGCCAGGGTGGCCATCAGTCGGCCGCACTCCGTGTAGTGGACGCCCTGCGCCAGATCGGCGAACTTCTCGTCCAGGGCGACTCCGTGCCCCGCCAGCACGTGCCGTCGGGCGTCCATCCAGTGTTTCTCGCTGTCCAGCAGCGTTCCGTCGCAGTCGAAGACCACTGCTCGTGGAGACCACCGCGGGCTTCTGTTTTTCAGCATGCCAACACCCCTTCATTCGTTCTGGAGTGAGATCGAACTCCGGATTCCGTCGGCCCGCCGGAAAGCACGTGGCTTGCTCGCACACGATCGGTCGAGCCGCACCAGAGTCGAGAAAGGTGACTATTGGCAAGCTATTTCCCACTACAGCTACAAGTCAACGAAGATTCAGAAAGTGACACAAACGGAAAAGTGAGCGGCACGGAACCCCGTGCCGCCCAAGTCCTATCATCACCCAGAATCGAAAAGGGCTATCGCATACCGGATCATCCCGATACCCCGCCCCGGAAAACAGCCATGTGATCGATGCATTCTCGTTCCCACCGGAACATGTTCCAACGCGGGGCGGGGCGTGCTGCCGTGGTTCCCGGTGGCGGGGGCGTCCGTCGTCGGTCGGGCTCAGCCGGCCGTCAGCTCGCGCACCGCCCGTACCAGCGCCGCGTTGTCGGGGGCGTCGCTGCCGTCGGGCAGGTCGGTGCCGTCCTCGAAGCCGATCCGGGTCTGGTGGCCGTCCTCGGCCGCGGCCCGGACCAGCGGCCACACCGTCGGTCCCTCGCCGTGGTAGAGGATCGGAGCCCGGAAGCCGGCCGCACGGATGCGCCCGGCCATGGCGCGCGCCGCGGCCACCGCCTCCGTCGGGTCCTCCTCGACGGGTTCGATCAGGATGCGCACGTTGTCGTGCAGGGTCGGTGACGCGAGCAGGGCGGGGACGTCGTCCATCGTCCAGACGGCGCTCTCCAGCACCATCCCCCGCTCCCGTACGAGTTCGGCGGTCTCGGCCGCCCCCTCCTCGCTGAAGGCGACGGAGGCGAAGTCGGGCAGGACGTCCCACGCCTTGACCAGGGCGTACCGCTGCTCGGGGCCGGAGCAGGTCCACAGGCCGGTGGTGGTGCCGACCACGGCTTCGGGGGCGACGGCCCGGATCGCGGTCAGCACCTCGGCGAGTGCGTCGGGCCGGATGGTCTGCCCGCCGTCGGGAGTGCGGACGTGGAAGTGGACGACGTCCGCCCCGGCGGTGAGCACCGCCAGGGTGTCGGCGGCGATCTCCGCGGCGGTGACCGGGACGGTGGGGCGCTCGGCCTGGGAGCGCCCGCCGTTGACGGCGGCTTTCAGAAACACGGTGGTCCTTTCGGAGGTGGAACGGAATCGGGCGGGTGCGCCGGCTCAGTCGAACGCGCCCAGCCCGCGGAGCATGTCGGTGGCGCCGGTGAGCGACCCCAGCGGCGCACCGCGCCGCACTTCGGCCACGAGCGCCGGTTCCTGCGCGTCGTCGTCGATCGCGTCCTCCAGCACGGCGGCGAGCCGGCCGGCCGGGGCGATGATGACGCCGTTGGCGTCGCCGAGCACCAGGTCGCCCGGGTGCACCGGGACACCGCCGCACGTGATGGGGGCGCACAGCGAGCCGTCGGCCAGTCCGTGCAGCTTGGTCGTCAGCGCGCTGCGGCCGAAGGCGTACACCGGCAGTCCGACCTCCCGCAGGGCGTCGACGTCGGTGGCGAGGCCGTCGACCACGGCGCCGGCCGCACCGCGCGCGGCGAGCGCGTTCGCCAGCACCTCGCCGAGGGGTGCGTGGCGGCGGTCGCCGCCGGTGTCGACGACGACCACGTCACCGGGGCCGACGAGGCCGGCGGCGTGGTGGAGCATCGTGGAGTCGGTGGCGGTGGTCCGTACGGTCACGGCTCGACCGACCAACTTGCCGCGGCCGGCGACGCGTTGGAGTCCGGGGTGGCAGAACCCCTCTTCCAGGTAGTGGCCGAGGGTGGGGAAGTCGACCGTCCGCAGCCGCTCGACGAGCGCGGCGTCCAGCGGGGCGGGCAGTTCGCGGATGTCCAGGGGCACGGCGGGTCACCTCGGTCCGATGATGATGCGGCGGTTGCGGAGCACGGGCAGGACCGTGCGGGCCCGGTCGATCCGGTCCTTGTCGGCGTCGACCACGAGCAGCGAGCGCTCCTCCTCGCCGAGGGAGGCGCGCACCACGCCGAGGGGGTCCACGGCCATGGACGTGCCGATGCAGTCGGGGGTGGTGAGCGAGGACGCCACGACCCAGCAGGTGTTCTCGATGGCCCGGGTGCGCAGCAGGGTGCGCCAGTGGTCCTCCTTGAGCGGCCCCTTCACCCAGGCCGCGGACACCGCCAGCAGATCGGCCCCCATCTCGACCAGGGAGCGGGTGAACTCGGGGAAGCGGACGTCGTAGCAGTTCACCAGGCCGACGTTGAAGTCGCCGATGCGGACGACGACGGGACCCGTGTCACCGCGCTGGATGTGCCGCGACTCCCGGTAGTCGAAGGCGTCGTACAGGTGCATCTTGCGGTAGAGGCCGAGGACTTCTCCCCCGGCGTCCACGGCGGCCATGGTGTTGTACGGCAGTGCCGTGCCGCTGTCCTCGTATCCGACGGCGACGAGCGCGACGCCGTGGGCACGGGCGGTGCGGGAGATGCCTTCGAGGAAGGGCCCCCAGTGGGTGACGGCGAACTCCCCGAGCGGGACGTCGTTCTCGTCGAGGACGTCGGAGGGGATCATCGACTCCTCGGGGAAGACGACGAGTTCGGCGCCCGCGGCGGCGGCCTCGGCGGTCATCTCCTCGATGACGGCGAGGTTGGCCGCCGGGTCTGCGGTGGGGGCGAACTGTGCTGCGGCGACCTTCACGGCCGTGTCTCCTTGTGCGGGTGGGGCGGGGTGCGGCGGGTGCGGGGTGCACCGCCGTTGGCGACCCGGAACGGGTCCGGGGCGGTGGCGGTCATTCGGCGAGCAGCCGGGACCGGGCGGGGTCCCAGCCGGCGCGGACGCCGGCGCCGACGGAGAGTCCGCCGTGGCCCCGGCCGCGCGACTCGGCGATCAGGTCCGTGCCGTCGGCGAGGGTGAGGTGGTAGCGGGTGGCGCTGCCGAGGTACACGATCTGCTGGAGCGTGCCGTCGAGGAGGTCCGCCCGCGGCGACGGTGCGTCGTCGGCGCCGGCGAGGTGGACGTTCTCCGGTCGCACCGCGAGGTGCGCCTCGGTGCCGGGGGCGAGGCCGTGGCCGTCGGGGACGGGGAGGCGGCCGAGGCCGGGGACGGCGAGGCCGGTGGCGTCCAGGGTGCCGGTGAGGAAGTTGGAGGTGCCGATGAAGTCGGCGACGAAGCGGGTCGCGGGGCGTTCATAAATGGCCTCGGGGGTGTCGACCTGGAGCACCCGGCCGCCGTCCATGACCGCGATGCGGTCGGACATGGTGAGCGCTTCCTCCTGGTCGTGGGTGACGGTCACGAAGGTCACCCCGACCTCCCGTTGGATCTTCTTCAGCTCCAGTTGCATCTCGGCCCGCAGCTTCTGGTCGAGGGCGCCGAGCGGCTCGTCCAGGAGCAGCAGGGAGGGGCGTCCGATCAGGGCCCGGGCGATGGCGACGCGCTGTCGCTGGCCGCCGGAGAGCTGGGCGATGGAGCGGTCTCCGTACCCGGTGAGCCGGACGAGGGCCAGGGCCTCGCGCACCGCGTCGCCGATCTCGGCCTTGGGCCTGGACCTGCGCACCTTCAGTTCGAAGGCGACGTTGTCGGCGACCGACAGGTGCGGGAAGAGGGCGTAGCTCTGGAAGAGCATGTTCAGGTCGCGCTTGTGCGGCGGGACGGTGTTGGCGGGGACGCCGCCGAGTTCCACCGTGCCCTCGCCCGGCGTCTCGAAGCCGGTGATCATCCGCATCAGGGTGGTCTTGCCGCAGCCGGACGGTCCGAGGATGGAGAAGAACTCGTTCCGGCGGATGTCCAGGGTGACGTCCGCGACGGCTCGGGTGGTGCCGAACGCCTTGCCCACGCCGGTGAGGCGGACGGCCGGGGCATCGGTCTCGGGGGGCGCCGCCGCGGGGGCGGTCTTCGTGCCGGGGGTCATCGTCAGGACGCCTTCACCTTGGTCCAGCCCTGCTGGAAGTGCTTCATCGCGGTGCCCGGGTCGAGCAGGAAGTCCGCCTTCGCGATGGCCGCGTCGGAGGCGTACACCGCGGGGTTCTCCAGCGCCTTCTTGTCCTTGACGAAGTCCCGGGCCTTGGCGTTGGTGCTGGCGCTGCCGCCGTCGTCGGTCGCCATGGCGGCGATCTCGGGGCGCAGGAGGAAGTTGATGAACTGGTATGCGGCGTCCGTGTTCTTGGCGCCCTTGGGGATGGCGAGGCCGTCGGTCCAGATGGAGCCGCCCTCCTCGGGCAGGACGTAGTGCACGTTCGGGTTGGCGGCGACGGCCTTCGCCATCGCCGTGCCGCTCCACGCCTGGGCCGCGCACGCCTGCCCGGTCGACAGCAGCTGCGGGTAGTTGGTCGAGTTGTAGCCCGCGAGCATCTTCTTCTGCTTCGTCAGGGCGTCGGTGGCGGCCTCGATCTCGCCCTTGTCGGTGCTGGTGGCGCGGGCGCCGGTGACCTGGAGTCCGGCGATGTAGGCGGCCAGCATGTTGTCGAGCATGTAGACCTTGCCCTTGTACCGGTCGTCGAAGAGCGTCGCCCAGCTGGTCGCCGACGGGATGCACTTGTCGTTGTACGCGAAGCCGGTGGTGCCCCAGATCCAGGGCACGGAGTACTTGTTCCCCGGGTCGTACGACGGGTCGCGGAACTTGTCCGCGAGGTTGTCCAGGCCCTTGATGCGGGAGTGGTCCAGCGGTTCGATCAGCTGCTGCCCGATGAGCTGCTGCACGCTGTACTGGCTGGGTTCGACGAGGTCGTAGCCGGCGGAGCCCGAGCTGAGCTTGGCCGTCATGGTCTCGTTGCTGTCGAAGGTGTCGAGGGTGACGTCGATGCCGGTGTCCTGCTCGAACTTCTTCACCACGGAGTCGGGGATCTCGCCGGCCCAGGCGTAGACGTTCAGCTTCTTGCCGCCGCCGGACGAGGAGTCGGCGTCCGAGCCGCCGCAGCCGGTGGCGAGGAGGGCGGTGACGGTGGCGACGGAGACGGCGAGGACTCCTCTGGAGACGCTTCTTGCGCGCATGGGGGTGGTGCCTTTCGTACGGGGCGGAGGAGCGGGGTTCAGGAGCGGTCGGCGCCGAGCAGGACGCGGCGCATCTGCCGCAGGCCGACGCCGAGGACGATCAGCAGGGTGAAGAGGACGAGCAGCGTGCCCAGCGCGTTGATCTCGGGCGTGAGGCCGCCCTTGAGCATCGAGTAGACGCGCAGCGGGAGGGTGGTGCTGCCGATGCCGCCGGTGAAGGTCGACATCACGACGTTGCCGAAGGAGATGGTGAAGGTGAGCAGCCAGGCGGCCAGCAGCGGCTGGCGCAGCAGCGGCAGCGTCACCCGGCGGAACGTCTGCCAGGCGTTGCAGCCGAGGTCGGTGGCGGCCTCCGCCAGCGAGGGGTCCAGGGCCCGGTAGGCACCGAGGACGATCAGTGCCGCGTACGGCAGGGTCACCACCAGGTGGCCCAGGACCAGGGTGGTCTTGCCGAGTTCCGCGCTCATCGCACCGAAGACGGACAGCAGGGCCACGCCCAGCACGATCTCCGGGATGATCAGCGGCAGGAACAGCCCGCCGGAGAAGAGCGCCCTGCCGCGGGCCCGCAGCCGGGCCGTGCCCATCGCGGCGAGCAGTCCGCACAGGGTGGCGAGCGTCGCCGAGATCAGGGCGGTCTCGGCGCTGACGCGCAGGGCGGCGAGCAGTTCGGTGTTCTGTGCCAGCCGCCCGTACCAGCGGGTGCTGAAGCCGGCCCACTCGTAGGTGACCTCGGAGTCGTTGAAGGAGAGCACCACGACCACGGCGATGGGGACGTAGAGGAAGGCGATGACGCCCCGGGCGAGCCAGGCGGTCACGGTGTCGAGTGCGTGCTTCATGCCGACTTCCTCCTCAGCCGTCGGGCGGCCAGTCCGAACGCCGCCATGGAGGCCACCATCAGGAGCAGCAGCGCCACGGAGGCGGCGGCGCCCATCGGCTGGTTACGGAACTCGGTGTAGAGGGTGACGATGAGGTTGCCGACCAGTTGGTCGCGTCCGCCGCCGAGCAGGACGGGGATGACGAAGACGCCGAGGGTCGGGATGAAGGTGAGCAGCGCCGCGGCGAGCATGCCGGGCCGGGCGATCGGCAGCAGCACCCGGGTGTGCACCCGCCACCAGCCGCAGCCCAGGTCGCGGGCCGCTTCGCCGAGCGAGCCGTCGACGCCGCGCAGGGCGGCGTAGATCGGGAAGATCGCGGTCGGCAGGAAGGCGTACACCAGGCCGACGAAGGAGGCGCCCTGGCTGGGGATCCACTGGGTGGGGCCGTCGGTGAGCCCGATCCCGTCGGTCAGTGCGTTCACCGGTCCGCCGGGGCTCAGCAGGTTGATCCAGGCGAAGGTGCGGACCAGGAAGTCGGTCCAGAACGGCACGATGATCAGCAGGAGCAGCAGCATCTGCCGCTGCGGCGGGCGGCCGGCCAGGTAGTACGAGACGACGTAGCCGAGGACCAGGCAGACGGCGGTGTTCAGGGCCGCCATGCCCAGGCTGTAGCTGAAGACCTTGAGATAGACCGGGTCCATCAGGTCCTGGTAGTTCGCCAGCGTCCAGCCGCCCTGGATGCCGCCGTACGCATCGGCCGAGGCGAAGCTGTTGCGCACCACCAGCACCAGGGGCACCAGCACCAGTCCGAGGACCGTGACTCCGGCGGGCGCCAGCAGCAGCGTCGTCACCACGGCCCGACGGGTGCGCGGCGGGGGCGCGGGCCGGGGCGGCGCGACGGCGGTGGGCTGTGTGACCGTCATCGGGACGTCCGCCGGGGCGCTCGGTCGGGAGGAGGGGTGGTGTGCATGTGCTGAACTCCTTGTCCGGGGGCGGGTCGTTCGGAGCCGGTTGTCGGATGGGGAAAGCGTGGGGGAACGGGTGGTGACCCGAGAAGATGGATCCACAACGAATCCCGTGGAATGCAGCCCCGATTTCCACGTGTCTCGCAGCGCCGTGGCGGTGTGACGGACGACCTTGACAGTCGGCGGAGTGGGGAACGAGGGTGCTGACAGTGCCCGCAGGCACCCGCACACGCCCCGGAGGACTTGGTGATCGACGACCTGGACCGGCAGATCATCGACCAGCTCAGGGTGGACGGCCGCCGCTCCTTCGCCGAGATCGGGCGTACGGTCGGCCTCTCCGAGGCTTCGGTGCGCGCCCGCTACCAGCGGCTCCAGCGCAAGGGCGTGCTCCAGGTCGTCGGCATGACCGACGCGGTGCGCATGGGCGAGATGGAGGTCCACCTCGCGGTCCGGGTGCACCACATTCCGGTGTCCCTGGTGGCGCGGGAGCTGTCCCGGATGCCGGAGGTGCGGTACGTGGCCTCCTGCGTGGGGCCCTACGACCTGATCGTGGACGTCCGCTGCCGCGACCTGGAGCACCTGGCGGAGCTGCTCACCGAGCGCGTGCGCCGGGTCAACGGAGTGGCGCACGCGGAGGCGCTGACCGTACTGGAGGTCATCAAGGACTCGTACCTGTGGGCCGGGTTCCGGGAGGTCCCGGTGCGTCCGGAGAAGCGGATCATCCCGGGGTGACCGGCGGCCCGGGACGGATCGTCACCGACCGCTGCCGCGTCGGCTGCTCCTCAGTCCTCCGTCGACTGTTCCTCGGCGACGCCCTGGCCGACCGCGCTCGCCAGCCCGCTCCACGAGTAGTCCTTGAACAGCTCCAGCAACAGCAGGACCTGCACCCGGGAGACCCCCGGCAGCATCCGGATGTCGTCCAGGAGCTGGACGAGTTGGGCCTGGTCGCGGCAGGTGCCCTCCAGGAAGATGTCCTGGCTGCCGGCGCACAGCGCCACGTGGTTGATCATCGGCATGCCGGACAGCGTCTTCGCCACCGCCCGCGGGGTCAGGTCCCGCACCCGGATCATCAGCCGCACGGACTGGTGTCCCAACTGCAAGGGGTCGCAGAGCGCGACGATCCGCAGCACCCCGCTCTCCTGGAGCCTCGCCACCCGCTGGCGCACGGTTCCCTCGGAGACCCCCAGCTCACGGGCGAGCGCGGTGTAGGGCGTCCGTCCGTCGCGGGTGAGCGCACGCATGATCCTGCGGTCGGTGTCGTCGAGCACGCCCCCACCATGTCACCCGAAAGGCCACATGACGCCTGAATGTGCCGCCCGTCACAAACCAGGAGGTACCGCATGTTCCCCAGCGGTGCGGGAACGCGGGCACGGTCTCTGACGTGGACCGCGGTGCGACGGTGCCGGTGGCCCGGAAGCCACGTGCTGCACGGCGTCGTCCACGGGGGTCGTACGGGGTGGCGGTGAGCGGGTCCGGCGCGCTCCGCGGCAGGACTCGGTGCTCGGCAGACGGACGCCTCCTCCTCCACACAGGAGCGACACGGACCGCCGCCGCCCCGGCAAGGGCCTCGATGCGCCGGGAGGACGAGGACCTACGGGTCTGAGCGGGCGGCGGCCGTGGCGCGCCGGTGTCAAGGACGGCTGAGGCAGGCAGCCAACAGATGGGCGTCGAGCAGGGCGACGTCGGCGGTGCGGTCGGCACGGGCGTACCCGGCGAACATCCGCTTGGTGAGCGTGAGGGCTTCGGCCGACCGCCGGGCCAACGGCCTGGTCCAGGCGTCGACGACGCGGTCCAACTCGTCCGGCGGCGCCACCTTGTGCACGAGGCCGATGCGCTGGGCGGTCCACGCGTCGAAGCTGTCGCAGGTGAGCATCAGTTCCCGGATGCGGGCGGCACCAGCCTCCGAGATCAGCCGCCCCAGCGCGCCGCCCCAGGCCGGCGCGAGGCCCACCGCGACCTCGGGCATCCTGAAGCGGCAGGTCTCCGCGGCGACGCGCAGGTCGCAGAAGGCGGCCAGGGCCAGTCCGGCACCGACGACGCCGCCGTGGAGCCGGGCGATGGACACCGTGTGGGAGCTCTCCAGCGCTTGGCACAGACGGTTGGCCTTGTCCACGATGCGGCGCAGGGACGCCCCGGTGGGATCGGCCGCCAGGGCCGCCCGGTACTCGCCGCGGTCCGCCCCGAGGCAGAAGTCGTCACCCGTGGAGGAGAGGACGAGCGCCCGGGTCTCCGGCCGGTCGTGGAGGCCGTCGAGGAGCGCGGTCAACTCGTCGATCGCGGCGACGCCGAGGCTGGCACCGCCGGTGGGGTTCAGGTCGACGTGCAGCACGGGGCCGTCCTCCCGGACGCCCAGGGCTCCGGAGGCGGCGTCGGACACCGTGGTGCTGGCTATGGGGACGGGGGTGGTCATGCGAGGACGACATCCAGGTTCAGTAGGCGGCGGAACGCCACGCGGGGGGCCCACGACGGACGGCGGGCAAGGGCGAGACGGGGCAGGCGCTCGGTCAGGTGACGGAGCAGCGTGTGGGTTTCGAGGCGGGCCAGCGGCGCTCCCATGCAGTAGTGGGCGCCTCCGCTGAAGGCGAGGTGACCGGGGTTGCGGAGGGGGTCGAACCGTTCGGGATCGGGGTGTCGCTCGGGGTCCCGGTGGGCGGCGGCGATCATGAGGTGCACCATGTCGTCCTTGCGGACCTCCATGCCCCCCAGCACACCGTCGTGGTGGGCGACCCGGCTGATCACCTGCGTGGGCGGGTCGTAACGCAGCGACTCCTCCACGAAGCCGGGCACCAGATCGGGGCGGGCCGCCAGGCGCGACCACCACTCGGGACGCTCCAGAAGCAACAGGACCGTGGTGGCGAGCATGGTGGAGGTGGTCTCCAAGGCGGCCAGCAGCACGAACAGGGCCAGGTAGTACACCGCCTCGTCGGCCTGGTCGCGGTCCGGCTCCAGGGTGTCCCAGGTCGCTATCCACCGGGAGATCGGGTCGTCCCCGGGGTGCCGCCGGCGCTCACGTACCAGTTCGGTGAAGTAGGCGCGGAGCTCGGCGGTGGCCGCGTCGGAGAGCGCCAGCTGGCTCGCCGACGGCAGCAGTTCCTGGGTGAAGACCTGATCGTGGGTCAGCTCCCGGAGCCGGGGCAGATCAGCGGTCGGGAGTTCGAGCCAGCTGCCGATGGTGGCCACCGGCAGCTGCTCGCAGACCAGATCGACGAAGTCGGCCTCGCCGTCCTGGACCTGCTCGGCGACGGAGTCGAGGAGCAGGTCGGTCACCCGGCCGACCGCCCGACCGAGCCGCTCGATGGTGGCGCGGTCGAACGAGCCGGCGGACCGGCGCACCCGGGTGTGGTCGGGCGGGTTGAGGCAGGGCAGCGTCTTGCTCATCTCCGTGGCGGACGGCGAGTCCCAGCGGGTCCCTCCCCCTTGACGGCTGCGCCACTGCCGGTCGGGTTCCAGCCACTCGCGACTGCGCAGCACGTGGTCGCACAGGTCGAAGCCGGTGACGAGGTGACCGCCCCACGGCGCCGGGAGGATCGGCCCCAGCGAACGCAGGTTCGCGTAGATCGGGAAGGGGTTGCTCTGTCCCTTGGAAGTCCTGAGTCGTGCGAAGTGCGCAACGGCGCTACGGCGGCTGGCCTGGGAAGGGGCGGCGACCTTCACGATGACGGATCCTTTCTTCAAAGTCAGCCGCCATACGTACCCTTCACATTGTTAAACCATCCGCCATCAGAGGACTACAGGACGTTACTTGCGTCACTCTCCCCTAGTCCACGCGAGGAAACGGCTGAACAGACCGCCCTTGGGCTGGGGACGCGCCGAAGTCTCCGAAGAAGGTGCCGCATGGGGCATCGACACGGAGGTGCGCGACGTGGTAGCGGAGCGCTCGGCGGTCTTGGGCGTGACGACCCTCGGAGTGAAGCGGACCGGCAGGCCCAGCAGGGTCCGGCTCCAGGGAATCGGCGCCCAGTTCAGGTCCTTGAAGGGGACGCGCATCTCGACGTCGGGGAGCCCGTTCAGAAGCGCCTCGACGGCCGCCACCGTGATCATGAAGGCGGGGTCCTTGGCGGGGCAGGCGTGCGGGCCGGCGCCGAAGGCCAGGTGGGCCTTGGCGCTCAGCTGCTCCCGGTGCGCAGTCAGCCGCGGGTCGGTGTTGGCCGCTGCGAAGGAGATGACGATCGGGTCGTTGGCCCGGATCGTCCGGTCCCCCAGTTCGACGTCGTGGGTCGCGTAGTGCGTGGCGTAGTTGGCGATCGGCGCGTAGTTCCACAGCGTCTGGGAGACCGCGTCCTCCACCGGGAGGCCGGTCTGCCACTCCTCCCCCAGGTACAGGGCGGTGCTGGTTCCGATGGCGGCCGTCAGCGGGGCCGTACCGCCCGAGAGGAGGGTCACCAACTGGTGGAGCACCTCCTCGTCGCTCAGCCGGGCGGAGTGCTCCATCAGCCGGGTGGTGAGGTCGGTGCCGGGACTGCGCCGCTTGAGGGCGATCAGCTCGCCCAGGGCGGCGCCGAGGACCTGGTCGGCGTCGGGCGTGCCCTGGAAGATGCCGGAGATCCCCGCGATGACCTGGTCGCCGATCTCGGGAGGGCAGCCGAACAGATCGCTGAAGACCAGCAGGGGCAGCGGCTGGGCGTAGTCGGCCATCAGCTCGCCCTGCCCCCGGGGGGAACTGGCGAACTGGCTGATCAGATAGGCAGCGGACTGCTGGGTCTGCCGCACCAGTTGCAGTTCGTTGACGGTGGCCAGACTGTCCGTCACCGCCTGGCGCAGCCGGGCGTGGGCCGCGCCGTCGCTGAAGAGGGCGTTGGGCCGGTAGCCCATCATGGGCAGGGCCGGGCTGTCCTCGGGGACCCGCCCCTCGTTCAGCGCGTTCCAGCGGCGCGAGTCGCGCACGAAGGAGGCGGGGTTCTGCAGGATGTACAGGGCCGCGTCGTAGCTCGTGACCAGTTCGACCTGGACGTCGGGGGCGATGTCGACGGGGGCGCTCGGGCCGGTGGCGCGCAGCGCGGCGTAGGCGCCCTCGGGGTCGGAGCCGAAGCCGGGCCCGAAGAGTGCGGGGTTGCCGTGCGCGGGGCAGCCGGCAGGCATCCCCGATTCGGAGTGCTGCATGCGGATCTCCTAGCCGATGAGCGAGAGAAGGTGGTTCACCAGGGTGATCAGTGCCTGCGCAGACGACTGTTGGTCACGTACGTCACAGGTCACGACGGGCGTGTCGGCGCTGAGGTTGAGCGCCTCGCGCACCTCGTCGAGCGGGTAGGCCGGCGACGTCTGGAACTGGTTGACGCCGATCGCGTACGTCAGCCCGAAGCTCTCGACGAGGTCCAGCACCGGGAAGGACTCGGAGAGGCGCTCGGGGTCGACGAGGACGAGCGCGCCCAGGGCTCCGCGGGACAGCTCCTCCCACATCTCCTTGAAGCGCTCCTGACCGGGGGTGCCGAAGAGGTAGAGCACCACCTGGTCGCTCAGGGTGAGCCTGCCGAAGTCCATGGCCACGGTGGTGGTGGTCTTGTCCGGCGTGCCCGACAGGTCGTCGTAGCCCTCGCTGGCCTCGGTGATCTCCTCTTCGGTCTGAAGGGGCTCGATCTCCGAGATGCTGCCGATGCAGGTGGTCTTGCCGACCCCGAAGTGTCCCACCACGAGGATCTTCACCGCGGTGGAGACGCCTGGATCCAGGTACACGAATCACGCTCCGAATCGGGATTTCAGGCCATCGAGCACGGCGCTGAGCAGTTCTCTGTCGGCACGCTCGGCGCGCGGGACGGGCTCCCGCACGAAGATGAGGCCGCCCTCCTCCAACTGCGCGAGCAGGATGCGCACGATGCCCAGGGGCAGGTGCGTGTGGCCCGCCACCTCGGCCACGGAGAGGTAGCCGTCGGCTATCAGCTCCATGACGACGCGCGCTTCCGGGGACAGGGTCCGTGCCGCGGCCACGCTCTCGTCCTGGGCGCAGACGAGGGTGGTCCGTTCGTACTCGTGATCCGGGGGCAGGGACCGTCCGTTGGTGATCACGAAGAGCGGAACCAACGAGGACGTCAGTTCCAGGTCGCGTTCGTGGTCGTCATGCATGGTCGCCCCCCACTCGTGCGTGACCGGGGTTGAGCCGCGGGACCACGCCGTGCAGACGGGTGCTGAAGTCCTCGATGTCGGCGTCCCGGTCGGCCGCCGCGGCCAGGAAGGCGCCGCGTCCGGCGGCGATCAGGAAGATCCAGCCGTGCTCGAACTCGATGACCGTCTGCCGCCACTCGGCCTCCGCCGCGACGCCGGCGAACGGCGCGGTGACGCGGCTGTAGGCGTGGATGCCGGTCATCGCGGCGGCAATGGTGTCCGCCAGGTCGCGGCTCAGGCCGGAGGTCGCCCCGCGGGGCAGTCCGTCCCCGCCGAGCAGGACGGCGTGCCGGGCGCCGTGCACGTCGGCGACGACCTCGTCGAGCACGTCCAGGACGAAGCCGGTACCGGTCGTGGGCGTCGTGCGGTCGCGGGCGCGGTCGCCGTTGCCCGCCTTGCCGACATCGACCCGCGGCGGCGAGGTCAGGTTGTCCCCGAGCCGCGCGACGAGGCGGTGCATCCGGAAGGAGATCTGCTGCATGTCGACTTCGGGCGCCGCCGCGGCGGCCAGGTAGGCACCCTGGCCCGCACCGATCAGGAAGATCCAGCCGTGCTCGAACTCGATGATCGTCTGGCCCCACTGCCGGGCCTCCGCGTCACCGGCGAAGTGCGCGATGGCGCGGCTGAGGGACTGCATGCCCGCCATGGCGGCGGAGATGGTGCGCACGTCCTTCGCCGGCAGGCCCTCCGTGGCCCCGCGCGGAAGACCGTCGGCCGAGAGCAGGACGGCGTGCCGCGCCTTGGGCACGTTGCGCACGATGTCCTCAAGCATCCACGACAGATCTGGGCTCATGTGTCTTCGGACCCTTCGAACGGCGGGGAGTCCAGGTTGCGTCCGGAGATGGTGCCCCGCTGGAAGGCGCCGAGGCTGCGGCCGGTGGCGCGGGCGGCCTCGTCGGGGGTCCGGGGCACGGGCCGGGCCGTGCTGCGCTGGGAGACGTTCACGAGCGGGGTCTGTCGGCTGCCGCGCTTGGGCAGGCCGTGCACGGTGCGCCCGGAGTTCTGCGAGCGTCCCTCCGCCTGACGGATGTCCCGTACGGGCGCCTCGTCGGCGGGCGGTGCCTCCTCCACGGTCCACAACTCCTCGGGCAGCAGCACCACGGCGCGCACGCCGCCGTAGCGCGAGACGCCGGTGACGTCGACCTTGAATCCGTACTGGGTGGCCAGCAGGCCGATGACGGGGAAGCCGAACTTGGGCTGGTTGCCCAGCTGCGACAGCCGGGGGCTGACGTCGCCGGACAGCAGCGCGGTCGCCTTCTGCCGCTCCTCGTCGTTCATGCTGACGCCGGCGTCGTCGATGACGATGCACAGGTTGTTCTGGACGTGCTGGAACGTGACCTCGATCGGGGCGTCGCTCTGCGAGAAGCTGGCAGCGTTGTCGAGGAGTTCGGCGACGGCGAGCGCCACCGGAGAGACCGCGGACGCCTTCAGGGCGAAGCCGGTCTGCTGCATGATCTCGACCCGGCGGAAGTTGCGGATCTGTCCCTGTGCGCTGCGCACCACGTCGTAGACGCTCGCGGGGCGGCTGCGGCGCCCGATCGGCGCGCCGCACATCACGGCGATGCCCTGCGCCTTGCGCGCCATCTGGGCGTTCGCGTGGTTGACCTCCAGGAGGTCGGAGAGCACGGAGTGTCCACCGTACTTCCGCTGGATCTCCTCCAGGAGCGCCATCTGCTCGGCGGCGAGCGACTGGAGGAAGCGCGCCGCACCCTTGAGGACCGCCTTGGTGCTGTCCTCTGACGACTCCTCAGCCGCCCGTACGGTGCTGTCCTGTTCATCCTTGACCCGCCGCAGCTCCGACTGGGTCACCGCCAGTTGGCCCTCCGAGGTCCGCAGCTGCTGCCCCAGCGCGGCCTCGACCTCTCGTCTCTTAGCTCCCAGAGCTCTGTTGCGGCCGACGAGCAACACGGCCGCAACGACGGCTATCGCCGCCACGACAACCAGGCACCATATGAGTGCGTCCTGATTCACGGCATACCTTTCCCGGCGCATGACCTAAAGACATCCACGGATACACCTCAAGAGGGTCCGCAACCAGGCCCGCTTCCCCCGCGTCAACTACGCATTTTCGTGCCTGAGTTGTGAGATTCATGATCGCGGATTCGGGAATGCTATCACCGCGCCTTCCCCCCTGGGACCTGCACTTTTGCCCTCCCATGGGCGTCAATAGGGCCTCTGTACGGATATCTCTCCTGACAGGTGGTCAAAGGGAGCAAGTCGCCCGACGGCGCTCTCGCCGGGACCGCCGAGGTGGCCGGCGCGAGAACACGAGGGATACGGATTGCGCCCCGGCCCACCACCCTGCGTGAGGGCGCGGGCACGGACACCGACTGGCGCACCGGGCCGCGGAGAGAGACGGTGTCGAATGTGGCACCGCAGCAGCAGGCCCCCGACCGCCGGGCGCGGGACGTCCACACCCGGGTGACGGTGCTGGTCGCGCTGGGCGCCAATGTGCTGATCGCCGCCGCCAAGACCACCGCGGGCCTGCTGACGGCCTCCCCCGCGCTGCTCTCCGAAGCCGCGCACTCGATCGCCGACAGCCTCAACGAGGTCTTCCTGCTGATCGCCGTGCGCCGCAGCCGGCGCCCCGCGGACGCCCGGCATCCCTTCGGCTACGGCAAGGAGCGGTACTTCTGGGCGCTGCTGGCCGCCGTCGGGATCTTCGTCCTGGGCGGCTCCTTCTCCGTCTACCAAGGGCTGCACGCCCTCCGGACCGGGGGCCAGGAGTCGCACGAGGGCTACGTCGTCGGGCTCGCGGTCCTCACGGTGGCCCTGTTGGCGGAGGGCGGCTCGCTGCTGCGCGCCCTCCACCAGGTGCACCACCAGCGCGGTCGGGTGCGGGACCCCGCGCTGCGGACCGTGATCGCCGAGGACTCCACCGCCGTGCTCGGCGTCGTCCTCGCCATGGCCGGCATGGTGCTGCACCTGGTCACCGGACAGGTCGCCTGGGAGGCCGTGGCCTCCCTCAGCATCGGCCTGCTGCTCGTCTACGTGGCCTACCGGCTCGCCCGGGAGGCCCGCGACCGGCTGATCGGCGAGGCCGTGGACCCCGAACTCAGCGAGCGGATCGGCGCCTTCCTCGCGGCGCAGGAGGAAATCGACAACGTGGCCTCCCTGCTCACGATGCGGCTCGGCATGGACTCGGTGCTGGTGGCCGCGCGCATCGACCTCGCGCCCGGCATCGACAGCGAGGAGGTCGAGCTGGCCTGCGTACGGATCAAGCAGCGGATCGGCGAGCAGTGGCCGCAGGCGGACCACGTCTTCCTCGACATCACCGAGGCACCGGCGCCGGGGAGCACCGGCTGGTGAGGAAGCGGCCCACACCTCCGCGAGCCTTCGAAAAGCTGATGCTCACCCCCGGAAGTATCCGCTTTCTTCTCCCCCGGCCCGGGGCTGAGGATGGCTGCGAGTCCGACCACGGGGAGGAACCATGCCGTCCGCCATCGACCCGGACCTGCTGCCCGCCACCGCTCAGGACGGCCCCTCGGGGCTGTCCGTCGGCGGTGTTCCGCTCGTCGAGCTGGGGCGCAGGTTCGGGACACCGCTGTTCGTGTACGACGAGGAACACCTGCGGCAGCGCTGCCGGGAGGCGGTCGCCGCCTTCGGCGCCGGGAACGTGGCGTATGCCTCCAAGGCGTTCCTGTGCACCGCCATGGCGCGGCTCGCCCACGAGGAGGGGCTGCTGCTCGACGTCGCCTCCGGCGGCGAGCTGCGGGTGGCGCTGCACGCTGGCGTGCCGGGCGGGCGGATCGTGCTGCACGGCAACAACAAGGACGAGGACGAGCTGCGCACGGCGATCGGCGCCGGGGTGCGGCACGTCGTGGTCGACAGCTTCGACGAACTGGACCGGATCGAGCGGCTGCACGCCACGACCGGGCTCGCCCCCGTGCCGGTGGTGCTGCGGGTGGCGCCGGGCGTCGCCGCCGGTGCCCACCAGGCGATCCGTACCGGCGGCACCGACTCCAAGTTCGGCTTCGGCCTCGCCGACGGAGCCGCCGCGGCGGCCGTGCGTCGGGCCGCCGACTCCCCCGCGACGGTGCTGGAGGGCGTCCACGCGCACGTCGGGTCGCAGGTGCTGGACGCGGCCGAGCTGGCCGACGGCGCCCGGGCCGTCGCCCGGTTCGCCGTGGCCGCGGGGGTGCGCGGACTGACCGTGGGCGGCGGCCTCGGCGTGGCCTACGAGGCCGGACAGCGGGTGCCGACGTTCGCCGAGTGGGCCGCCCGGGTGCGGACCGCCGCGCAGGAGGCCGGCTGGCGGGGCGAGGTGACCGTGGAGCCGGGCCGCTCCATCACCGCGCGCGCCGGGCTGACGCTGTACCGGGTCGGCACGATCAAGCGGATCGAGGGCGTGCGGACGTACGTGAGCGTCGACGGCGGGATGAGCGACAACCTCCGCCCCGCCCTGTACGCCAGCCGGTACGAGGCGTTCCTGCCGCGCGCGCCGCACGCCGCCCGCCCGCTGCGCGCCCGGGTGGTCGGCAAGCACTGCGAGAGCGGCGACGTGATCATCGACGACGCGGCACTCCCGGCCGACCTGCGGGTGTCCGACCTGTTGGCGACACCGGTGACGGGGGCGTACGGCTACGCCATGGCGTCCAACTACAACAAGCTGCCGCGCCCCGCCGTGGTCTTCGTCCGCGACGGTGACGCCCGGCTGGTCGTCCGACGGGAGACCGAGGAGGACCTGCTGCGCCTGGACGTGGCAGCGGCACCGGACGACCGCCCCGTGGGCGCCGGGCTGGTCACGGCCCGCAGCGGGCGCTGAAGGCCCACCGGGTGGATCCGCCCCGACCGGGCACGATCCACCCAAAGGGACCTAACCTGGCGCAATGCTGAACAGTGCGCGTCTGCTCGTCCTGCTGGAGATCGCCCGCAGGGGCACCATCGTGGCGGCGGCCGGGGAGCTGCACCTGAGCGCCTCGGCGGTCTCCCACCAGCTCGCCCGGCTGGAGCAGGAGGTCGGGGTGGCGCTCGTGGAGCGCGGGCCGCAGAGCCTGCGGCTCACCCCCGCAGGGCGGCGGCTGGCCGAGCACGCGCAGGCGATCGCCGATCTGATGGCGGTGGCGCGGGACGACCTGCGCGAGCACTCCCTCGGCGAGGCCGGGGTGCTGCGGCTCGGGTTCTTCGCATCCGCGGGTCTGGAGCTGCTGCCCCGGGCCCTGTCGGCGTTCGCGGTGGACCGGCCCCATGTGGAGCTGGAGCTGATCCTGGGGCAGCCGCACGAGTTGGTGCCCGATCTGGAGGCCGGCGCGCTGGACGCGGTGGTCGTCTTCGAGCACCCCTTGGACCCGTGGTGCCGGCAGGCGTCGGTCGACGTGGAGATGTTCTTCGACGAGCCGCAGTTGGTCGTGGTGCCGTTGCGCCATCGGCTGGGGCGACGCTCCGTGGTCCGGCTCGCCGCGTTGGAGGGCGAGAGCTGGATCGGGACCCGCGGCGGCCACACCGGCGAGCCGGTGCTGGAGCGCGCCTGCGCCGCGGAGGGCTTCCTGCCGCGCGTCCGCTGCCGTAGCGACCACTACCAGGTCACCATCAACCTCGCCCGCGCGGGCATGGGCATCGCGCTGGTCCCGGCGCTGGGGCTCGGGGACACGGCGGGCGTGCACGTCTGCCGGCTCGACCATCCGCAGTTGCACCGTCGGATCGGCGTGGCCACCCGTCGTACGAACGAGAACCCGCTGCTCCGCGCCTTCCTCACCGACCTGCGGTCGGCGGCCGAGGAGGTCGGAGCGCTGCTCGGCGCGCAGTGGGCGTGACGGCGACGACCGGTCCGGGGCCGGACCGGTCGTCGGGGTCAGGACGTCGGGTGCGGCGCCTGGCCCGCGTAGTCGGCGAGGGTGCGGCCGACGTCGCGGATGGCGTGCACCGCGGCCCGTTCCGTGCTGTCGCCGAGCGCCGTGTCCCAGTGCGCGACGACGGCGTACGCGACCCGGCGTGCGCCGATGAGGATCCCGGCGTCCGCGCGGACGCCGGGGTCGGTGCCGGTCTTGTTGGCCACGAGCAGGCCGCCGGGCAGCGGTTCGGGGAAGCAGGTCGCGTACGGGTCGTGCGCGACGAGTGCGGGGACCAGGCCGTGGTCGGTGTTGGACCGCATCCAGTGCAGCAGCCGCCGCGAGGCGCCCGGGGAGGTCAGGGTGGACCGGGCGGCGTGGGCGACGAGTTCGGCGAGCGACCGGGCGGTGCCCGTGGCGAACACGGGCGGGTCGCCGGGGCCGCGCTCGTCGCGCACGCGGTCGTTAAGGGCGAGTCCGTCGACGGCGAGGTCCGCGGCGAGCGTGGCGGTGGCGTCCAGCCCCACCAGTCGCAGCAGGGCGTTCGTCGCGGTGTTGTCGCTGACGGACGCCGTCAGCCAGCACAGGTCCTCCACGGTCCAGCCGCTTCGGCCGAGCCGGCACAGCAGTCCGGTGCCGTGGACCACGTCGGACGGCGCCACGGCGACCGGCTGCCCGGGGGTCAGTTCCCCGGTCTCCAGGCGGCGGGCGACCTCGGCGAGCAGCAGCAGCTTGGACGCGGAGGCCACCGGCAGCACGGCCGTGTCGTCGACGCCGACGCTCCGGCCGTCGTCCACGTCGATCGCGGCGACGGCGAGGACCAGCGGCAACGCGGTGGCTCGGCGGGCAGCCGCCGCCACGCGGGCCAGCGTCACGGCACCCTCACCACCCTTCCCGCGCGCTCGTCGGTCGCACGGCCGTCGCGGACGGCGACCCGGCCGGCCACCACCACCGCGTCGACGCCTTCGGGCGCGCGCAGCGGGCGGTCGAAGGTCGCGGTGTCCCGTACGGCGTCCGGGTCGAGGACGACGAGATCCGCGTGGGCGCCGTCGTGGACGGTGCCGCGCCCGGTGAGGCCGAAGCGCCGCGCGGGCAGCCCGGTCATCTTGTGCACGGCGCTCTCCAGGGTGAACAGGTCCTGGTCGCGACCGTAGTGCCCGAGGACCCGGGCGAAGCTGCCGGCCCACCGCGGGTGGGGGCGGCCCGGCTTCGGCACCCCGTCCGAGCCGATCATGGCCAGCGGGCTGGCGAGGACGCGGCGGACGTCGTCCTCGCGCATGGAGTGGCTGATGATGGTCACCGCGCCGTGCTCCGCGAGCAGCAGGTCGCAGACGTACTCCACCGGGTCGACGCCGTCCGCCCGCGCCAGGTCGGCGATGCGATGGCCCTCGGCCCGGGGGTGGTGCGGGGCGGCGGCGACGGAGACGAGGTCCCAGCCGCCGTTGCCGACGGTGTTCTCCCAGCCGTCGACGCCGTCGGCGATGGAGGCCCGGATCCGGTCGCGCACTGCGGGGCTCGGCAGCCGTTCGAGCAGGGCGCCGATGCCGCCTTCGTTCGCCCAGGGGGGCAGCAGGGCGTGCAGGACGGTGCTGCCCGCCGTGTACGGATAGACGTCGCACAGGACGTCGATGCCCTCGGCCCGGGCGCGCTCCAGCCGGGGCAGGGTGCGCAGGGTGGCGCCCCAGGCGTGACGGCCGGCGGTCTTGTGGTGCGAGACCTGGAGCGGCGCGCCGGAGCGGGCGGCGATCTCCAGGGCTTCGTCGAGTGCGGCCTCCACCTGGGACATCTCGTCGCGCAGATGGGTCACGTAGGGCTTGCCGTGCCGGGCCGCGACCTCGGCGAGCGCCACGAGTTCGGCGGTCGCCGCGTAACCGCCGGGCGGGTAGATCAGCCCGGTGGACAGCCCGGCGGCACCCTGGGTGAGGGCCCGGTCCAGCAGCGCGCACATGGTGCGCAGTTCGTCGGGGGTGGCGGGGCGGTCGTCGAAGCCCATCACACCGGCGCGCAGGGTGCCGTGTCCGACGAGCGAGGCGATGTGGGTGCGGCGCAGCGCGGGGTCCTGGCCCGTGGCGAAGCCGTCGAAGTCCTCGGTGGGCCGTACGTCACCGAGGCCGAAGGTCACCCGTACGTGCTCGGCGAGCCCCGGCAGCCGCTCGGGGAGTGCAGGGAAGAGGCTGCTGCCACAGTTGCCGCTGATCTCGGTGGTCACGCCCTGGAGCAGGGGTGCGAGGCGCAGTTCCTCGACCGCGGCTTCGTCCGGGCCGCCGTCGTGGCGGGCGGCCAGGGCGTCGGAGTGGGTGTGGACGTCGATGAAGCCGGGGGTGACGACCCGGTCGGTGGCGTCGACGGTATCGGCCGCTGCGTGCCGTCCGCCGGGCGGCAGGACGGTGACCCTGCCGTCGGTGACGGCGACGTCGGCCTTCCGGCGCGGTGCGCCCGTCCCGTCGACGAGGGTGCCGCCGCGCAGGAGGAGGTCGTAGGGGGGTGTGCGTACGGGGCCGGCCATCACAGCACCGTCGACAGGAAGGCCCGCGTGCGGTCGTGCCGCGGGTCGTTGAACACCTGCTCCGGGTGGCCCTCTTCGACGGCGGCGCCCTGGTCGAGGAAGAGGACGCGGTCGGCGATCTCGCGGGCGAAGCCCATTTCGTGGGTGACCACGATCATCGTCATTCCGCTGCGGGCGAGGTCGCGCATGACGCCCAGCACCTCGCCGACGAGTTCGGGGTCGAGGGCCGACGTGGGCTCGTCGAAGAGCATCAGGGTGGGGTCCATGGCGAGGGCGCGGGCGATCGCGACCCGTTGTTGCTGGCCGCCGGAGAGCTGGCTCGGGTAGTGCTCCGAGCGGTCGGCGAGCCCGACGCGGTCGAGCAGTTCGCGGGCCCGGCGCTCCGCGTCGGCCCGGGAGCAGCCCTTGACCACGAGGGGTCCCTCCATCACGTTCTGCACCGCGGTGCGGTGCGGGAAGAGGTGGAAGCGCTGGAAGACCATGCCGATCCGCTCACGCTGTCTGCGCACGTCGCGCGGTCTCCGTTCGCGCAGCACGGTCCGGGACGAGCCGTGCTGCTCGTAGCCGACGAGTTCGCCGTCGACCCGGATGCGGCCCGCGTCGATCTTCTCCAGGTGGTTGAAGCACCGCAGCAGGGTCGACTTGCCGGAGCCGGAGGGGCCGATGACGCAGAGCACCTCGCCGGCGGCGACGTCGAGGTCGATGCCCTTGAGCACCTCGGTGTCGCCGAACCGCTTCCGCACCCCCCGGGCGCTGAGGACGATGTCGTTCACGCTGTGGCTCCCTTGCCGGTGCGGCCGGGTACGAGGTTGGTCAGCACCCGGCGGCGCATGGGCGCGGCGCCGGGGTTGTAGTGCCGCTCGATGAAGTGCTGGGCGACGCTGGCGAGGGTGGTGAGGACGAGGTACCAGATGGAGGCCACCATCAGCAGGGCGATGACCTCGAAGTTCGCCAGGTACAGGTGTTGGGAGACGGTCATCAGGTCCGAGCCGGCGATCACCGACACCAGGGAGGTGGTCTTCAACATGGAGATGAACTGGTTGCCGAAGGGCGGGATGATCACGCGCATCGCCTGCGGGAGCACGACGCGGGTGAGGATCCGGTGGTTCGACATGCCGATGGACTGTCCCGCCTCGCGCTGTCCCGGGTCCACGCTCTGGATGCCGGCGCGCACGATCTCCGCCATGTAGGCGCCCTCGTTGATGGAGAGGCCGAGGAGGGCGGCGACGAAGCCGGTGATGACCGCGTTGGTCTGCCACTCGACGAGCTTGGGGCCGTCGAAGGGAATGCCGATGCCGATCACCGGGAACAGCAGCGCCAGGTTGAACCAGAAGATGAGCTGGACCAGGAGGGGCGTGCCGCGGAAGAACCAGGTGTAGGCGCTGGCGATCAGCCGCAGCACCGGGCTCTCGGAGAGTTGCATCACCGCGATGAGCACGCCGATGGCGATGCCGACGGCCATGGAGATCAGGGTGAGCTGGACGGTCACCCAGAGGCCCTTGAGGATGCGGTCGTCGAATTGGTAGTCGACGACGACGTCCCAGTGGAGGTTGGGGTTGACGATGATCGTGTACGCGAGCCAGGTGGCGAAGAACAGGGCGGCGAGGACGGCCAGCCAGCGCCCGGGGCGGGGGCGGGAAGTCACCTTGAGGACGAGGTCGTCGGCCGTGGACTCCGCGTCGGCCAGGGGCGCCGGGGTGGGTGCGACCTTCTGCGCAGGAACGTTTTTGCTGAGATGGGACATGATCGCGTTCCCTCTCCTCAGGCGCCGTCGTTGACGGTGGCCTTGGGAACGGCGCTGCCGCCGACTCCGTAGGAGTCGAGGATCTTCCGGTAGCCGCCGTCGTCGATCAGCCCTTGGAGCGCGACGCGGACGGCGTCCCGCAGACCGCTGCGGTCCTTCGCCACGGCGATGCCCCAGGGGGCCGCGCCGTACTGGGTCGGCAGCGCCTCGTACGTCCCCTTCTCCTTCGCGAACATCGCGGCCACGGGGTAGTCGACGATGGTCGCGACGGCGCGTCCGCTGTCGAGCTGGAGCAGTCCGGTGGGGGCGTCCTCGCTCTGCGAGATCCGCATCTTCTCGGCGCACTCGGCGTTCTGCTTCTGGCCGATGTCGAGGTTGGAGCTGCCCTTGGCGAGGACGACCGACTTGCCGCAGAGGTCCTCCAGGGTCTTGATGCCCTCGGGGTTGCCCTTCTTCGTCATGATCACCCCGCCGGTGCGGAAGTAGTCGACGAAGTCCACGGCCTTGCGGCGCTCGGGGCTGTCCGTCATGGACGACATGACCAGGTCGAACCGTCCGGACTTCAGCCCCGGGATCAGACCGTCGAAGGCGGCGTTGGTCAGTTCGAGCTTGAGCCCGAGCTTGTCGGCGACGGCGCGGGCAAGGTCGGGGTCGACCCCGGTCAGCTCGGTCGTGCCCGGCTTGTACATCTCCATGGGCGGGTAGCCGACGGCGGTGGCGACGCGCAGCACGCCCTTCTTCTTGACGTCCGGCGGCAGCAGGTCGGTGGCGCTCTTGCCCGCGGCGGCGGGACCTCCTGCGTTGGAGGTGCTCCCCTGGTCGGAGCGTCCGCAGGAGACGGTCACAAGGGCGGCGAGGGCCAGGGCCGCGAGGGAGCCGGCGCGTCTGCGGATTGCCATGGGTACTCCTCGTGTTGCCATGCGTCGGACCAGGCGGGTTCCCACGCCTGGTGACGTGCGTGGTGGGGTGACGGGTGGCGTCTTGACGACGTGCGCAGATGCTGGCAGCCGGGTGGCTCGGAACGGAAGATGATGAAGCCATTCACGGCTGAGCATCGAAATCGGTACGGCTCGCGCGCCGTCACCCCACCTGGTCGTGCACCGCTCAGCGCAGTTCCTTCGCGAGCCGGCCGATCGCCGAGGGGTTGCGCGGGCTCTCCACGAGGTCGACGTAGTCCAGGACGACGAAGCGCTTGTTCCTGATCGCGGACACCCGGGCGAGCGGGGCGTACGACAGCAGGAACTGCTTCTTCTCCTCGGCGCTCACGTTCCCGTAGTTGTTGATGACGATCACCTCGGGGTCGCGCTCCACGACGGTCTCCCAGCCGACCGTGGTCCAGGTGTCCTTGAGGTCCTTCATGACGTGGTCGCCACCGGCCCTGGTGATGATGTCGTGCGGGCCGGCGAAGGCGCCGGAGGTCAAGGGCCGGTCGCGGCCGTCGTCGTAGAGGAAGACCCGGGGGCGGTCGGCGCCGCGGGGCGCCATGGCCTCGGCGTCCGCGACTTCCTTGCGGAAGGTGGCCACCAGGTCCTTCGCGCGGTCCTCGACGTCGAAGACCTTCCCCAGGTTCAGCAGGTCGGTGTAGAGCGCGTCCAGCGGAGGCATCACGCCCCGGGCCTTGGTGCGTCCGCTGCGGCACGACTCGCTCAGCACGTACGAGTCGATGCCGAGTTCCTTGAGCTTCGCCGGGGTGAAGCCCTCGCCCTCGTCGAAGCCGTAGTTCCAGCCGGCGAACACCAGATCGGCCCGTGCGTCGAGCACCAGCTCGGTGTTGATCCGCTTCTTGGACAGCCAGGGGGTGCGGTCGTAGCCGCCCTTCCAGGGGACCCGGTGCACCGAGCCCTTGGTGTCCGGCATCACGAAGCCGGCCATCCGCTCCTCCAGGCCGAGCGCGAACATGATCTCCGTGATGCCGACGTCATTGGTGACCACCCGCTCGGGGGCCTTGGTGAAGGTGCGGCGCTCGCCGCAGTTCTCCACGGTGACCGGGTAGTGGCCGCGTGCCGCGTCGTCCCGGTCCCCCTCGGCCGGCTCGACGGTGGCGCCGCAGCCGGTGAGGACCGCGACGGTCGTCAGCAGCAGCGCCGGAGTGCGCAGGGGGCGGGGAAGGAACAGCACGGTGAGGTCTCCTTGGGGTGCGGGTGGGGAGGGGCACGGGGGTCAGGCGGTCGGGCCGTCGCCCGGCAGTCGGTCGAAGAGGAGCTGCAACGCGCCCGACGCGGGGTGCCGGACCCGGTGGGCCCGGACGCCGAACACCTTCGCGAGCAGATCCGCGGTCAGCACCTCCTGCGGCGGTCCGTCGGCGACGATCCGGCCGCGGTCGATCACGTACAGGACGTCGCAGTGCGCCGCCGCGAGATTGAGGTCGTGCAGCGCCGTGAGCACGGTGAGCCCGCTGTTGCGCACCAGCGGCAGGACCTCCAACTGCTGGGCGATGTCCAGGTGGTTGGTGGGTTCGTCGAGGACGAGCACCCGGGGCCGCTGTGCCAGTGCCCGGGCGATGAGGACCCGCTGCTTCTCTCCCCCGGACAGGGACAGGAAGCCGCGGTCCACCAGATGGGCCGCACCCACCGCGTCCAGCGCGGCACGGCAGGCCGCCCGGTCGTCGGCGGTGGTCCTCGCGGCGGCGCGCTGGTGCGGCAGTCGCCCCATGGCCACCACTTCCCAGGCGGTGAAGTCGAACTCGCCGACGGTCTCCTGAGGGAGTGCGGCCACGCGCCGCGCCCCCTCGCGCGGGCTGAGGGCGTGCAGGTCGGCGCCGTCCAGCCGGACGGCGCCGGCGGACGGGCGCAGCGCACGGTAGGCGCACCGCAGCAGGGTGGACTTGCCGCTGCCGTTGGGGCCGACGAGGCCGACCAGCCGGCCGCTGTCGGCGTGCAGGGAGACGTCCCGGACCAAGCGCGCCCCGTGGACGGTCACGGTCACCTCGTCGATGTCGACGTTCATGCGCGGCCTCCGAACGCATAGCCGCGACCGCGCAGCAGCAGGACGAAGCACGGGACGCCGATCACCGCGGTCAGCACGCCCACCGGGAGCTCGGCGGGGGCGAGCACCACCCGGGACAGGACGTCCACCCAGACCAGCAGGACGGCGCCCGTCAGCGGGGCGAGCAGGAGGACCTTGCGGTGGTCGGCGCCGACGAGCATCCGTACGGCGTGGGGGACCATGAGCCCGACGAAGCCGATGGCACCGCTGACCGCGACCACCGCGCCGGTCACCGCGGCGCAGACGACGAAGAGCTCCCGGCGCAGCCGGTCCGGGTCGACGCCGAGCGCGGCGCAGGTCTCGTCACCCATGGCGAGGGCGTTCAGCCGCCGTGCGGAGAGCCCGAGGTGGACGAGTCCGGCGAGGACGGCGCCGGCGGCGACGGGGACGGCGGCCCAGTCGGCGCCGCCGAGGCTGCCGAGCAGCCACATCATGGCCGAGCGGGCGGCTTCGCCGTGTTCGGCGGCGAAGACCATGAAGGTGGTGATCGCCGTGAACCCGTAGGACAGGGCGGTGCCGGTGAGCACGAGTCGGACGGGGGTGAGTCCCCCGGCGCTGCCGGCGATCGCGTACACCAGGGCCATCGCCAGCAGGGCCGAGACGAAGGCCGCGGTGGACAGGGCCCAGACGCCGAGTGCGGCGAAGGCGCCGAAGATCATGACGGCGTTGGCGCCGACGGCGGCGCCGGAGGATATGCCGAGGACGAAGGGGTCGGCGAGCGCGTTGCGCACCATGGCCTGGACCGCGACGCCGATCGCGGCCAGGCCGGCGCCGACCACGGCGGCCAACACGGCGCGCGCAAAGCGCAGTTCCCAGACGATGGTGTACTCGGCGACCCGGTCGGCGGGGACGGTGCCGCCGGTCAGCCCGGCCCACAGGTGGGACAGGGCCCGGCCCCAGCCGATGCCGGACGCCCCGATGGCGACGGCGCAGACCACGGAGAGCGGCAGGGCGAGGGCGAGGACCAACAGTAAGGGGAGCACCGGCACCCGTCGTTCGGTCGCCGGCGCCGTTCCGGGGTGCGGGGGCCCGTCGCGTTCCGTCGGTGGGGGTGCCGGAGTCCCTTCGGTGCGTACGGCCACGAGCGGAGCCTCTTTCGGCTCGGGCCGTGCACCCCGGAGGAGCGGCACGGAGCACCGGGCCGGGCATCCTCTCGCAGTCCACGGCGAGTTGACAGGATCGTGTGCCGCCGTGGGTGATCGGGCTCACGCCGTCCCGGGCCGGGACGGCGTCCACCGTTGCGGGTCAGCGCCGGATTTCAACCGGACTTCCCCCACAGGGCGCAGGAAGCGTAACCCGTCGGCGCGCCGAATGACTTCGGCGGCCGTGACCGATGTTCGACTTCACCGACCCCACGAGGAGGGGCCCGGTGGTGCGTTCTGCGCCCACTGCCGCGCCGAACGCTGCGGCCTCGACCGGGTCCCCGACCGGTGTTCCGGTTCCGTGCGGTTCCCCGTACTGCACGCCGTCCCGTTCGGTGCCGGCACGGCGGTGTGCCAACCGGACGGCCTCTTCCTGTCCCGTCGTGCTGGGGACCCTCAGGGCGCCGGAGGATGTCCACGACGACGCTCGGTCCGCGCAGGTCCAGGGCGTACGAGACGCGGTGCGCCACGGTCCCGCGGTGGGCGCCGGTCATGGCGCAGCGCGCGCCGGTCTGGCCGGCCCGGGCCAGCACCGGTCCGGAGGCGTCCCACATGGCGCCCACGAAGACGCCCGCGCCTCGGCCCGCGAGCCGCCCGGGTCGGCGGCCGGCGTCCTCCAGCGCCTCCCGGGCGAGCTCCAGTACGAGCCGCTGCTGCGGGTCCGTACCTCGACACCCCAGCTCGGGTAGCCGTCGACCGTACAGCGGGGCCCGGCGCTCACGCCCCGATGGCCGCCATCAGCAGCTCGTGCGTCTCGGCGTCCGCGGCGACGACGAGCCCGCGGCCCGTCGAGCCGAGCGGCGCCCCGTCGATGCCGGTGACCACGCAGCCGGCGGCGCGGCACAGCGCGATGCCGGCCGCGAAGTGGACGCTGTCGGACAGGTCGCCGCCGTCGGTGACGTACGCGGCGCGCCGCCCGGCGGCCACCCAGGTCACGGCGAGCGACGAGGAGACGACGCGGGGGCGGAAGTGGTCGGTGAACTCGGGGCGCGCCAGCAGCTCCACCGCCCGGAAGCCGGGGGCGCTCGGGAACGGCGGGTCCAGGTTGACGTCGACCAGGCGCGAGACGGGCGACGGCTCCAGGGGTGCGGTGACGCCCTCGTGCCGTACCCGCGCGGTCGTTCCGTCCGTGTGGAAGACCTCGCCGGAGAAGGGGTCGGCCACCGCGGCGGCGCCGCCGCGCAGGGCCACGTTGACGGCCACCACGGTGGTGCCCACGGCGTAGTTCAGGGTGCCGCACAGGGGGTCCACCAGCCACTGGCGGGCGGTGTCGGCGGCGCCCTGTTGGCCGCCCTCCTCGCCGAGCAGGGCGTCCTCGGGCCGGGCGCTGCGGATCACGTCGAGGATCGCCTTCTCACCGGCGACGTCGGCGGTGGTGGCGAAGTCGCCGGCGCCCTTGTCGATGCGGTCGAGCTGCTGGCCGTACAGGTCGCGCACCACGTCGGCGCCGGCGAGCACCGCGGCGATGGCGACCTCGACGTCGTCGTTGACCCCGCTTGAAGTGATCATGCGGTGCAGCGTACCGCCGGGGTCGCGGCGCTACGGTGTGCGGCCCTTGCTGGTCTCGACGCCGACCACGCCCTTCAGGCCGGGCAGTTGCCGGCGGCCGGTGAGCAGCGCGTCGGTCGTGGTGTCGCCCCCGAGGTGGCGGCGGAAGAAGGCGGTGGCGTACTCCACGGTGATCCGGCGCTGCGTCGCCTCGTCCAACTGCCGGTCCTCGCGCTGCTCGCCGTCCTGCGAGAGGCAGTGTCCGGGCTTCTTCCCGGGTACGGCGTCGTCCTCGGCGTCGACCTGTCCGCTGGAGGGCGACCACTGGGTGTTGGGGTAGTTGTGGTTTCCGCCCCTGGGGGTGAAGCGGTAGATCGGGACGGTGTTGGCGTCCTTGTTCCAGGCGAAGAACTGTCCGGCGTTGACCCGGTCGCAGGAGCCCCACAGCTCGGCGAACGGGACCTTGGTCACGGGCTCGTTGTCCCAGTTCGCGGTCGGTCCGATCGCGAAGACGGCCTTGATCTGCACCCCGGCGGGCCACTTGCGGTGCCGCGGGTCGGCCGCGTGCTGGAACACACCGCCGCCGCCCATGGAGTGGCCGAGCGTCCCGACGCGGCGGAAGTCGATCCGTCCTCGGAAGTCGGCACGGCTCGGGCCGCCGGTCGCGGTGTCCTTGAGGCCGCCCTTGAGCGGGCCCTTGCCGGCGGCCAGGTCGCGCCAGAGCGCGAGGTGTCGGTCGATCAGCTCGGCGCGTGCTTCGTAGACGGTGTCGGCCTGGCCGGAGCTGGTCGCGTTGATGCCGTTCACGCCCGTGGAGACGACGATGAAGCCGCGCCCGGCCAGCTCCTGCGCGAGGTAGTCGTAGCCCGCGCTGCTCGGCAGGGGTGGTACGCCCGGGCGGCACGGCCAGGCGAGCAGTTCCTCCGCTGCCGCCTCGATGATCTTCTCCTGGCGGGCGGCTTCGGCCTCGTCGCCGGCCGCCAGCGCGGCGTCCCGTGCGCGTTTCGCCGCGGCCAACCGGTTCCGGGCCGGTCGGTCGGCGCACGTCGTCCACTGGCCGTGCTGCATCACGATCAGCGGATGACCGCCCCGGGACAGGTCACGCGGGTGGTGCACCACCGCGGCGAGTTCGTTCCGCCCCTGGAAGGGCACCTTGGGCGCGAAGGCGGTGTCGCCGAGGTCGTACGTCGCCCTGACCACCGCGCCGCGGGGCACGGCGGGCACTCGGTCGGCCGGTGCCTGCTCGACGGCGACGGCAGGTGGGGCGGACGGGGCAAGGAGGCACGTCGAGACGACTGCCGCGCCCACGGCGGCGAACGCACGGAAGGCACGGCGCCGGGGTCGTCCGTGTCCGCGCGGGGCGTTCGGGTCCGGTGTCTGGTTGGCCACGCTGAGGGTTCCTGTTCTCTCCGTCGACGCCCTGGTCACCGTCGACCCCGCCATGGTCATGTCGACCCGTCAGAGAGTTGTCAGGAAGCGATCAGGAAGCGATCACCTCGGTCGCGTCGGCCGCCTCAGATGCTGCCGGCCCCCACGCCCGCCTGCTCCCGCAGCCGTGCGCAGGTGCTGGTGAGGAGCCTGGAGACGTGCATCTGGGAGATCCCGAACTCCTCCGCGATCCGGCTCTGCGTGAGCCCCTGGAAGAACCGCAGGTAGAGCAGGCGCCGCTCCCGCTCGCTCAGCTCGCCCAGGAGCGGCTTCACCGCCTCCCGGTCCACCACCGTCTCCAACGCGGGATCGGGTGCGCCGAGCGTGTCGGCCAGCGTGGCGCCGGATCCGGGCCGGCCGTCGAGGACCAGTTCGGCGTCGAGGGAGAGCGCCGTGTGGGCGTGGAGGGCGGAGAGCCCCTCGCGTACCTCGCACACCGCGAGTTCGGTGCGCTCGGCGATCTCGCGCACGGACGGCTCCCGGCCCGACTGGGCCAGCTCCTGGTACACCGAGCGGACGCGGGCCTGGAACTCCTGCGTACGGCGCGGCACCCGCACCGTCCAGCTGTGGTCGCGGAAGTGCCGGCGGACCTCCCCCGTGATCGTCGGTACGGCGTAGCTCTCGAAGGGCGCGCCGCGCCCGGGGTCGTAGTGGTCGACCGCCTTCACCAGGCCGATCGCCGCGACCTGGCGCAGGTCGTCCAGCGCCTCGCCGCGGTGGCGGTAGCGGCCGGCGATGCGGTGCGCCATCGGCAGCCACGCCCGGACGACCTGCTCGCGCAGCACGTCGCGTTCCGGACCGTCGGGGAGGACGGCGAGACGGCGCAGCTCGGCGCTGGTGTCGGGGGCGTCGTGGTGGGGGTGTCGGCCATGTCGTCCACAGGTGGCGCTCATCACTGCTCCGGGGGTCGTTCGCACCGCGGAGAGCGGAGGTGCCGCTCCGGCCCGGGTGGGCCTGGCAGGCGCTGACGGGCGGCGGGTGCCGGAGCGTCGACGGCGCACGCCTGCACTACCACCACCCTGACAAACTCCCCCCGCTCCCGCATCCCCGGCCGCCGGAGCAGCGGATCGGGGCGGATCAGCGGCAGATCAGCGGACGACGGCCGCGCCGACCAGCAGCCGCACGGCCGCGGCGATGGCCGCGGCGTCGATGCCGGCGTGCCGCAGCTGTTCCTCCGGGGTCGCCGAGCCCGGCATGTTCCGTACGGCGAGCCGTACCAGCCTCGGCTGCGGGCGTCCGTCGGCGAACGCCTCGGCGACGGCGTCCCCGATGCCGCCCTCGGGATGGTGGTCCTCGACGGTCACGAGGCAGCCGGTCTCGTCCGCGGCCCGTTGCAGGGTCGCCGTGTCGAGCGGTTTGACGGAGTACAGGTCGACCACCCGGACGTGGATGCCGGCGGCAGCGAGGGCGTCGGCGGCGCGCAGGGCCTCGTGGACGGTGACGCCGGCGGCGACGACGGTGACCCGGTCGCGGTCCCCGGCGCGCAGCACCCGGCTGCCGCCGACGGGGAAGTCGTCGTCCGGCCCGTACAGCACCTCGGTGGCGCCGCGGCTGGTGCGCAGGTATCCGATGCCCGGCAGGTGGGCCATCCGTCCGACCAGCTTGGCGGCCTGGTTGGCGTCGCAGGGGTAGAGCACGGTGGATCCGTGCACGGCCCGCATCATGGCCAGGTCCTCCAGACCCATCTGCGAGGGGCCGTCCTGGCCGATGGCGACTCCGGCGTGCGATCCGCAGAGCTGGATGCCGGCCTCGCTGACGGCGGCCATCCTGATGAAGTCGTGGGCCCGGGTGAGGAAGGCCGCGAACGTCGCGGCGAACGGCAGGTATCCGCGGGCCCGCATGCCCACGGCGGCGGCCACGAGTTGCTGTTCGGCGATGTAGCACTCGAAGTAGCGCTCGGGGTGCGCCCGGGCGAAGTCCTGCGCGCGCGTGGAGTCGCCGACCTCGCCGTCGAGCGCGACGACGTCGCCGCGCACCGAACCGAGTGCGGCCAGAGCGGCGCCGAAGGCGTCCCGGGTGGCGACCTGCTCGCCCACGTGGTAGCGGGGCGGGTCGACGTCGCCCAGGGGGATGGCGGGGCGGGCCGTCACCGGTGCCGGCCGGGCGACGGCGATCCGTGCGGAGCGGACGCCGCCCAGCTCCTCGATCGCCCGGTCGGGGTGGGGCAGCGGTTTGCCGTGGAAGCCCTCCTGGTCCTCGACCTCGGCGACCCCGCGGCCCTTGTGGGTGCGGGCGACGACCGCGGTGGGCCGGCCCGTCACGGAGGCGGCCTCCTGGTAGGCCGCGTCGATCGCGGCGACGTCGTGGCCGTCGATCTCGACGGTGTGCCAGCCGAAGGCGCGGAACTTGCGGGCATGCGCTTCGAGGTCCCAGCCCTCACGGGTGGGCCCGCGCTGGCCGAGCCGGTTGACGTCGACGACGAGGGTGAGGTTGTCGAGGTGTTCGTACGCGGCGTGCTCGGCGGCCTCCCACACGGACCCTTCGGCCATCTCGCTGTCCCCGCACAGCACCCACGTCCGGTAGGGAACCTGGTCCAGCCGCTGGCCGGCGAGCGCCATGCCGACCCCGACGGGAAGGCCCTGGCCCAGCGAGCCGGTGGCGACGTCCACCCACGGCAGTCGGGGGGTGGGGTGGCCTTCGAGGGGACTGCCGTCGTGGCGGAAGGTGAGCAGCTCGCCCTCGTCGATGACGCCGGCGGCCCGGTAGAGGGCGTACAGCAGCGGTGACGCGTGCCCCTTGGAGAGGATCAGCCGGTCGTTGCCCGGGTGGTCGGGCCGGTCGAAGTCGTAGCGCAGGTGACGGGCGAGGAGCACGGCGGCGAGGTCGGCGGCCGACATCGAGGACGTAGGGTGCCCCGACCCCGCCGCGTCGGCCGCACGGACCGCGTCCACCCGCAGTTGCTGGCCCAGTTCCACCAGTTCCTCGTTGCCCATCATTCGCTCCTCCCTGGCGCCGGTTCCGACCGTTGGTCACGGAGGGTGGCCCCTGTTCGGGGGCTCCCGGCCCGCTCCGAGTGCCCCTGGGAGTGCGGTCCAAACGCGGGGCCCGCCGCGGTCAGCGGGCCCCCTGCGTCATGGGCCGGGCTTGACGTTGGTGGCGGCCACCGCGGGGCGCAGCGCCTTCGCCAGCCGCACGGCGTCGTCCACGCCCCACACGTGGGTGAAGAAGAGGCGGGGTTCGTCCGTCAGACCGTGGTTGTGGAGTTCCACGAGGTCGATGCCGCCCCGGCGCAGCGCCGCCAGCACCTTCTGCACCTCGTCGGCGACCATGACGAGGTCGCCGTTGAGGGCGGCCCGGCCGCCGCCCAGGGGCTGGAAGTTGAAGGCGGCCGTGGCGCCGAGGCCCGGGGGCAGGGGGTGTCCGTCGTTGGTGATGGTCTCGCGGCGCAGGAAGAGGCAGGTGTACACCTCGCCGTTGCTGACGCCCTTGGTGCCGAGAGCCGCGTCGATGCCGGCGGTGTCCAGGTCGAGGGGTTCGGCCGGGGGCGTCGGACGCGGGGGCGGCGTGGCGGTGCGGTCGAGCGCCGCGCGCAGGTCGCGGGCGATGGCGACGGCGTCCGTGCCGTGCGCGCAGACGTGGGTCCACCACACGTCGGGGGTCTGCGCCAGCAGGTGCTTGTGGATGGCGGTCTGGGCGATGCCCCGCGTCTGGAGGGCGTCGCTGACCCGCTGGAGCTCGCTCTCGGCGACGACGAGGTCACCCATCAGCATGGTGGTGCCGTCGCTGTAGCGGACGAAGGACACGTGGGAGCCGAGGGCGAGTCCCGGGGTGACGGCGACTCCGTGCGAGACCACGCGCAGGTCGCTGCGGGGGAAGGCCACGTGGTACTGGAGGCCGCGGACCATCTCGCCGGTGCGCCCCAGTGCCCGGGCGACGGCCGCCCAGTCGGCGTCGACGGTGGGCACCGGGGTGGCGGCCTCGGCGGCGCGCCCCTGACCGGCGGCGACCGCCGTGCCTGCCGTGCCGACCAGTACGGGTACCGCCGTGGCCGCTGCCAGGAGTTGCCTCCGTGGCACCGCGGACCGTTCCCGTGCGCCGTGGCCGTCCCGTGCTTTCGGGGTGATCCGTGCGTCCTGCTGCCTGTCCGCGCCCATCGCGTGCCCACCTCCGCGGCCGATGCAAACACGCGGCGGAGCCCTCCCCCGGGATCCGCGACGGTGCGCCGCGCCACCCACTCCGGTGGGCCAAGGGAGGGTCCGCCGATCGGCGGAGCACGTGCCGGTGGGTCAGGAGCCCGGCGCCGACCAGGTGCCCAGGGACATCTCGGCGGTGATGCCGGGACCGAAGCCCGCGAGCATGCCCTGGTGGCCGTCGAGCGCCGACTGTTCGTCGAAGAGCCGGGACAGGGCGTCGAGGACGACGGCGCTGGCGATGTTGCCGTACTCGGTGAGCGTGGCGCGGCTGTGTCGGAACGCACCGGGCGGCACGTCCAGGAAGCGGCACAGGTCGTCGAGGATGCGCGGCCCGCCGGCGTGGATGATGTAGAAGTCCAGTTTGCTCGCGTTCCACTGGTGGTCGTCGGCGAGGGTGCGCAGCGCGGGGCTGAGCGGTTCCATCGTGCCCGGGACCCGTTTGTCGAGCTGGAAGTGGAAGCCGGTGGAGCGCACCGCGTAGGAGATCCAGTCCTCGGTGTGCGGGATGAGGTACGAGCTGTTGCGCTCCAGGCGCATCCCGGTGCCCCGCTCGCCGCGGACCACCGCGGCGGCGATGCCGTCGCCGAACAGTCCGTTGGACAGCAGCGATCCGACGCCCATGTCGATCGGCTGGTAGCACAGCGAGCAGAACTCGCAGGCCACGATGAGGACGTTGGAGCCCGGGTAGGCGGTGCAGAAGTCGTGGGCGCGGTTCACGGCCGCGCCGCCGGCCGCACAGCCGAGTTGGGCGATGGGGAGCTGACGGGTGTCGGTGCGAAAGCCCATCCTGTTGATGAGCCAGGCCGTCAGGGAGGGCATCATGAAGCCGGTGCAGGAGACGTAGATGATCAGGTCGATCTCGTCCGGTTCGACTTCCGCCTGCGCCAGTGCGCGGTCCACGACGGCCGGCACCCGCGCCTTCGACTCCGCCTCGTAGAGGATGCTGCGCGAGTCCAGTCCGGGGTGCTTCAGCACCTCGTCGATGGGCTGGATCAGATGTCGCTTGCGCACTCCCGTGTGCTCGATCAGCCGGAGGACGAGCCCCAGTTGCGGGTGGTCGCCGTGCAGCTGCCGAGCGAGCTCCAGGGTTTCCTCGTTGGTGATGATGTGCTCGGGCACTGCTATGGCCGGTTTGCACAGTACTGCCATGGGATCTTCTCCTAGCGGAGGTGGGCCCCACGTAGAGCCTTGGCCGGGGGTCGGATCTGCACCGCCCGGCGGCGGCCGTAACAGACGGGAAGCCGTGGGGCTTCCCGTGACGAACGCGGCTGTACGGCCGCCTGGATGGGGTGTGTGCCGTCGCGACCGGTTTCACCGGGCACGCGGCGGGGGCGTTTGCCGCTCAATCAACTTACGCCAGCCAGGTGACGACCGCACTTCGGTGCCCGGGCCCCCGGCCGACCGGCCGTGCTGTCCCGTCGTCTCACCAGGTGACGGGCAGCCCCAGCGGATAGCGCCAGATCGAGGTGGTGTTCCATTCCACTTCTTCGGCGGGCTTCGCCAGGGCGATGTCGGGGAACCGCTCCAGCAGCGACTTGAACGCGGTCTCGATCTCGGCCTGCGCGAGCGGTGCGCCCAGGCAGTGGTGGGCGCCCCAGCCGAAGGTCATGTGCGACGGGGTGGTGCGGTCGAAGTCGAGTTCGTCGGGACGGTCGAACTTCAGCCCGTCGCGGTTCGCGGTCAGGTACGAGACGTGCACGATGTCGCCGGCGGCGATCGTGACCCCGCTCAGCTCCACGTCCTCGGTCGCCACCCGGGGGATGCCCACGCCCTTGCGGAAGGGGATGTAGCGCATCAGCTCGTTGATCGTCTGGGAGAGCTTCTCCGGGCTCTGCTGGAGCGCCGCGCGGGCGTCGGGCCTGGTGAGCAGGGTGTAGGAGAGGTTCCCCAGCTCGTAGGTGGTGGTGTCCTGACCGGTGATCAGCAACACCATCGCCATGACCGTCAGCTCCTTGTCGTCCAGGAGCTCGTCGCCGTCGCGGGCCGTCGCCAGCACGCTGATCAGGTCGTCGCCGGGGTCGGCCCGGCGGCGCGCGGTGAGGTCGGCGAAGTAGGCGCGCAGGTCCGCCTTGGCCCGTACGGCGTTGGGCCGGTTCTCCGCGGTGACGTTCATCATGGTGCGGGCGTGGGCGCGCAGTTGGTCCTTGTCGCCCTGGGGGATCTCCAGGACCTCACAGATGGTGATCAGCGGCAGCGGGTGCGCCAGGTGCGTCATGAGGTCGGCTTCGGCCCGCTCCTCGGCCATCCGGTCCAGGAGCTGGTCCACTGCGCGCTGGATGTGCGGGCGCATACGGTCGATCTGCTCCGGGGCGAAGCCCTTGGACACCAGGCTGCGCAGTCTGCTGCTGGCCGGCGGGTCCATGACGTTGATCGCCTCGTCCTGGACGATGGGCTCCGGTGTCATCCGGGGGAAGTCACGGCCGATGACGGCGTGACGGCTGAACCGTCGGTCGGTCGTCACGGTCCGCACGTCGTCGTAGCGGGTGACGAGCCACGCCTCGCCGTCCCCGTAAGGGAGCCGGATCCGGGCGACGGGCTCCTCGTCCAGGAACCGTCTCAGCGTCGGGTCGAAATCCAGCGCATCGGCGTAGTCGAAGGGGCAGTAGTGCGCGTCGGTGGACATACGGATCTCCGGGTCTGGTTCACGGAACTGAGCCGGGGGCGGCCGTCGGGACGCAACATCGCTACCCGCCCCGCCGCGGGGTGCCCGGTGCGTGACCCCTCTGGCCGACGGCTTTCATCCGTCCTGCGCAAAGCCGCTGATCGAAGCGGGCACCGAGGACGGGTGCGCGGCGAGTGGGTAGGGTCGGTCGTCTTGGACGGTGACGGACAGGAGCGCACCCGATGCAGTCTGACGAATCGGCCCGGCAGGGCTCACGGATCGACCCTTGGCTGGACCACTACGCGGCGCGTGCGTCGGGGATGGTCGCCTCGGAGGTGCGGGCGCTGTTCGCCGTCGCTTCGCGGCCCGAGGTGGTGTCGCTGGCGGGCGGCATGCCGAACGTGAGCGCGCTGCCGATGGACGCGGTGGGTGCGCTGATGGCGGACCTGCTGGCCGAGCGGGGTGCGGTGGCGCTCCAGTACGGCTCGGCGCAGGGCGACCCCGGGCTGCGGGAGACGATCTGTCAGGTCATGGCGGCGGAGGGCATCGACGCCCGCCCGGACGACGTCGTGGTGACCGTGGGATCGCAGCAGGCACTGGACCTGGTGACGCGGGTCTTCGTCGACCCGGGCGACGTGGTGGTCACCGAGGCGCCCACGTACGTGACGGCGATCGGCGTCTTCGCCGCGTACCAGGCGGACGTGGTGCAGGTGGCGATGGACGAGGACGGGGTGGATCCGCAGGCGCTGGCGGAGACCTTCGCCCGGCTGGCGCGCGCGGGGCGGCCGGCGAAGCTGTTCTACACCGTCCCCACGTTCCAGAACCCGGCGGGCGTCACGCTCAGCGAGCGGCGTCGGCCGCAGGTGCTGGAGGTGTGCCGCAGCGCCGGTGTGCTGGTGCTGGAGGACAATCCGTACGGGCTGCTGCACCTGGACAGCGGGGAGCCGATGCGGGCGCTGCGGGCCGACGCCCCGGGCGACGTGGTGTACCTGGGGTCGTTCTCGAAGACCCTCGCGCCGGGGCTGCGGGTGGGCTGGGCGCTGGCGCCGGCCGCGGTGCGGGACAAGCTGGTGCTCGCGGCGGAGAGCGCGATGCTGTCGCACTCGGTCTTCAACCAGCTGGCCGTGGACCGCTATCTGCGCACCCAGCCGTGGCAGACGCAGCTGAAGGACTACCGGGAGATGTACCGGGAGCGGCGGGACGCGATGCTCGGGGCGCTGGAGCAGTACATGCCCGAGGGGGTGTCGTGGACGCGGCCGGGCGGCGGGTTCTTCGTGTGGGTGACGCTCCCGGAGGGGCTGGACTCCAAGGCGATGCTGCCGCGGGCGATCCAGTCGCGGGTGGCCTTCGTGCCCGGTACGGGGTTCTACGCGGACGGCGGCGGGCGGCGGGAGATGCGGCTGTCCTACTGCTTTCCGCCGCCGGAGCGGATCCGGGACGGAGTGCGCAGGTTGGCCGACGTGATCACGGACGAGTTGCGGCTGCGGGACACCTTCGGCGCCTGACGGCCGCTGTCGCTGTCGCGCACCAGAAGTCCCAGGGATCCCAGGAGCCTCAGGGGTTCGAGGAGTACGAGGAGATCGAGGGAGCATGAGCGATCTGAGGGTCGTCGTCATCGCGGGCGGCCTGTCGCCCGAGCGCGAGGTGTCGCAGAAGTCCGGCGCGGAGCTGGCGGACGTGCTGCGCCGGGTCGGGGTGGAGGTGGACCTGCGGGACGTGGGTGCGGATCTGCTGCCGGCGCTGGCCGAGGATCCGCACGCCGTGGTCTTCCCGGTGCTGCACGGCACGGCCGGCGAGGACGGCACGATCAAGGAGGTGCTGGAGCTGGCGGGCAACCCGTACGTGGGGGCGCGACCGGAGGCGTGTCGGGCCGCCTTCGACAAGACCGTGGCCAAGGGCGTGCTCGCCCGGGCGGGCCTGGCGACCCCTGCGTCCGTGACGCTGCCGAAGGAGGCGTTCCACGATCTGGGCGCGGCCGAGTTGACGTCGCGGATCGTGCAGCGGCTGGGGTTGCCGCTGTTCGTGAAGCCGCGGGCGGGCGGTTCGGCGTTCGGCGTCAGTCGCGTCGATGCGGCCGAGCGGCTGCCGGAGGCCCTGATGGCCTGCTTCGCCTACCACGACGAGGCACTGGTGGAACGGCTCGTGGCGGGGACGGAGGTGGCGGTCGGCGTGGCCGACCTGGGTGACGGGCCGTTCGCCCTGCCGGCCGTGGAGATCGCGGCCGACGGCCTGTACGACTACGCCGCCCGCTACACGCCCGGCGCGGTGGAGTTCCACCGGCCGGCCCGGATCTCCGGGGAGGCGGCCGGGGAGGTCGCCCGGGTCGCGGTCGCCGCGCACCGGGCCTTGGGGCTGCGGGACCTGTCCCGTACGGACGCCATCGTCACGGACGCCGGCGAGGTGGTGGTCCTGGAGACCAACGTCGCCCCGGGGATGACGCTGACCAGTACGTACCCCATGGGCGTCGCGGCGGCCGGGCTCGAATTCGGTGCGTTCTGCCGGGACCTCGCGGCGCTCGCGGCCCAGCGCCACCGCCATCGCCCCTGACAGTCGGGGCGGACGGGGGCCGAAGTGATCGAAACCGGCCCTCCGGGCAGGATCCGGGGGGACGTTCGATTTCAGCCAGGCGGGCGGCGGCCGGTTCCCACCGCGGGGGTGCGGACTGTGCAACAAGTGCGTCTGAGAGGGCACTGAAAGGCGACTGCAAGGGTGTTGGAAGCGCACTCAAGCCCACTTGATAACTGGTGGGTAATTTAATGGGCCAACGCCCGCTCGCCGACCTTGTCAGGGCATGGCTATAGCAAGGAAATTTCGCCTAAGCGGAGCCGACCCTACCTTCGGCGGGGCGTACCGTCAACGTCTTGTCCAACCGCCCCTTCGCGAGTATTTTCGCCCGCCATAGCCACCGGATAATTCTCTCGCGTTGCACATGATGAAATGGCTCAAAAGTTGGGATGGGGGATGGTGGATCCCGAGCCTCCTGTGCTTATCTGAGGTGGAACCGAGCAAGACCCCCTGAGCACTGCACGCCCACACTCACCGCTTTCCGTGGGCGCCGCCGCCTGCATTCGCGCCTTTTACCGAGGGAGGGTTCGTGGTCGCTGTTCATGTCCTACGACGAGCAATGCGAGTTACGCGCCCGTCCCGCGCCGCCCGTAAGCGGCGCCGAATACGTACTCCGGATGAGGATTTCCAGAAGCGGGACGAACGCTTATTACGTGCCGCCTTCATGGTGTCCAGCACCGGTGACTGGATATTCCGCTTCGCGTTGCCGGTGCTGGTGCTGCAACTGACCGGCTCCGCCGTCTCGACGGCGCTGACCTATGCGGTCGAGTTCATCCCGTTCGTGGTCATCGGGCTGTTCAGCGGGGTGCTGGCCGACCGGTCCGATCGACGGAAGCTGATGATCGCGTGCGACGTGGTCTCGGCTTTGTTGGTGACCGGCGTCGGAATCCTGTGTCTGACCGGTCCGCCCGCGTGGCTGGTGATGGTGGCGGCCTTCCTCCTGGGCTGCGTCAGACCGTTCTCCTTCCCCGCCTTCCAAGCACTCATCACCGAGCGCGTCGCCGCGGAGCGACGGGCTTCGATGAACGCATGGGTGCAGAGCGCCGACGGCACCCTCGCCATGGTGGGCCCGGTGGCGGGCGTCGCGGTCGTCACGCTGCTCGGGCCGACCGTGGCGAGCTTCACCAACGCGACCTCGTTCACCCTGGCCGCCCTGCTGGTCTGCGCCACCAGCGCCACGACGGCGGGGCCGCGGCTGCTGGCATCGCTGCGCACCGCGTGCCGCTCCCTGGTGCCCGACTCCCTGGCCGCCCTGCGGCTGATCAAGACGGACCGCTCGATGCTGTGGGCCACGGGCCTGCTCACCCTGAGCAACTTCACCTTCCCCGCCGCGGCGGCCAACCTCGTCTACATCGTGGCCGGGCCGGACGGCGACGTGCCCGCGTCGCTCGCGGTGGTCTCCGCCTCGCTGGGGCTCGGGGCGGTGCTGGGCGCCGTCGCGGCGCCCGCCCTGCTGCGCCGCTTCTCGCCGGGCGCACTGATGGCCGGCGCCATGGCGGTCAAGGTCCTCGCCCTCGCCCTGCCGGCGATCCGGCCCGGCGTCGGAACGCTCACCGCGTGCTGGTTCGTCGTCGGGGCGACGACCTCGGTCTTCATCGTTCCCTGGCGGACCTATCGGCAAGCCGCGGTGGACAACGAGTTCCTGGGCCGGGTGGTCGGGCTCCAGCGCGCCATTCCCTTCGCCGCCATCCCGGTCAGCGCGCTGGTCGGCAGTTGGCTGGTCGTCGAGTTCGGATCCGCCGTGCTGTTCGGGGTCATTGCCGCCGTCCAGTTCTTCGTATGGCTCGGCACCCGGTTCTCCCCCCTCGGCCGGGCCGAATCCACCGACGCCGCCCCGGGGCGCCCGCCCGCGGTGCCACGGGCCCGGCCACCGGCCGAGAAACAGAGCATGAATTCCCACTGACGTCCAGTCAACCACGGTCTTTCCAAAAGCACGTCAAAGGGCGAAGCCCTGTGTTCAACGAGTCATTCCCGTACATGGAGAGGTGTGAGGGTCGGATGCCATTATCTTTCGAGGGCAACGGCACGGTCTCGGCGCAGCGTGCGCAATTCGTCGACGCCGGCTATCTCGTCCTACCCGGTCTCTTGCCCGAGTCCCTCATCGAGCGACTCGTCCCCGAGGTGGACCACTGGATCGACGCGGGTCTGCGCACCCGCTCCATCGCCGCCTGCGTCGATCCCGGCCCCGACGACGATCCGCCCACCATGGAGCTGGAGCTGCCGGCGCACGGCGAACTCCTCACCCACGAGCCGCTGTTGCAGGCCGTGTCCGATCTGATGGGGGCGCCGTTCGTCTTCCACCACTTGCACAGCGCCCGACACGACCCCGGGGCGCCCGGCAAACCGTGGCACCACGACTACGAAGCCAACGACATCGGCGACCCGAGCCTGCTGATGGTGCACGCACTGCACTACCTCGGCGGCCTCGACGGCACGGTGGGCAACCTCACCGTGCTGCCCGGCTCGCACCGCAACGAGTTGCGCACCCGTGCCTCGTACGCCGACCTCGGCACCGCTGAACTGCCCGGCGAGGTGGTCGTCGACCGACTGCCGCCCGGCTCGACCGTCCTGGTCAACTCCCGGCTGCTGCACGCCCGCAGAGCCGCCCCCAACCCACCGGGCGCCACCACCCGTTACTTCGTCGACGCGTCCTACTGCCACACGGGGGCGCGCTGGCGGCCCGTGAAGCCGTACTGGCGGCACATGCTCGCCACCGCCCGCGCCCTCGAACTCGACGGCGGACGGTGGCCTGAGCTGTTCGCGGAGCGGCACTTCACCGAGTACGTCCGGTCGGCGTGAGGGGGCGGGGGCACTGATGGAGATCCTCACCCCGGTCGCCTTCGACGAGGTGCGGGCCGACTTCGACCGCGACCACCCCGTCACCCGCGACCACGAGGCCAACACCAACCAGGACGCCGTGGACGCGCTCGCCCTGGCCGACCGGAGCTTCGGCGGCTGGTCCAAGGTGCGGCTGTCCCACGCCGAGTTGCGCACGGTGATGCTGCCGTGGCACCTGAGCGAAGGCGGTGAGCGCGAACTCGTGCCGCGCTCCGGCCGCACCATCGGTCAGGCGGCGGACCTGCTGCGGGCGCGGGCCGCCGAGTTCGCCGCCGCCAACCCGGTCTGCCAGGCGAAGCTCGACCGCTTCCGCACCGGCCCGTTCACCTCCGTCTACCTCAGCACCCGCGCGCTGCCGCACGACGACTACGCGGACCTCCCCGCCGACGCGGCCCCGTACCACCTCGACGGGCTGCACCGCCTGCTCGCCTGGGAGCTCTCCGGGCGGCTGGCGGAAGCGGGCGGGCTGACGGTCCACATCGCCGGTGACCTCACCCCGCTCGCGCCTTTGGCCGCGGGCGACGGCGCGACGCAAGCCACCACCGGAGGCCAACGCACATGACACCAGCCACACCCGCCACATCTGCCACATCAGCGCCAGCCGTCTGTACCTCCCTGCCCGACCTGCTCGTACGCAACTGCCGCGACGCCGCGCAGCGTCCGGCGCTCAGCGACGGGGTCCGCGCCTTCGACCACCGCGGGCTCCTGGCCGTGGCCGACCGCGTCGCGTCCCGCCTCGCCGCCCTCGGGACCGGCCGCGGCGACCGGGTGGCGCTGCTCGGCCCCCGGGACGCCCGGATGTTCGTCCTGCTCCACGGCGTGCTGCGGTCGGGCGCCACAGCCGTGCTGGTCGACCCCGGGTGGAGCCCCCGCGACGTGCGCCGGCGCCTGGACGCCGTCGAGGTGGGCCGCGCCCTGACGACCGCGCCGGACGTGCGCGCCCCCGAGCCGTACGGGAGCGAGTACGTCGACGTCGACGCGCTCGCGGCCGACCCGGCCGACCCGATGGAGTCCGCCGTGCCGTCGCAGGCTCCGCGATGTGCGCCGGAGGACATCGCGTACCTGTCGTTCACGTCCGGTTCCAGCGGGGAGCCGAAGGCCGTCGCGGTCACGCACGCCAACGCCGTGCACTACGCGCTGGCGCTGCGCGACCGGCTCGGACTCACAGAGGCGGACGCGCCCTGCGTCGCGCACGTCACCACCCTCGCCGCCGACCTCGGGCACACCTCCTGGCTGTTGGCCCTCGCCACCGCGGGCGAGGTGCACGTCGTCCCCGACGGGCGGACGCGCGACCCGGAGGCGTTCTGGGCCGCGGTGCGCGCCGCCGGCGTGTCGGTGCTGAAGACCACGCCGTCCCACCTCACGGCGCTGCTGACCGGTCGGCCGTCGGACGCGCCCGCCCTCGACACGGTCGTCCTCGGCGGCGAGGCCCTGCCACGGTCGCTCGCCGCGGGCCTCCTCCAGGACGGGGTCGCCGCGCGGGTGGTCAACCACTACGGGCCGACGGAGACCACGGTGGGCGCCACCTGCTTCCTCGCCTCGTCGGTGGCCGAGCTGCCGGCGGACGAGCCGACGGTGCCCATCGGGACCGCGATCGGCGAGGTCGAGCTGCGGTTGCTGCCCGAAGGCGCGGAGGGCGAGCTGTACATCGGCGGGAAGGGGGTGAGCGCCGGATACTTCGGGCGTCCCGACGAGACGGAGCTCCGCTTCGTCCGCCGCCGGGGGCGGTTGGTGTACCGGACGGGTGACGTGTGCCGGCGCCGGCCGGACGGGAACCTCGTCTTCGTCGGGCGTTCGGACCGTCAGGTCAAGGTCCGCGGCTTCCGGGTCGACCCGGTCGAGATCGAGCGCGCCATCGAGGAGTTCCCCCAGGTCGCACAGTGCGCGGTGATCGTACGGGCGACTCCGGCGGGCAGTCAGTTGCTGGCTGCCGTACGCCTTGCGGGCGCGCCCGACGAGGGCGCCGCGCTCACGGCGCTCACCGGCCATCTGCACGACCGGCTGCCGAGCTACTCGGTGCCGCAGCCGCTCCTCGCGCTGCCGGACTTCCCGTTCGGCGCCAACGGCAAGCTGGACCGGGAGCGCCTGGGCGCCGTGGTGTCCGAACGGATCGAGTCACGGGCGCGCGCCTCGCGCCGCGAGTCCACCGCCGCCGAGCAGCCCGCGGACCGTGCGACGCCGCCGCTGGCGCACGCCATCGCCGAGCTGTGGGCGGACGCGCTGGGCCTGCCCCTGGTGGATCCGCACGCCGACGTGCTGAGTCTGGGCGGGGACTCCATCCTCGCGATGCGGACGATCGCGTTCCTGCGCCGGCGCGGCCATCGCGTCGCGTTCGAGGACTTCTACGAGCACCCGACGCCCGCCGGGCTGGCGGCGGTGGCCGCCTCGTCCAGACGCAGCCCCCGACCCCGCGCGGACACGGCGACCGAACTCCGTCAGCTGGCGCCCGCCCAGCGGTGGCTGCTGCGGCAGCCGGTGGACGACCCCCGGCACTGGAACCAGTCGGTGGTGCTGCGGTGTCGGCAGCGCGTGGACGCCAGGACGCTGGCCGCGGCGGTCACGGCCGTGCTGGAGCGGCACACGGCGCTGCGCCGCCCGCTCGGTCCGGACGGTCCGGGGCGGATTCGGCCCGTGGACGAGCTGGACCCGATCAGCCACACCCGGCTGGAGCTCGACGACGCGCCGTCCGAGACGGTCGGTGCGATCTGCACCGAGCTGCACCGCAGCCTCGACCCGGAGGCCGGGCGCCTGTTGCGGGTGCACCTGTTCTCCGGTGTGCCCGGGGTCGACGACCGGCTGGCGCTGATCGCCCACCACCTCGTCGTCGACGGGCTGTCCTGGCGGATCCTGTTGGACGACCTGGCCGCCGCCTACCGGGCCGCGCTCCTCGGCAAGGGCCCCGACCTGCCGCCGACGGCCGACTTCTACGCCTGGGCCGCGAACGCCCCGTCGACCGCCGTCGAGCACCCGGCGGTCGCGCCCCGGCTGCCGGTGGACGACGCCACCGGCGGTACCGAGCCGGCGACCCTCGTCTGGTCCCTCGACGAGGCCGCGACGGGCCGGCTGGTCGAACGGCACGGCCGCGCCCAGGGCTTGGAGGCCCTGCTCCTTTCGGCGTTCGCCGACGCCGCGTCGGCCTGGAGCGGCGAGCCGTGCCTCGGGGTCGAGGTGGAGACCCACGGCCGGGAGCTGAGCGGCGACGACGGCCAGTACCTGGACACGGTCGGCTGGTTCACCGCCGTCAAGTGGCTGGGCGTCGACGCGTCCGACGGCCCGCGGCGGCTGTCGGACGTCGAGGACCTGGTGCGTCGGGCCCCCGAGATGCCGATGGACGTCGAAGGGGTCCGGCCCGAGGCCGGCTTCAACTTCCTGGGGACCTTCCGGCTGCCCGACGAGCCGTCCCTGGAGTGGTCGGTCGCGGACGAGCAGGCCGGAGCGGCCCGCTGCCCCAGCGGGGACTCGCTCTACCGGCTTCGTCTGACCGCCCGGATCGTGGCGGACCGGCTGGTGACGGACCTGGTGTACGCCTGGCCGCGGCTCTCCCACGACAGCGCGGAGCAGATCTTCACCGCGTTCTCCCGCACGGTGGCCGCCGCCGCGGACACCGCGCCCGCGCGGTACGTCCGGGCCGAGGTGTCGACCTCCGGTCAACTGCTGCACGCCGGCACCCCGACCGTGCGCGGCGAGTGGCGGGTGGCGCGCGAGCCGCTGCCGGTGTTGCTGACGGGTGCGACCGGCTATCTCGGCGGGCACGTGCTCGGCGAGTTGGTGGAGCGCGGTGCGCGGGTGACGTGCCTGGTCCGCGGGGAGAGCGACGCGGCGGCGGTGCGGCGGCTCGACGTCGGCGCGATGGCGGACGTCGTCGCCGGTGACATCACCGCGGAGGGCCTCGGCCTCTCCCCCGCCGGGCTCGCCCGGGCCCGTACCGCCCGGGTCGTCGTGCACGCCGCCGCGGACGTCCGGCTGGTGGCCTCGCCCGTCGAGTTGGAGCGGACCAACAACGCCGGGGTGCGCCGACTGCTCGACTGGATCGACACCCACGCCGCGGGCGCCGCGCTGCACCACGTCTCCACGCTGGCCGTCTCGGGCGAAGTGGAGGGCGCAGCACGTCGGTTCAGCGAGGCCGACCTCCACATCGGCCAGGGCTTTCGCACCCCGTACGAGCGGGTGAAGTTCCGGGCCGAGGAAACCGTACGGGCGTGGGCCGCGGGGGGCCGTCAGGTCTTCGTCCACCGCAGCGGTCACATCGCGGCGCACAGCCGGACCGGCGCGTTCCAGCGCAACGTCGGCGACAACCGGATCTATCAGACCGTCCGCGGGTACGTGCTGGCCGGTGCGGCGCCCAGCCGGCCCTCGACCACGTTCGAGTTCTCGTATGTCGACACGGTGGCCGCGGGCATCGCGGCGCTCGCGACGCATCCGCACGCGGCCCCCGGCGTCCACCACGTCGAAACGCCGCACGCGGTGGCCCACGACGACCTCGTGACGTGGATCGTCCGCCACGGCTACCCGATCCGGCTGGTGGACGACGTGGCCTTCGCCGCGGCGCTGGCGCGGGCCGAGCAGCACCACCCGACGGTGGCCGGGCTCGCCTCGACCTGGTCCCAGCTCGAAGACCGCCGGGTCGTCGTCGACGGCGCCTGGACCCAGGGCGTGCTCGACCGGCTCGGGGTGCGGTTCCCGGAGCCGACCCCCGAGTGGTGGTCGGCCGCGCTGTCGTGGGCGACCGACGTCGGCTTCCTCCCGGCCTCGGTCCCCTCCTCCACCTGAGGACCTCCTGAAGACCCTCCTGGGAAACCCCGAGAATCCGCGAAACCCTGCACCCCCTTTGAACAAGTCAGGAAGTGACGCCATGCCCCAGCTCTCCCCGGTGCTCAAGCAGGCCACGCCGGTGCTCGCCACCCGTGGTGCGGGGATGTACCTCTACGACGCCGACGACCGCCGCTATCTGGACTTCACCGCCGGCGTCGGCGTGACCAGCACCGGTCACTGCCACCCGCGGGTGGTCGAAGCCGTGCAGCAGCAGGCGGGTCGGCTGATCCACGGCCAGTACACGACCGTGCTGCACGACCAGTTGCTCACGCTGACCGACCGCCTCGGCGAGGTGCTGCCCGACGGCCTGGACTCGCTGTTCTACGTGAACTCGGGCAGCGAGGCGGTGGAGGCGGCGCTCAGGCTCGCCCGGCAGGCCACCGGCCGGCAGAACGTGATCGTCTTCGACGGCTCCTTCCACGGGCGGACCATGGGGGCGGCGGCGCTGACCACCGCCGGCACCCGGTTCCGCGCCGGGATCGGCCCGTTGATGCCCGGCGTCGCGGTGGCGCCCTTCCCGCACGCGTTCCGGCTCGGGCTGAGCGAGGAGGCGGCCGTCGAGCACGCGCTGCGCGGGCTCGACCACGTGCTGGCGACCGTCAGCTCCCCCGCCGAGACGGCCGCGCTGTTCGTCGAGCCGGTGCTGGGCGAGGGGGGTTACGTACCGGCGCCGGACGGCTTCCTGGCGGGGCTGCGGGAGCGGGCCGACCGGCACGGCATGCTGCTGGTGGTCGACGAGATCCAGACGGGCTTCGGCCGTACGGGGGCGTTCTGGGCGTACCAGCACTCCCCCGGTGTCGTCCCCGACGTGGTGATCACCGCCAAGGGCCTGGCCAGCGGCTTCCCGCTGTCCGCGATCGCCGCCCCGACCGAGCTGATGAGCCGGGCCTGGCCGGGCTCGCAGGGCGGTACGTACGGGGGGAACGCCGTGGCCTGCGCCGCCGCGCTCGCCACGCTCGACGTCATCCGTGACGAGGGCCTGGTGGCCAACGCCGCCGAGCAGGGCCGGCGGCTGCTGGACGGGTTGCGCAAGACCGGGGCCGACGCTCCCGCCGTCGTCGACGTGCGCGGGCGCGGGCTGATGGCGGCCAGTGAGTTCGCGCGCCCCGACGGCTCCCCCGACGCCGCCACCGCCCAGCGTGTCCAACGGGCCTGCGCCGAGCGCGGACTGCTGTTGTTGACCTGCGGCGTGCACGGCAACGTCGTCCGGATGATTCCGGCGCTGATCGTCACGGCCGAGCAGATCGACGAGGCGCTGGCGCTGTGGTCGACGGCCGTCGCCTCGGCGGCCGAGTGAGTCCGCACCCCGGCACGCGCACGTCCGCACCTGCACCACCTTCAAAGGAGTGATCGCACCATGACCGGAGCCACCATCGGAGACGTCGGGTGGACCAGCGAGTACCTGGAGTCCGCACCCGGCGTGTGGTCGTTGTCCGTGTCCGACGAGGACCGGCGGCTGCTGTGGGCCGACGCGAGCGCACAGCGCTGGGACGCGGGCACGGCGGCGTACGCCACCGTGCGCGGGTTCATCAAGAGCAGCCTGGACGCCGTGGGGTTCGTGAACGTGCGCAACCTCATGTCGCCCGCCGCGTCCGATGCGGAACTGACGGCCGCGCTGACGTACCTCCTCGCGGAGGTGGGCGGCCCCATCGAGCAGAACGCCCGGGGGGACCTGTGGACCGTGCTGCGGGACCGCGACGGTGACGGGGCCACCGCGCTCGGCTTCCACTGCGACACCTGCGACCTGCTGTGCCTGCTGTGCCTCCAGCCGGCGGCGGACGGGGGCGGCGTCACCAAGCTGGCCAGCGCACGGCACGTGCAGGACATCATCGAACGCGAACGGCCGGACGTGCTGGAGCTGTTGCGGCAGGAGTGGACGTTCGACCGGACCGGTCGCGCGGGCGAGCAGATCGTCGTCAGCCCCATCCTGTTCACCCAGGACGACGGAACGGTCGGCTGCTACTACCAGACCCGGACGGTGCGTTCGTCCGCGGAGCTCGACCCGCGGCGGCTCGACGCGCTCGACTTCCTCGACGAGGTGCTCTACCGGCCGGAGATCGCCTTCGGGCTGCACCTGGAGGCGGGTGATCTGCTGATGATCCGCAACAGCCGGGTGCTGCACGGGCGTTCGCCGTACGTCGACTCCCCGGGCCCGCTGGCCCGTCGGGTGCTGCGCGCCTGGATGGCCGAGCGATGAGCGAGCGGGCGCAGGAGCGGACGAAGATCGGTCTGGTCACCGGCGGCGGCAGCGGGCTGGGCCGGGCGGCGGCCCTCGCGCTGCTCGACGACGGCTGGTCGCTGGCGCTGGCCGGGCGGCGCAAGGAGACCCTGGAGGAGACCGTCGCGCTGTCCGGCGCCGGGCCCGACCGGGTGATCGCGGTGCCCACCGACATCAGCGACCCGGCGCAGGTCACGGCGCTCTTCGAGGCCGTGCGGGCGCACTTCGGCCGGCTGGACCTGCTGTTCAACAACGCGGGCGCGGCGGTGCCGCGCAGACCGGTCCCGGACGTGGACTTCGAGGACTGGAGCCGGGTGATGGACACCACCGTCACCGGCACCTTCCTCTGCGCGCAGGAGGCGTTCCGCACGATGCGCGACCAGTCGCCCCAGGGCGGCCGGATCATCAACAACGGCGCGCCGTCCGCGCATGCGCCGCGTCCGCACGCCATCGCCTACACCACGGCCAAGCACGCGGTGCTCGGGCTGACCCGGGGGCTGTCGCTGGACGGCCGTCCGTACCAGATCGCGTGCGGACAGATCGACGTGGGCAACGTGACGCCGGTCGACGGCAGTCCGCAGCCGGCCGCGATGCAGGCGGACGGGTCGCGGGCGGTGGAGTCGACGATTCCGGTGGCGCGCTTCACGGAGTCGCTGTTGCTGATGGCTTCCATGCCGCTGGACACCAACGTGCAGTTCCTGACGGTGCTGCCGACGACGATGCCGTACATCGGGCGGGGGTGAGGGGCGCTCCTCGGCGGTTCGTGGGCGGCGCCGGCCCTTCCGGCGCCGCCCACCCGCACGTTGGTGGGGTACATTGATCGGGTACTAGACCGACGTTCGAGTATCCCGATCGACGTACGAATGGATCGTGCCGCCCGCCCGCCGCACACCGCACAGGAGGAACCCGTGAAGCTGGTCATCTTCGGCGCCAACGGACCGACCGGCCGCCTGGCCACCCGACAGGCGCTCGCCGAGGGCCACTCCGTCACCGCCGTGACGCGCCGGCCCGACGCGTTCCCGCTGAGCCACGCACGGCTGCGGGTGACGGGTGCGGACGTCCTCGACGCGTCGGCGGTGGGCCGCGCGGTGGCCGGCCACGACGCGGTCGTCTCCACCGTGGGCACCTCGTACACGAAGGAGCCCGTGACCGTGTACTCGCAGGGCACCGCGAACGTCGTCGCGGCGATGGAGAGGCACGGCGTGCGGAGGCTGGTCTGCGTCAGCTCCATCGGGGCCAACTACGTGGACGCCCCCGGCGAGGCCCTCGTCTTCCGCAAGGTGATCGTTCCGATGCTGCTCAGGATGGGGCGCACGCTGTACGAGGACGCGGGCCGGATGGAGGACCTGGTGCGCGCCTGCGACCTGGACTGGACGATCGTGCGCCCCTCCGGCCTCTTCGACGCCGAGGAGACCACGGACTACGTCGTCTGCCACGCGCGGCACCCGGGCTGGTTCACCTCGCGCCGGGACCTCGCGGACGCCCTCGTGCGGGAGGCCGTCGACGACCGCAGCGTCCGCTCCTCCGTCGAGGTCATCACCACCGAGGGCACCCCCAGGTACGTGAAGGTCTTCCTCAAGGAGGCGCTGGGAGTCGGCAGCGGCCGGTGAGCCGCGGGGCGGTTCCGCGCCGCTGACGTGGCCCGTGCCGGTGTGACAAGGTGGGGCCCCGCAGTCGAGAGTTCCAGGAGCGTACGTGGACAGCAGTCAGCCGCCGGAGCCCGTGGTCGCGCACTTCGGCGACGAGGGGATGCGACGGTTCTCCGAGGCCGCGCTGGCGGAGGCCGTGCTGCCGCGGGAGGAGGCGCGCGCCGAGCTGGTCGCCACCGGGGTGCCGGTGGCCGTCGCCCCGTACTTCCGGGCGGTGCCGCGCGGCGAGCCCACCACCCTGCGCGGCTGCGCCGAGCGCAGCGGTGCGCCCCTGCCGCCGGCCCAGATGGGGCGCTGGCTGCTGCTGGGGGACGACCGGGGGGCGCAGCTGTGCGTACGTCCCGACGGTGCCGTGCAGGCCGTCGTCCTGTCCGAGGTCGTTCCCGACATGTACGTCAACTCCTCGGTCGCGGCGCTGAACCGCTGTCTGCTCGCGCTGGACCGGGCGCTGCCGCGGATCGTCGCGGCGGACGGGCTGGAGCGGGCGGCGGCCGTGTTCGCCGAGCTGAACGAGGAGCTGCGGGCGCTGGACGCGTTGGCCTTCGCCGACCGCGAGAGCTGGTGGCCCCGGGTCCTCGACGACCTGCGGCACACCCTGAACTTCCCGTTCTCCGCAGCGTTCGAGTTCCGCACGGCCAGCGGCGGCACCGAGATCGTCACGGACACGGCCGGCCCGGGGCAGCCGCACCCCGAGGAACAGCTCTGGCAGCGGCTGTCCACGTCCGGCGTGCACCCACAGCACGTGACGCGGATCTACTGCGAGTTGGAGCCTTGCCTGATGCCGGGGCACTACTGCGCGGTCTGGATGCAGGAACTCTTCCCGCACTCCCAGTTCACGCACAGCCACGACTACGGCGTCACGGCGGACTCGCGCGAGGAGGGGCTCAGGGAGTTGATCGTCGCCGCAGCCCGGCAGGCGCGGGGCGGTCAGTAGCCACCGGGGCACCCCCTGCCCGGGCGCGGGGGTGCCGGGTAGGGTGGGCCGCACGGGTCCGCCGAGAGGTGGCGGGCCGGCTGGTTCGTTGTTTTTGGTGTGGAGGTGTGGTGTGTTGCTGAAGGGCAAGGTCCTGCGGTTCGACGAGATCCGTGGATATGGGTTCATCGCTCCCGACGACGGGGGCGACGACGTGTTCATGCACGCGAACGACCTGGTGGACGAGAAGTACCTGTACCACGACGGCAGTTTCGTGGAGTTCTTCCTGGAGCACGGCGAGAAGGGGCCCAAGGCGTCCCAGATCCGGCTCATCCACCAGTCGACGGCGCGCAAGCTCCCGCGGGCGGCATCCGAGTCGCGTTCCCACGACATGGCACCCACGTTCCGCAGCGAGTCCGACCACGAGGGCGACAGTGCGGCCGACTTCAGCGCCGAGCTGACGGACGCGCTCCTCGGTTGCTCGGACACGCTGACGTCCCTGCAGATCAAGCAGGTGCGCGCGTGCGTGCTGGCGATGGCCAGGAGCCACGGTTGGGTCACGTCGTCGTAAGGCGGCACGAAGACCGCGCAAGGGCCCGGTCGGCTCCCCGCCAAGGCGGAGCCGACCGGGCCCTGTGTCGTCCGGGCGACGCCTGACGGCGGCACGGGCGGGCGTCACATGTTGATCATGTGTCCGGCCAGGCCGTGGATCGCTTCCTTGACCGCCTCGCCGAGGGTGGGGTGGGCGTGGACGTTGCGCGCCACCTCGTGCACGGTGAGGTCCCACTGCTGGGCGAGGGTCAACTCCGGGAGGAGTTCGGTGACTTCGGGGCCGATCAGATGGGCGCCCAGGATCTCCCCGTACTTGTCGTCACTGATGATCTTCACGAAGCCGACCGGGTGTCCGAGGCCGTGCGCCTTGCCGTTGGCGGTGAAGGGGAACTTGGCCACCTTGACGTCGTGGCCGCGCTCGCGGGCCTGTGCCTCCGTCCAGCCGAAGCTGGCGATCTGCGGCTGGCAGTAGGTGGCCCGCGGAATCATCACGTAGTCCAGTTCCATGGTCTCCGCGTCGGCGATGGTCTCGGCCGCCACGACGCCCATGGACTCCGCCGCGTGCGCCAGCATCAGCTTCGCCGTGACGTCGCCGATGGCGTGGATGTGCGGCACGTTGGTGCGGCAGCGGCCGTCCACGTCGATGGCGCCGCGCTCGGTGAGGCGCACTCCGGTGTTCTCCAGGCCGTAGCCGGCGACGTTCGGCGCGAAGCCGATGGCCTGGAGGACCTTGTCGGCCTCCAGCACCTGGCGCTCGCCGCCCTTGGCCACGGTGACCCGCACGCGTTCGCCGGAGTCGTCGATCGCCTCCACGGCCGTGCCGGTGAGGACCTTGATGCCGAGCTTGCGGTAGTGCCGGGCCAGCTCCTTGGAGACCTCCTCGTCCTCCAGCGGGACGAGGCGGTCGAGGAACTCCACGATCGTCACGTCCACGCCGTAGCTGCGCAGGACGTACGCGAACTCCACGCCGATGGCGCCCGCGCCGGCGATGACGATGCTGGCGGGCAGGGTCTCGCTGAGGATCTGGCTCTCGAAGGTGACCACGCGCTCCGACAGGGCGGTGCCGGGCAGCAGCCGCGGGCTGGCGCCGGTCGCGATGACGCAGTGGCCGAAGGTCACCGTCTCGGTGCCGCCGTCCGTCAGGGCGATGGAGAGCGTGCGGTCGTCGACGAAGGTGCCGCGGCCGTCGAACTGGGTGATGGCGTTCTTCTTCATCAGGTAGTGGACGCCCTTGACGCGCCCGTCGGCGACCTTGCGGCTGCGCTGGAAGGCGGGCCCGTAGTCCACCGTGACCGGGCCGCCGGTGGAGATGCCGTAGTCGGCTGCCTCCCCCGTGACGAACTGGACCATCTCGGCGTTGCGCAGGAGCGCCTTGGAGGGGATGCAGCCGACGTTGAGGCAGATGCCGCCCCAGTAGCGCTCCTCCACGACGGCGGTCGAGAGGCCGAGCTGCGTGGCGCGCACCGCGGCGGTGTAGCCGCCGGGGCCCGCTCCCAGGACGAGGACGTCAAAGTGTTGGCTCACACCAGCACCCTCGCCACGCCCGGGCCGGCACGCAAGCGCATCGGTGCGGGATGCGCTGTGATCTCCCCCTCACCGGTCGCGCCGTTGATCCGGTCGGGTGACGGCCGGGGGCGTGCGGGGACGGGTACGCAACCTCGTCGCAACGTCGCGGGAGGTTCACTGGGCGGCTCACCGCGGGGTGCTCCGGTTCCCCGCGGGGCGGCCCCGTCCTGGGCCGGCGTTGCTCGGGCGGGGACTCGGGCCGGTGACCTCCCACGACCTCCGGGGTGGTCACCGGAACGCGGACCGGGCCCCGGAGCGGAGTCGGCGCCGCTCCGCGGCCCGGTTCCGCGGGTCGCCGGACGTCACGGTTGGAGGCTGCTGACGACCTCGGCCGTGGCCGCGACGCCCTCGTGGATCGTGGGCGCCATGCTGGTGCCCGCGAGGAAGAAGCCGAGCAGCGCGCAGACCAGGGCGTGGGAGAACTTCAACCCGCCGTTGCGCAGGAAGATCACCGCCAGCACCACCAGGAGCAGCACCACCGAAATCGAAATGGCCATCGCCAACCGCCTTCATTACGCCGGATTTGTGGCATTCGGCGGTCAGTCTGGCGCAGCGGAGCAGGGCTCAGGCCCTGTGGCGTGTCCGCCGTACGAGTGGTGTGGACGAAGCCGCCGATTCCCTGCGGAGGCGTTGGTCCCTACCGGCCGGTGGTGGGCTTGTCGCATGCGCGTCACGGCGGGACGTCGGCAAGGTGCGGGCGGAATCCGCGGGTTGGCGCGTCACAGGGCGCGGTCGTGGCTGCGCAGGAAGCGCTCCAGGCCCGCCAGGTCGTCGGTGTTGAGGTGGTCCACGCCGGCGGCGAGCAGTTCGCCCCACAAGGCGTCCCGGGCCGGGCCGGGTGCGTCGGGGGTGGCCCAGAACCGGATCCGCCGCCCCTGTTGGTGGGCCGCCGTCACCAGCGCGTGCAGTCGGGCGCGTTCGGCCGGCGGGAAGGGACCGACGCCCTGCCAGCCGAAGTTCTGGTTCCAGTTGCTGGAGATCAGCGGGACGAAGGAGGCGGGGGCGGCAGCGCCGAGGTCGTCGAGACGGCCGTCGTACGCGGCGTACCGCTGTCGCTGCGCCTCCATCGGGGCTCGGGCGGCCCGGTCTCCGGAGACGACGGGGGTGATCGCGCCGGGGTGTGTGCGGCCGTTCGACCAGCGGGTCAGCATCCTTCGGTACGCGCGCAGTTGGCGGTCGAGTTCGAGGTAGCAGGCGACGCCGTCCGCCTTGATGTCGACCAGCAGTTGGACCGGGCGGCGGTGGCCCCGGTAGACGGCGCCGTGGTGGGCGCGGACGCGGGCCAGCAGCGGGTCCAGGTAGAGGGAGCGCAGGGTGCGCGCGGGGTCGAGTTCGGCGGGCGTGTGCGCCACCAGCAGATCGCCGTTCACCAGGAAGACGTCGGCCTCCAGGCTGGTGAAGCCGTGTGCGAGCGCGTCGTGCAGGGGGCGCGGGTGGAGGTAGTCGTTGTGCGCGTGGGCGCGGCGCAGCGGGCGGGTGCGCGGCGGCTGCCCGCCGCGGCCAGGGCGTTCGGCGGCCTCGGCGACCGTCGGGACGGCGACGCCCGCGGCGAGCGCTCCGGCGAGGGTTGCGACGGCACGGCGACGGGTGGTCGACACGGTGGACCTCCGGTTCGATGGCGATCGACGGGACGGGAGGGACACCTGAGTATGTGCGGCGGCGGACGGCCGGCGGGAGGGGGCGGCGAAGAGTTCAACGGCCGGTCACCGACGGCTCATCCGTGGTCTTCCCGCCCGGCGGCGGGGCCGTCCGGAGCGCTCGGCGACTCCTTCAGGTCCGTGCCGGATCCTTCGTGCGGTCCGCCACCTCGTCCCAGCGCAGCGTGCGGTCGCACCAGCGCTCCAGCAGCGTCCCGTCGTGGCCCACCGCGAGCAGCCCCGCTCCGCTCTCGCTGCGGTACGCCTCGACGACCGCGACCAGCGCGGCGGTGGTGGAGGCGTCCAGCATGGCGGTCATCTCGTCGCAGACCAGCCACCGCGGGCGCAACACCAACGCCCGTGCCAGACAGGCGCGTTGGAGTTGGCCGTCACTCACTTCGTGCGGACGCCGGCGCAGCAGTTCGTCGGTGAGGCCGACGGCGGCGGTCAGCTCCGGCAGGCGCTCGACCACCTCGGCGCGACGGCCGGTGGCCCGCAGCGGTTCGGCGATGAGGTCGTACAGCGAGAGCCGGGGGTCAGCGGAGAGCCGGGGCTGCTGGAAGACGACGCCGACGGCGGTGCGCAGTTCGCGGGGGGCGCGGTGGCGCCAGCCGCGGACCTCCTCGCCGTCGATGACGACCCGGCCGGAGCGCGGCGGGTGCAGCAGGGCCGCGACCTTGGCGAGGGTGGACTTCCCGCAGCCGCTGGGGCCGAGGAGTCCGACGGCCTCGCCGGGGACGATGGTCAGCGAGGCGTCGCGCACGGCGGGTGCGGTCCGGTCGTACCCGGCGGTGACGGAGTGCAGTTCAAGCACGGTGGGCCTCCTTCGTCAGCAGGTCGGCCGGATGGTGGCAGGCGAGGCCGTCAGTGAAGGCGGGGCGCAGGCCGCACTGTTCGGTGGCGCGCTCGCAGCGGGGTGCGAAGGCGCAGCCGTCGGGGAGGTCGCCCAGTTCGGGCGGCAGCCCGGGGACGGGGGCGAAGTCGCGCTCGGGGAGTGCGGCGAGCAGCCCGCGGGCGTAGGGGTGGCGGGGCCCGGTGGCGCCGAAGAAGGTGTCGGCGTCGGTGAGTTCGACGATGCGGCCGGCGTACATCACGGCGACCCGGTCGGCGATGCGCTCCGCCGCCGCCAGGTCGTGGGTGATCATCAGCAGGGCGCGGCCGGAGGTGCTGTCGTCGACGTGGCGGCGCAGTTCGTCGACGGTGCGTTCGACCAGGTCGCGGTCGAGTCCGGTGGTGGGTTCGTCGGCCAGCAGCAGCGGGGCGTCGCCGATGAGGGCGAGCGCGGTCGCGGCGCGCTGGGCGAGTCCGCCGGAGAGTTCGTGCGGATAGCGGTCGAGGTGGTCGGCGGGGAAGGCGGCCCGTTCGGCCGCGGCGACCGCCGCCGCCCGGGCCTGCTTGCGCGGCGTCCCGGTCAGCGCCCGCAGGGTCTCCTCGATCTGGGCGCCCACGGTCCGCACCGGGGTCAGATGGGCGGCCGGGCTCTGCGGGACGAGGCCGATGAGCCGTCCGCGCACGGTGCGGGCGAGGGTGCGTTCGTCGGCGCCGAGGAGTTCGACGTCGCCGACGGTCGCGGTGCCCGCCGTCTGGGCGTTGCCGGGCAGCAGCCCGAGGAGCGCGGAGGCGAGGACGGACTTGCCGCAGCCGCTCTCCCCCACCAGCGCCAGGCACTCCCCCGCCGCGAGGTCGAAGCTCGCGGAGCTGACGGCGGCGATGTGGCGCCCGCCGCGCATCCTGAAGCGTACGGAGAGGTCACGTACCGACAGCACGGTGCTCACAGCATCAGCTCCGATCGACGGCGGGGATTGATCCGCTCCCGCCAGGCGCCGGCGAGTCCGGCGATGGCGAGGGTGGGGACGATCAGGAAGAGTCCGGGGAAGAGGGTGGGCCACCAGTCGCCGGCGAGCAGGGAGCTGCGGGCGCTCTGCACGAGGTTGCCGAGGCTGGCCTGGTGGCTGGGGAGCCCGAGGCCGAGGAAGGAGAGCGCGGACTCGTGCCACATGGCGTGCGGCACCATCAGCACCGCGGCCAGTCCGGCCTGCGGCAGCACTCCCGGCACCAGGTGGCGCACGGTGACCCGCCAGCGCGACGCGCCGCCGGAGATCGCCGCGTCCACGTAGGGGCGGGAGCGCAGCGAGAGCACTTCGGAGCGGACGATGCGGGCGGTGGAGAGCCAGTGCGTGAGCGCGACGGAGGCGATCACCGGCCACACCCCGGGGCGGAACATCGCCACGATGAAGATGCCGAGCAGCAGGTGCGGCACGGAGGAGAAGGTGTCCACCAGCCGCATCACGACCCGGTCGACCCAGCCGCCGAAGGCCGCGGCGGCGGCGCCGACGAGGGTGCCCACGACGGTGGCGACGAGGGCGGCGACCAGTCCGACCAACAGGGAGATCCGTAGCCCGTAGATGCAGCGCAGCAGCAGGTCGCGGCCGACGTCGTCGGTACCGAAGGGGTGCGCGAGCGAGGGCGGCTGAAGCTTCTGCGAGAGGTCGACGGCCTGTTCGTCGAGCTGCACGATCGGCGGCACGACGAGGACGGCCAGCACCACGGCGGCGACGATCACCGCGGAGACGGTGACGCGGACGGTGCGGGTGGAGCGGCGGGTGCGTCCGTTCGAACGCCAGACGAGCTCAGCCATCGAAGCCCACTCTCGGGTCGGCCAGTCCGTACAGCAGGTCGGAGAGGAGGTTGCCGAGCAGCACGGCGGCGGTGGCCAGCACCGTGAGGGCGGCGAGCAGGGCGAAGTCGACCGAGGTGGCGGCCTCGACGGTGGCGGCGGCGATCCCGGGCCAGCTGAACACGGTCTCGACCAGCAGGGCGCCGGTGATCAGCTCGGGGACCCGGGAGCCGATGAGAGTGAGCATGGGCAGCATTCCGGAGCGCAGGGCGTGGCCGAGGATGACGGACCGCTCGCCGAGGCCGCGGGCGCGGGCGCCGCGGACGGGGTCCTCGTCGAGGGCGTCGCCGACGCCCTGGCGCACGTACAGGTAGAACCAGGGCATCTGGGAGATCCCGAGGACGGCCGCGGGCAGCACCAGGTGGGTGGCGACCTGGTCGGCGGTGACGACGTCGCTGGCGGTGTCGGTGAGCCCGCCGGAGGGCAGCACGCCGAGCTTCAGGGAGAAGAACCAGATGGCGAGGAGCCCGAGCCAGAAGGCGGGTGCGGCTTCGAGGGTGTACGCGACGGAGCTGACCGTGCGGTCGAGCCAGCCGCCGCGGTTGCGGGCGGTCAGCACGCCGAGGGCGGTGCCGAGGACCACGGCGAACGCGAAGGCGGTGGCGGCCAGCAGCAGGGACCAGCCGACGCGTTCGCCGATGGCGTCGGCGACGGGCTGGCGCAGCACGGTGGAGTTGCCGAGGTCGCCCTGGAGGGCGGCGGTGAGCCAGTTCCACCAGCGCGAGACGAGGGGCTGGTCGACGCCGAGGTTGGCGCGTATCTGGTCCAGGTTCTCCTGGGTGGCGGTGAGTCCGGCGGTGCCGGCGTACGCCTTGACGGGGTCGAAGGGGGAGGCCGCGGCGACGGCGAAGACGCCGAAGGTCACCACGAGCAGGACCGGCACGGCGAACAGGGCCCGGCGGCCCGCCATGCGGGCCATCGGACCCCAGGGGAGGCGGCGCCCCGTGTGGGGTGCCGCCTCCTCCTTGCTGAGGGCCGTCGTCACTTCTTCGGCTTCCAGTCCTCGACGTTCCACCAGGGGCCGGAGGCCAGGCCGTGCTCGTGCGGCTCGACCTGGGTGCTCAGCCCGTCCCAGGCGTCGTTGACGACGTAGACGTGGTCGATGTGGGTGAGGAAGGTGTAGCCCGGGTTCTTCTGGAGCTCGCGCTGCACGGTGTCGTACGCGGCCTTGCGCACCGCGGGGTCGCCGCTCTGGCGGCCCTGGACGAGCGCCTGGTCCACGGTCGGGTTGGCGTACCAGGCCATGTTGTTGAAGCCGTCGCCCGCCAGCGAGGAGGTCAGCAGCTGGTACTGGTCGTAGTCGGGGTCCGCGGGCGAGCCGCCGCCGGCGAGGACGGCGTCCTGCTTCATCCGGGGCTCGATGACCTCCCAGGTGCCGGCCTGGGTCTTGATCGAGATGCCGGCCTTCTTGGCGTCGGAGGCGTAGGCGAGGGCGTGGTCCTGACGGAGCTTGTCGCCGGCGGGGTACCAGAGCGGGAACTCGGCCCGTACGCCGTCCTTGACCCGGATGCCGTCGCCGCCGGGCCGCCAGCCGGCGTCGTCGAGGATCTTCTTCGCCGCGTCGAGGTCGCGGGTGCGCTCGGTGCCCTTGGTGAACCACTCGCTGTCGGTGGGCACGGGCCCGTACGCGGGCTTGCCGGCGCCTTCGAGGATCTGGTCGACCATGGCCTTGCGGTCCACGGCGACGTCGAGGGCGCGGCGCACGGCGAGGTCGCCGGTCACCTTGTTGTGGGTGGGCAGGGTCACCGTGCGGTAGTCGTACGTGGTGGCGGTGTGGGTCTTCCTGCCCTTGTCGCCCTTGAAGCCCTCGGCCAGGTTCGGCGGGAGGATGGCGCCGTCGAGGTCGCCCGCGCGCAGCCGGGTGGCGCGCACGTCGTCGTCCTTGATGACGGCCATGGTGAACTTCTTCACCTCGGGCGCGCCGCCCCAGTACTTCGGGTTCGCCTTGAAGGAGATCTTCTCGCCGCGGGACCAGTCGGCGAGGAGGTACGGGCCGGTGCCGACGGGCTTGGTGGTGAAGGCGCCGGTGTTGACGTCCTGGCCGGCCAGGACGTGCTCGGGCACGATCGGGTGGACGGTCCGCCGGGCGAACGGCGCGTACGGGTACTTCAGGGTGAAGACCACGGTGTCGTCGCCGGTGGCCCGGACGTCCTTCAGCGCGTCGAGCTCCGACTTGGACGGGTTGTTCGTCTTCGGGTCGAGGACGGTCTTGTAGGTGAAGACCACGTCCTTCGCGGTGAGCGGCTTGCCGTCGCTGAAGGCGACGCCCTTGCGCAGGGTGTACGTGTAGGTGAGCCGGTCCTCGCTGACGACGGGGAGCTTCGCGGCGAGCGCCGGCTGGAGCTTCATGTCCGCGCCGAGGGCGAGCAGGCCGTCGAAGAGCTTGGAGTTGCCGTCCTTGCCGAAGCCGAGCAGCGGGCTCAGGCTCTCGGGCTCGGTGGCGATGCCGACGACGGCGGAGTCCTTGCCCCCCTTGCCCGACGAACCGCTGTCGGGGTTGGAGCAGGCGGCGGCGCCCGCGGTGAGCGCGGCGGCCAGGGCGACGGTCGTCACCCTGCGTGCACGGTTGTTGGAACGGGCCGGACGAACCGGTCGTGCTGACGGGACGGACACGGCACCCACACCCCTAATAAAGATCACCTGTTGTTGCGAACGCCTCGCAATTAAACAACATGTAAAGGGCACTGGGCACTGGGGCCCCTGACGTGGGAAAGGTCAGGGCGCGGGCAGGTCGACGAGTGCGGCCAGGGCGTCGCGGTGGGCGCCGGGCGAACCGAGCGCGAGCTGGGCCGATTTGGCCCGCTTGAGGTACAGGTGCACGGGGTGTTCCCAGGTCATGCCGATGCCGGCGTGCAGTTGGACACACTCTTCGGCGGCGTGCACGGCGGCGTCGGAGGCGTACGCCTGGGCGACGGCCACGGCAACCGGAGCGTCCGGGCTGGCGGTGGCGAGGGCGTCGGCCGCGTTCCGGGCGGCGGCGCGGGCGGATACCACTGTCAGCCACAGCTCGGCCATGCGGTGCTTGAGCGCCTGGAAGGAGCCGACGGGCCGGTTGAACTGGTGGCGCTCGCGGGTGTGCCGTACGGCCTGCTCCAAGCACCACTCGGCGACGCCCACCTGCTCGGAGGCGAGCAGTCCGGCCCCGGCGAGCAGGCCCCGGCGCACCGCTTCGGCGGCTTCGGCCGGGCCGGCGATCAGGCGTCCGCCCGTCCCGGGGGCGACGACGGCGAGCGGGCGGGTCAGATCGAGCGGGGTGAGGGCGGACCGGTGGGCGTCGGCGGTGTCCACCGCGTACAGGCCGTCGGTGCGGTGCACCAGGAGGGCGGTGGCGGCGGCCACGTCCGCGACGCCGCTCACACAGCCGTCGGGGCCGTGGAGGGGTGCGGGCGGCGTCCACGGGGAGGCTGCGAAGGGGACGGCGAGGACGGCCGTCGTGCGCCCGGACGCCACGGCGGCCAGCAGCTCCGCCACCACGCTGCGGCCGGTGTCCAGGGTGAGCAGCGCCTCGGTCGCCATGACGCAGCCCGTCAGATACGGCGCCGGGGTCACCGCCCGTCCCAATTCCTCCAGGACCACCGCGGCCTCGCGGTGCCCGGCGCCGGCGCCGCCGAACTCCTCGGGGACGAGGAGCCCGGCCGCGCCGACGTCCACCGCGAGGGTGCGCCACAGGTCCGGGTCGTACGGCCGGCCCGCCTCGGCGCGGGCGAGCAGCGGCGCCGTGCCGTCCGGCCCCACGTGGTCGGCGAGCACGGCGCGCACCGCGGCGCGCAGGTCGTCCTCGGCCTGGGAGTAGCGCAGGTCGCCCTCGTGGGGCGGGGGCGCGGCGGGGACCGGGTCGCTCGTGGGCACGGCGTCGCTCATCGGGCGAGGTCCTTCCAGGCGGTGTCCTTGTCGTCGCGCGGTTCGGAGGGCAGTCCGAGGACGCGTTCGGCGACGATGTTCAGCAGCACCTCGCTGGTGCCGCCCTCGATGGAGTTGCCCTTGGTGCGCAGATAGCGGTAGCCGGCGTCGCGGCCGGTGAAGTCCACGAGGTCGGGGCGGCGCAGCGTCCAGTCGTCGTACAGCAGCCCCTCGTCGGCCCGCAGCTCCACCTCCAGGCCGCTGATCCGCTGGTTGAGCCGGGCGAAGGCGAGCTTGACGGCGCTGCCTTCGGGCCCGGGGCGGCCGGCGGCCAGTTGCTGGCGCAGCCGTTCGCCGGTGAGCCGGGCGACCTCGGCCTCCACCCACAGGGCGAGCAGGCGTTGGTGGAGGTGGTGGGTGCGCAGTTCGGGGCGGTCGCGCCAGGTGGCGACGGCCTTGCCGATCATGCCGCCCTCGCGGGGCAGCCGCATGCCGCCGATGGAGACGCGTTCGTTCATCAGCGTGGTGCGGGCCACCTGCCAGCCGTCGCCGACGGCGCCGATGCGGTGGGCGTCGGGGATCGCCACGTCGGTGAGGAAGACCTCGTTGAACTCGGCCTCGCCGGTGAGCTGGCGCAGCGGACGCACGTCGACGCCGGGGTCGGTCATGTCGCAGACGAAGTAGGTGATGCCCCGGTGCTTGGGGACGTCGGGGTCGGTGCGGGCGACGAGGATGGCCCAGCGGGCGAGGTGGGCGCCGGAGGTCCACACCTTCTGCCCGGTGACCCGCCAGTGGTCGCCGTCGCGGACCGCGCGGGTGGCGAGGGCGGCGAGGTCGGAGCCGGCGCCCGGTTCGCTGAAGAGCTGGCACCACACCTCCTCGCCGGTCCACAGCGGGCGCAGGAAGCGCTGCCGCAGCGCGTCGGAGCCGTGGGCGAGGATCGTCGGGGCGGCCATGCCGAGGCCGATGCCGATGCGGCGGGGGTCGTTGTCGGGGGCGCCGGCGGCGGTGAGTTCCGCGTCCACGACGGCCTGGAGGGCACGCGGGGCGGCGAGGCCGCCGAGCCCTTCGGGGTAGTGGACCCAGGCGAGTCCGGCGTCGAAGCGGGCCTTGAGGAAGGCGTCCCGGGCGGTGGTGGACGGCGGATGGGCGGCGAGGAGGGCCCGGGTGCGGGAGAGCAGCGCCGCGGCGTCGACGGCGCTCACCCTACGGCCCCTCGGATACGACGACGTGCTCGCCCTGTCTGCATCACTCACGCCTCCACGGAGCGTCGGCGGTACCGGACTCCGGGCATGCTAAGCGGTCGCTTGTCGCCCCGGGAAGCCCCGGGACGACCTGTGGCGACGACCCGCCACGGCCGCGGCGAGAACCCGACGACCCTTCGGTCAGGAGGTCTTGGGGCGGGCCCTGACGTGCATCCGCTCCCCTTGCGGGCCGAACAGGCTCAGGAACTCCGTCGGCTCGTCACCGGCCGCGCCGAACCAGTGCGGCACCCGGGTGTCGAACTCGGCCGCCTCGCCCGGCCCCAGGACCACGTCGTGGTCGCCGAGGACCAGCCGCAGCCGTCCGGAGAGCACGTACAGCCACTCGTACCCCTCGTGGGTCCGCGGCTCGGGCTCGCCGGGGTCGGGCCGTTGGACCACCTTGTACGCCTGGAGGCCGCCGGGGCGGCGGGTGAGCGGCCACAGAGTGCGCACGCCGCGGACGATGGGCTTGGCGCGCACCCGCGGGTCGGTGACCGGGGGCGCGCCGACCAGTTCGTCCAGGGGCAGCCGGTGGGCGCGGGCGATGGGCAGGAGCAGTTCGAGACTGGGGCGGCGCCCGCCGGACTCCAGCCGGGACAGGGTGCTCACGGAGATGCCGGTGGCCTCGGAGAGGGCTTCGAGAGTGGCCCCGCGCTCCCGTCTGATGCGGCGCAGCCGCGGCCCCACCTCGTTCAACACGTCCCCGATGCCGGGCACCTGATCGCCGTCCCGCTCTCCGTCAGCCATGGGTCCATTGCAAAAGCGGCAAACACCTTTTGTCAATGTGTCCGGTCACGGAAGGTTCGTCGCGACGGGCGGTGGGGCAGCGGCAGATCACGATCCGGTTTCGAGCCCTTGCCACCCGCGAATGTAATCGATTCCAATCCCTCTTGGAATCGATTACAGGACGTTTCCCGATCCCAGAGGGGAGGTGATCCGGCCATGGCGAGCATCAAGGACGTGGCGGCACGGGCCGGAGTGTCCGCGGCCACCGTGTCGCGGGCCCTCAACGGGCACCCGTCGGTCAGCCCCGGCGCACGGACCAAGGTCCTGGCGGCCGTCGAAGCGCTCGGCTACCGCCCGAACGCCGTCGCGCGCTCACTGCGCACCCACCAGACGCACACCCTGGGCCTGGTCATCAGCGATGTGCTCAACCCGTACTTCACCGCCCTGGCGCGCGCGGTGGAGGAGGAGGCGCGGGCGCTCGGCTACAGCGTGATCATCGGCAACGCCGACGAGCAGCCCGCGCTCCAGGACCACCACGTCCGCACGTTGCTGGACCGCCGGATCGACGGACTGCTGGTCTCCCCCACCGACGGCGGCTCGCCCCTGATGCTGGAGGCGGTGCGTGCCGGCACCCCGATGGTGTTCGTCGACCGCTGGATCCCGGGCCTCGACGTCCCCGTCGTCCGGGCCGACGGCACCGCGGCGGTCCGCGCCCTCGTCGCCCATCTGCACGCCATCGGCCACCGCAGGCTCGCCATCATCCAGGGCCCCGCGTCGACCACCACGGGCAGCGAACGCGTCAGCGCCTTCCGCGCCGGGCTGCGGGAGTTCGGTCTGGCGCTGCCGGACGCGTACATCGGCCAGGGCGACTTCCAGGCCGCGAGCGGCCGACGGGCCATGGAGGGCTTCCTCGCCCTGCCGCAGCCGCCCGAGGCGGTGTTCGCGGCCGACAACCTGATGGCGCTCGGCGCGCTGGACGCGATCCGGGCCCACGGGCTGACCGTGCCCGACGACATCGCCCTCGCCGCCTTCGACGACATCCCGTGGTTCGTCCACACGGCGCCGCCGGTGACCGCCGTCGCCCAACCCACGGAGGAGTTGGGCCGGGCCTCCGTACGGGCGCTGGTCGACCGCATCGAAGGCCGCTCCCCCGCGTCCGTGACCCTGCCCGCCGAGCTCGTGGTGCGCCGCTCCTGCGGCGAGGGCCGCTCGCCCCGCCCCGGTGAGGACCAGCGCGAGGAGGCCCCCCGATGAATCCGTCATCGTCGTCATCGCCGTCAGCGTCGAAGGCCGCGGCGAGCGACGCCCGCGCGGACGCGCCGCGCGAACTGCTGCGCGTCGAAGGCGTCCGCAAGGAGTTCCCGGGCGTCGTCGCGCTCGACGGGGTCGACTTCGACCTGCGCGCGGGCGAGGTCCACGTCCTGCTCGGCGAGAACGGCGCCGGCAAGAGCACCCTGATCAAGGTGTTGTCCGGGGCGCACCGCCCGGACTCCGGGCGAGTGCTCGTGGACGGCGCTCAGGTGCGCATCCAGGGCGCCCAGGACGCCGAGCGCCTCGGCATCGCCACCATCCACCAGGAGTTCACCCTCGTCCCCGAACTCAGCGTCGCCGAGAACGTCTTCCTGGGCCGTCAGCCGCGTCGGTTCGGGCTGGTCGACCGCCGGCGGATGGAGGCCGAAGCCGCCGCCCTGCTGCGGCGCGTCGGCGTCGACGTACCGCCGCGGACAAAGGTCAAGGACCTCGGCATCGCCCGGTTGCAGATGGTGGAGATCGCCAAGGCGCTCAGCCTGGACGCCCGCGTCCTGATCATGGACGAGCCCACCGCGGTCCTCACCGCACAGGAGGTGGAGCGGCTGTTCGCCATCGTGCGCACGCTGCGCGCGGACGGCGTCGGCGTCGTCTTCATCACCCACCACCTGGAGGAGATCGCCGCCCTCGGCGACCGGGTCACGGTGCTGCGGGACGGCCGGAGCGTGGGCCGGGTGCCCGCGTCCGCTCCCGAGGACGAGCTGGTGCGGCTGATGGTGGGTCGGGACATCGCCCAGCAGTACCCGCGGCGCCACGACGGCGCCGGCGAGGTCCTGCTCCGCGTCGACGGGCTGACCCGCGGGGGCGCCTTCCGGGACGTCGGCTTCGAGGTGCGGGCCGGTGAGGTCGTCGGGCTCGCCGGACTGGTCGGCGCGGGACGCACCGAGGTGGCCCGGGCGGTCTTCGGCGCCGATCCGTACGACGGCGGGACGGTGGAGGTCGCCGGGGTGCGGGTGCCGCAGCACGACGTGGGCGCGTCGATGGCCGCGGGCATCGGGCTGGTGCCGGAGGACCGCAAGGGCCAGGGACTGGTCCTGGACGCGTCGGTGGCGGACAACCTCGCCCTGGTCACGCTGCGGTCGGCGACCCGCGCGGGGCTGGTGGACCGGGCGGCGCTGCGTACCGCGGCGGACCGGATCGCCGGACGGCTCGGGGTGCGGATGGCCGGGCTCGACCAGTCGGTGCGCACCCTGTCCGGCGGCAATCAGCAGAAGGTCGTCATCGGCAAGTGGCTGCTGGGCGAGGTGCGGGTGTTGATCCTCGACGAGCCCACGCGCGGCATCGACGTCGGCGCGAAGGTCGAGATCTACCGGCTCGTCAACGATCTGACGGACGCCGGCCACGCGGTGCTGATGATCTCCAGCGACCTGCCGGAGGTGCTCGGCATGAGCGATCGGGTCCTGGTGATGGCACAGGGCCGGATCGCCGGTGAACTCGCCTCCCACGAGGCGACGCAGGACGCGGTGATGGCGCTCGCCGTGAGCGGGGCGCCCCCGCCCGACCGGGCGGCGCCGACCGCTGCGACCGTGACCCACGAAGGCGAGGACTCCCGTGACCACTGACACCGCCCCGAAGGCGACCGGCGCAGGCGGCGGCCGGGCCCTCGGCCGCATCCTGCTCGACAACGGAGCGCTGACCGCCCTGGTGGTCCTGGTGGTGGCGCTGTCCCTGCTCTCCGGTGACTTCCTGACCACCCAGAACCTGCTGAACGTGGGCGTGCAGGCGGCCGTGACCGCGATCCTCGCCTTCGGCGTCACCTTCGTCATCGTCTCCGCCGGCATCGACCTGTCCGTGGGGTCGGTGGCGGCCCTGTCGGCGACGGTGCTGGCGTGGCTGGCGACGTCGGAGGGGGTGCCGGTGTGGATCGCGGTGCTGTTGGCCGTCGCCACCGGCATCGCCTGCGGCCTGGTCAACGGCGCCCTCGTGGCGTACGGCAAGCTGCCGCCGTTCATCGCGACGCTGGCGATGCTGTCCATCGGCCGCGGCCTGTCGCTGGTCATCTCCCAGGGCAGCCCGATCGCCTTCCCCGATGCGGTGTCGCGCATCGGCGACACCCTCGGCGGCTGGCTGCCGGTGCCCGTCCTGGTGATGGTCGCCATGGGGCTGCTGACCGCGCTGATCCTCAACCGCTCCTATCTCGGGCGCTCGTTGTACGCCATCGGCGGCAACGAGGAGGCGGCGCGCCTTTCGGGGCTGCGGGTCACCCGGCACAAGGTCGTCGTGTACGCCCTCTCCGGGCTGTTCGCGGCCGTCGCCGGCGTGGTGCTGGCGTCCCGGCTCTCGTCCGCGCAGCCGCAGGCGGCCCAGGGGTACGAACTGGACGCGATCGCCGCGGTCGTCATCGGCGGCGCGTCGCTGGCGGGCGGCGTCGGCCGGGCCTCCGGGACGCTGATCGGTGCGCTGATCCTCGCCGTGCTGCGCAACGGGCTCAACCTGCTGTCCGTCTCCGCGTTCTGGCAGCAGGTCGTCATCGGCGTGGTCATCGCGCTCGCGGTGCTGCTGGACACGGTGCGGCGCAAGGCGGGCGCCACCTCGGGCGGTGCGCCGAGCGGCGGGAGCCCGGGCCGTGGGCTGCGCGGCAAGCCCGTGACGTGCGCCGTCGCCGCGGTGTGCACGGCCGCGATCGTGGGCGGGCTGTCGCTGTGGGACCGCGGCTCCGGCACCTCCACGACCCGCATCGGCATGTCGCTGTCGACCCTGAACAACCCGTTCTTCGTGCAGATGCGGCAGGGCGCCGAGGCGGAGGCGAAGGCCCGCGGGGTCGAGCTGACCGTCACCGACGCCCAGAACGACGCGTCCCAGCAGGCCAACCACCTCCAGAACTTCACCAGTTCCGGGGTGGCCGCGGTGATCGTCAACCCGGTCGACTCCGATGCGGTCGCGCCCGCCGTGCGCGGCGCCAACGAGGCGGACGTCCCGGTCGTCGCGGCCGACCGGGGCGTCAACAAGGCGGAGGCGGTGACGCTGGTGGCGTCCGACAACGTGGCCGGCGGTCGACAGGCGGCCGACGCGCTCGCCGAGAAGCTGGGCGGCCGGGGCGAGGTCGTGGTCCTCCAGGGGACCCCGGGCACCTCCGCGAGCCGTGAGCGGGGCCAGGGCTTCAGCGAGGGCATCAAGCGCCACCCGGGCATCCGGGTCGTGGCCTCGCAGCCCGCCGACTTCGACCGCGCCAAGGGCCTGGACGTGATGGCCAACCTCCTCCAGGCGAATCCGGACGTCGACGGGGTCTTCGCGGAGAACGACGAGATGGCGCTGGGCGCGGTCAGGGCGCTGGGTTCACGGGCCGGATCGCAGGTGGCCGTCGTCGGTTTCGACGGCACCCCGGACGGACTGAAGGCTGTGGAACAGGGCACGTTGTACGCGTCCGTCGCCCAGCAGCCGAGGGAGTTGGGCAAGATCGCGGTACGGAACGCGATCGAGGCCGCCGGAGACGAGGACGTACCCGGCGAGGTCAAGGTCCCGGTGAAGGTCGTCACGGCGCGCAACGTCGCCGACTTCGACTGATCCGGGCCATCGGAGGGAGAGCGATGCACGTCCATGAACTGCTGGTCGTGGGGTCGGCCAACGCCGACCTGGTGATCGGTGTGGAGCGGCGGCCGAGCGCCGGGGAGACCGTGCTCGGCTCCCCGCTCGCCGTCCACCCGGGCGGCAAGGGCGCCAACCAGGCGGTGGCCGCCGCCCGCCTGGGCGCCCGCACGGCCCTGCTCGCGCGGGTCGGGGACGACGACTACGGGCGACTGCTGGTCGCCTCCCAGCGGGCCGCGGGCGTGGACGTCGACGGGGTCCTCGTCGGCGGCGGGCCCACCGGGGTCGCACTGATCACCGTGGACACCTCGGGGGACAACAGCATCGTGGTGTCCCCGGGCGCGAACGCCCTGCTCTCCCCCGCCGACGTCCGGGCCGCGGCGCCCCTGGTCCGCGGTGCGCGGGTGGTGTCGACGCAGTTGGAGATCCCGCTGGACGCGGTCGTCGAAACGGTGCGCACGCTCGGCCCCGGGAGCCGCTTCGTCCTCAACCCCTCCCCACCCGCCGCGCTGCCCGCCGAAGTCCTGGCCGCCTGCGATCCGCTCGTCGTCAACGAGCACGAGGCACGGGTGCTGCTGGGCCCGAGCGCCGGGGGCGAGCCGCGGGACTGGGTCCTCGGGCTGATGTCGCTGGGACCGCGGTCCGTGGTGGTCACCCTCGGGTCGGCGGGCGCGATCGTCGCCGACGGCCGCACCGAGGTCTGCGCCCGGGTCGACAGCCCACGGGTGACGGCCGTCGACACGACGGGGGCGGGCGACGCCTTCACCGCGGCGCTGGCGTGGCGGCTCGGCCTCGGCGAGGGCCTGGCCGCGGCGGCCGGCTACGCGGTGCGGGTGGGCTCGGCGGCGGTCACCCGCCCCGGCGCCCAGGACTCGTACCCGACCCCGGACCAACTGCCGGCGGCCTAGGTCTCATGCCTTGGGAGGTCGTGTCCGCAGAGTCCCGTCTGCGGTGCCGCTGGACGGAGCCGCCGTGGCACCGCGGGAGTGTTGGTCTCTGCGGGCGCGTCGTGGTCGTCCGCCCAGTATCCCCGCGCCCCTGTTTCGCGTCCGTCCGGCACTCGTCTGCGGGCTGGGGTGAGGTGTTGAGGGGCGCGGGGATACTGCGCGACAAGCCCACCACCGGGCCGCAGACGCCATGTGCACGCGCCGGCGTGGACGTCAGCCGTGGAGCGCCCGGTCGGCGAGGACTTCTTCGATGACGCGGCGGTGGCCCGCGGCCGCGGCCGCGTCGTCGGCGCCTTCGGCGTCGACGAGCTCCGCGAGGCAGATCAGGGCCTTCCACAGGGCCCAGCCGCGGGCCCTGGCCCACATGGCGTCGTCCAGGTCCACGGTGTCCCGGAACGCCTCGCGGCTGGGCCCGGCGAACAGCGTCCAGGCGATCACCAGGTCACAGGCCGGGTCCCCGACGCCGCAGGTGCCGAAGTCGATGACGGCAGCCAGCTTGCCGTCCTTGATCAGCAGGTTGTTCACGGCGAAGTCGCCGTGGAACCACACGGGTCGCCCCCGCCACGGCGCGTCCAGCGCCTCCTGCCACACGGCGGCGGCCCGCTCCGTGTCGATGCGGCCGGTGAGTGCGGCCAGCGCTGCGCGGGTCTCGTCGTCGTAGAAGGCCGGCGGGGCGCCGCGGTGGAAGCTGTGCCGCCCCGCCGCGGGGCCACCGGTCGCGTCGACGGACTGGAGCGCGAGCAGGAAGTCGCCGACAGCCACCGCGAAGTCGGGCAGGTGGTCGATGCGCTCGGGGCGGGCGACCTCGCCGTCCAACCAGCCGCGGACCGACCAGTCGTGCGGATAGCCCTCGCCCGGCGCCCCCTGCGCCACGATCGGCGGGATCGGGACGGGCAGCGCCGGCGCGAGCGCCGGCAGCCACGTCGTCTCCTTGGGGATCGCCAGGGCGTACTGCTCGGCCGTCGGGAGCCGTACGGTCATCTCGTCGCCGAGTCGATAGGTCCGGTTGTCCCAGCCGTCGAGCTGGACCGGTGCCACGGTGAGCCCGCTCCACTGCGGGAACTGGGCGGCGATCAGCCGGCGCACCAGGGCGGCGTCGATGCCGGCGCGGCCGTCGCCGGGGAAGGGTTCGGGCGTACGGGATGCAGAGACCATCCGGGAATGGTGGCCGCGCCCCGTGAGCGGCGGCAAACGGTTTTCGCCCTGACCGCCGCCTCGCCCGCGGCGCCGTGCGCCGCCCGTCGTCAGCGCGGGAAGAGTTCGAAGGTGACGGCGGGCCGCCCGCCGAAGCGTCGGCCGGACTCCTCCGCGTTGCCGAGGAGGAAGGCCCGGCAGTACGCCTCGGGGTCCTCGTCGGTCAGGACCTCGATGTACGTGCGGTGCGCCAGCAGGGACTCGACCGAGCGCTCAAGGCCGGGCGTGGCGTCCACGGCGTGCGTGGGCGAGGTGGATCCGGCGACGGCGACCCAGCGCACCCCGTTCCACGGTTCGAGGCCCTGTTCCTCGACCAGCTCGGGGAAGATCCAGCGGTTGCCCGCGTCCGCCGCGGCGTCCAGGGTCGCCCGGCCGACCGCCCGGTGGTCGGGGGTGTTCCAGTGCGTGCCGCCCCAGGTGTCGCGGTGGTTGAGGGTGATGACGAGTTCCGGCCGGTGGCGGCGGATGGCCGCGGCGATGTCCCGCCGCAGCGCGGTGCCGTACTCGATGGCTCCGTCCCGGTGGTCCAGGAACTCGACCGTCGAGACGCCGACGACGGCCGCGCTGGCGCGCTGCTCCCGCTCGCGCAGCGGGGCGCACTCGGCCGGGCTGAGGGTGTCGATGCCCGCCTCGCCCCGGGTGGCGAGGAGGTAGGCGACCTCCCGCCCGCCGTCGACCCAGCCCGCGATGGCGGCGGCGCAGCCGTACTCCAGGTCGTCGGGGTGCGCGACGACCGCGAGGGCGCGCCGCCAGTCCTCGGGCATCGGTTCGAGCTGGGCGCTGGGGTCCGTGGCTTCGGTCATGATCGCAGGATACGACCCCTCCCGGCGCCGCCGGGGGTCGTCAGACCTCGCCCCGGACGAGGCCGATGAGCCGGTCCAGGACGCGCGGTCCGTCGGCCCGCAGGCCGTCGTGCTCGTACTCGTCGGTGACCCAGGTGCGCAGCCCGCGGATGGTGCGGGCGGTGCGCAGCGAGTGTGCGGTGTCGACGTACATGTCGTCGTGGTAGATCGCGGCGGCCACGGGCACCTCGTTGGCGGCCAGTCGCTCCGCGTCGTACAGGGGCGCCCAGTCCGTGCGGGCGGCCAGCAGGTCGGCGGCCTCCTTCAGGGGTCGCAGCGACGGGTCGACGTCGAAGTGCCAGGGGTGGATGGTCTCGCCCGTGAACAGGACGGGTCCGTCGCCCTCCAGCGCCGCAACGGCGTCGAACTGCGGGAACTCGGCGCGGACGCGCTCGGCCGACCAGGCGGTGGGCCGCTCGTCCTGTCCGTAGATGGCTTCGTGCAGCAGGGCGTAGATGGGGTGGCCGGCGAAGGACAGTGCGGCGAGTACGGACTCCTGGAAGGCGTCGGCCAGTTCGTGGCGGTCGCCGACCCGGACGAAGGCGTTCTCCAACAGGTGGTGCAGTCGGTGGCTGCCGGTGCTGGCGCCGAGCATGATGCCGAGGGACTGGAACGCCTCGGGGGTCAGGACGTAGCCGCCGGGCAGTACGGTGCGGTGCTCGGCGAGGTGGGCGGTGATGCGGCGGGCGCGCTCCACGTCCATGGGGTAGCGCTCGTAGTGGCCTGCGACCTTGCGCTCGATGCGGGGGTACGCGGCCCGGTAGACGTCGTCGGCGTGGTGGGCGAGCGAGGGCAGGCCGCCGGTGATGAAGACCTCCCGCAGCCCCTCGGGCGCGGCGGACAGGTAGTGGGTGGCGCTGAAGCCGCCGAAGCTCTGACCGAGGACGCTCCAGGGGGCGCCGCCGGTGAGCCGGGCGCGCACCAGTTCGCAGTCGCGGACGATGGAGTCGGCGCGGAAGTGCGCCAGGTGGTCGGCCCGGGCCTCGTCGGTGGGCAGGTGTGCGAGTGTCCGGCGGTTCTGCGGGGTGGAGGCGCCGGTGCCGCGGTGGTCGAGCAGCAGGACGCGGTGGTCCTTGAGCGCCCGCTCCAGCCACGCCTCGCGGCCGATGCTGCGCAGGGCGCCGAAGCCGGGGCCGCCCTCCAGGTACACCAGCCAGGGCAGGTCGTCGCCGGCGCGCGCGGGGTCGACGACCTCGCGTCCGAAGAGCTCCAGCGTTTCGCCGTTCGGGGCCGCGTGGTCCAGGGGGACGGTGAAGCGGTGGTCGGTGAGCCGGACTCCGGGCTGCCGGTAGGGGGTCACGGGTAACTCCTGCCTCGCGTCGTGCGCACCGTATCCATGGGACGTCCATGGGGCACGCCCGCCCCATGGGATCACACGGGGTGTCCCGGGGCGGGCGTGGGTGGTGCGTACTGGCGCAGGTCAGGAGGTTCTCAGGGGTTCTGGGAGGTCCGGAAGTCGTCCGGGGTCCTGATCCGGTCGCGGATCCAGACGCCGGCCTCCTTGAGCCGGGAGGTCCCGGTCCACGGTCCGTTGCTGTTGCACGTGCCTGACGTGAAGACGGCGCCGCTGCGGTGGTCGTCGGAGAAGTTCCAGTTGACCCAGCTGATCTTCTTGCTCGCCATCAGGTCGAGGTAGCGCTGGGACACGGTGAAGTTGTTGGCGCCTTCGCCCGCGTAGTTCTGGGTGCCGAACTCGGTGACGAACATCGGGATCCGGTCGGCGGCGCGGGCGAGGGTGTTCAGGTACTCGTCCCGGTGCGAGTCGGCGTAGAAGTGGAAGGTGTACATGATGTTGCCGGCGTTCACCGGGTTGTTCACGACCTCGGACTCGTTGGAGCTCTCCGAGACGCCGAGGGACGACCAGGCGCGGGTGCCGACGAGGACCGGGGCGTCCGGGTCCTGCTGGCGGATCACCGGGATCAGTTGCTCGGCGTAGCTCTTGATCCGGGACCAGGAGACGCCGCTGGGCTCGTTGGCGATCTCGTAGATCACGTTCTTCTTGTTGTTGTGGCGCTGGGCGATCTCGGTGAAGAAGGTCTTGGCGCGGGCGAGGTTGTGGTGCGGGTCGCCGGGGCTGAGCATGTGCCAGTCGACGATCGCGTACATGCCGCGTGCGCTGGCCTGCTCGATGATCGAGTGGACCAGGTCGGTGAACTTGCGCGGGTTGGTCTCGTAGCCGCCCTCCTGGACGTACATGGAGATCCGCAGGACGTCGGCCTTCCAGTCCTTGGCCAGGGCGTCGAGGGAGCCGTTGGTCACGCACTGCGGGTACCACTGGAGGCCGTGCGTGGACATGCCGCGCAGTTGGATCGGCTTGCCCGACTGGTTGCAGAGCTTGGTGCCGCAGACCTTGAGCTGGCCGTTGATCGCGACGGGGCTGCCACTGGGGGCCTTTGCCCGGGCGGTGTCGACGGAACGGCCGTCGGCGGCGGGGGCGCTGGCGGGAGCCGCGGGCTCGGGGGCGGGCGCCGCGGACGTGGTCGGGGCGGCGGTGAGGCCGAGCAGGAGGGCGGCCGTGACGGCTCCGGCGCCCGCCATGGATCGCATCCAATGACGTGGGGGTTTCATGGCGTCTCCAGGTGTGACGGTTCGTGGGGATACCGAGACTGAAAGGAAACTTTCCTAACCCGGATGGAAGCAGCCACCGCGCGCAGTCGCAAGGGTCATGACAAGAATGATCGCCCGCCCGCACACCTGAGCGGATCGACGGACGGGGTCGGGACCGCATCGACGGGCCACGGACGGTCCCGGCCCGTGTGCGACGGTCCGCCCCCGCTCCTAACGTGGGGTCATGATCCGGTTCGAGCAGGTCAGCAAGGTCTATCCGGACGGCACGACGGCGGTCGACGAACTCTCCTTCGAGGTCGCCGAGGGCGAACTCGTCACCCTCGTGGGCCCCTCCGGCTGCGGCAAGACGACCACGATGATGATGGTGAACCGGCTGATCGAACCGACCTCCGGCCGCATCGAGGTCGCCGGCGAGGACGTCTCGTCCGTGGACCCGGTCGCCCTGCGCCGCCGCATCGGCTACGTCATCCAACAGGCCGGGCTCTTCCCGCACCGCACCGTCCTCGACAACACCGCCACCGTCCCCGCGCTCCTCGGCTGGAAGAAGGCGAAGGCACGCGCGAGGGCCGCCGAACTCCTCGACCTGGTGGGCCTGGACCCCACGACGTACGGCCCCCGCTATCCGGCCCAGCTCTCCGGCGGCCAGCGCCAGCGGGTCGGCGTGGCCCGCGCCCTGGCCGCCGACCCGCCCGTGCTGCTGATGGACGAACCCTTCGGCGCCGTCGACCCGGTGGTGCGCGAGCACCTCCAGAACGAGTTCCTCAGCCTCCAGGCCACCGTCCGCAAGACCGTGCTGCTGGTCACCCACGACATCGAGGAGGCGGTGCGCATGGGCGATCGCATCGCCGTGTACGGACAGGGCCGCATCGAGCAGTACGACACCCCGGCGACCGTGCTCGGGGCGCCCGCGACGGAGTACGTGGCGCGGTTCGTCGGCGCCGACCGGGGGTTGAAGCGGCTGTCGGTGACCACGATCGAGGAGGACGACCTCGAACAGCCGCCGGTGGCCCGCCTCGACGAGACCGCGCGCTCCGCCGCGACCCGGATGCGCGCCCAGGGCGCCCGCTGGGCCGTCGTCCTGGGCGCGGACGGCGATCTGCACGGCTGGGTCTCCGCCGAAGCCCTCGCCATCGCGGGCGAACAGGGCGCGGTCGGTGACCTGGCGCGCCGCATGGAGGCGTGGGTCCCGCTCGGCGCCTCCCTGAAACGGGCGTTCAGCGAGATGCTCCAGCACGACGCGGGCTGGGTGGCGGTGGTCGACGGCGACCACTTCGTGGGCGTGCTGACCCCCGCGAAGCTCCACGAGGCCCTGCGCAGATCGGTGGACGCGGACGCCCAGGGGGTGGCGCGGGGCTCGGTCGACTTCACCTCGGTGTCCGACGCCTGACCTCAGCCACGATAATCGTCCGGTGATCGAAGAACCCCCGGTCGAGCCGGTCGCCCTGCGGGTGGTCACCGACGACGAGTGGCCGCTCTGGCGGGACCTGCGACGTGCGGCCGTCGCCGATGCGCCGCACGCCTTCTGCTCCCGCATCGACGACTGGCACCGCGGCGAGGAGGCCCGCTGGCGCGCGATGTCGACCGACCCCGGCTCGTACAACCTCATCGCCGAGGCCGACGCCCGCCCCGTCGGCATGGCGCGCGGACTGCGCCTCGGGACCACAGCGGCGTACGAGCTGCGCTCGGTCTGGGTGGCGCCGACGGCCCGGGGGCGGGGCGTGGCCGACCTCCTCGTCACGGCCGTGGAGGATTGGGCCCTGTGTCAGGGCGCCCACTCGCTGCGGCTGTTGGTCGCCCCCGGCAACGCGCCGGCCGACGCCCTCTACCGGCGTCACGGCTTCCTGCAGACCGGCGAACTCGGCGGCCCCGCCCCGGACGGCGTCGGCCAGCAGTACGTGATGGCGAAGGAACTGCCCGCGCCCGACGCCCGGCCGTCTTGACACGACGGCGCGTCACACCCCGGGTACCGCCGTCGAACCGGGGTGCGAGGCCGTGACCGGCGCGGGATTCGGCTACCGTGCTGGGTGTGCTGATCAGGGGAGGGGACGCCACCGTGCCGGGAACCGCGCTGCTCATCGCAGCCGCGCCGGTCGGCAAGGGGCGTCTGGTCGATGCCAGTTCCGTTCTGCCCGCGCTCGCCGCGGTGCCGCCGAGCGCGCTGACGGGGACCGCTGCCGCGACCGTCGTCGAGTTGGCCGATCCGTTGGACCCGCAGACGGTCCTGACGCGGATCCGGGCGGCTGCGGCGTCGGAGGGGCCGCTGTTCCTGTACGTCGCGGGGCAGCTGCAACTCGACCGCAAGCAGCAGTTGCCGCACCTGGCGCTCGCCCGCACCACGGCGACGACGCTGCGCTACACCGCCCTGCCGTGGCACTGGCTCGCCTCCGAGCTGACCATCCGCCGGCCGGGGACGACGACGGTGGTGGTGGACCTGGTCACCGCGCCCGAGGTCTGGCAGCGCATCACGTCCGAGGGGCCCAAGCTGCTGGCGCTCGGCTCCGCGATCCGGCTGTACGGGCGCGTTGCCCCGCCGCCGCAGCGGCGCGAGCCCGCGGTCCCGGCGTACCTCGCCGCCTGCGCCTCGATCTGGCGCAGCGGGGCGCGGCCCGACCCGGCGGCGCTGCACGAGCAGGCGGCGGTCCAAGCGGGCGGCGCGGGGGCGCTGTTGCTGGCGCCGCCGTCGGCCACCGCGGTGCCGCCGGTCGGCTACGCACCGGCGGGCGCCCCCGGCCCGAAGGTCCCGGCCCCCACCCCCCGGGACCCGCATCCCGCGATCCTGGCCGCCGCGCAGGCGGGACGGCACGAGGAGGCCGCCGCCGTCGCCGCTGCCTGGGAGGAGCACGAGGTGCGGACGTACGGCCCGGGCTCGTCGCAGGCCGTGCACTGGCTGGAGGTACGGGCGGACCTGGCCCGGCTCGCCGGTGATCCCGCCGTCAGCTGCGAGCTGTGGATGGGTGCGGCGGACGCCCGGCTCGGGCGGCACCAGGCCACCGACGACCCCGACGTGGAGGGGGCGGTGGACCGCGCGCACCACCAGTGGGAGCAGATCCGGGACCGGGAGGGGGCCCGACGGCTCGCCCCGCGCCTGGTCGCGCTGCGCCGCCGGGTACCGGGCCGTCAGCGCGGGGCCCTGCGGGTGCTCCAGCGACGCCTGGAGCAGCTGCACACGGGGCCGCCCCCGGTCTCCGGCGAGCTGGGGCACGCCTGAGGCACCGGGCCGCCGCGGCTCACAGCAGGCCCTTCGACGTCAGATAGGTGCGGGCGACGTCCTCCGGGAGGCGTCGCCAGCTGTCGACCTCTTCGTTCATCGACGCCAGGTCCTCGGTCGTCAGCACGGTGTTCAGTCGCCCGAGGGCCGTGGTGACCCCGGTGGCGCCGGCGCGCGCCCGGTTGACCACGGGCACGATGTAGTCGGCGTTCTGCAGGTGCTTGTCGTCGTCGAGCAGCACCAGGTCGAACTGGTCCAGCGTCGCGTCGGTCGTGGTGGTCAGCATCATCTGGTCCCGACCGCTCTGCACGGCCTGCTTGGCCTGGGTCGTGCCCACTCCCTTGGGGTCGATGCCGGTGATGTCGATGCCGTACGTCTCCTTCAGACCGGGCTCGCAGTACGGCCGCTGGACGCACTCGTCACCGGCCGCGAGCCGTACCGGGAGCCCGGAGCGGCCCAGGTCGCTGAGGGTCTTCAGGTCGTGCTCGGCGGCGTACGGGCGGGCGACGGCGAAGGCGTTCTGGTCGACCGCCCGGCCGGGGTCGAGGACGGTGAGGCCGCGGGGGGCGGCCAGCCGTCGCAGCGCGGTCATGGTGGCGGTGAGGTCGGGCGAGCCGGCGGGGGGCGCGTCCTCCCCGTTCACCTTGGCGTTCAACCAGTCGGCGAAGGTGGCGGCGTACTCGGGCACCACGTCGATCCGGCCGCTCTCCAGGGCGGGTTCGTAGATCTCGCGGTTGGTGACGGACAGGATCCGGGTGCCGTAGCCGGCGCGGTCCAGCAGCAGTGCGTACATCTGCGCGAGCAGATCGCTCTCGGTGAAGCCCGCGGAGCCGATGGTCAGGTGCTTGCTGTCACCGGGAGGTACGTCGACCTCACCGCGGTTCTCCAGCGACGGCCCGGTCCCACAGCCGGCGACCACCGCCAGGGCCACGAGGAGCAGGAGCACCGGTCGTCGCCGGGCCGTGGGCGGGGGTCGGCGGCGGGCCATCAGGAGCCGCCCGTGCGGACGCCGCCGACCGGCGCGATCCGTTGCGCCAGGACGAACAGCCCCTCGATGACCAGTGCGAGCGCCGCGACGAGGACGGCGCCGGCGACCACCCGGGGCGTGGAGGCGAGGTTGAACCCGGCGATGATGATGCGACCGAGGCCGCCGCCGCCGGCGAGCGCCGCGATGGTCGCGGTCGCCACCAGCTGGACCGCTGCGATCCGCACCCCGGTGAGGACCAGCGGCAGCGCCAGGGGGACCTCGACGCCCCGCAGCACCTGCGTCCCGGTCATGCCCATGCCCCGTGCGGCGCGTACGACGTCCTGGTCCACGCCGCGCATCCCGGTGTACGCGTTGGTCAGCAGCGGCGGCACGGCGAACAGCACCAGCGCGATGACGGTGGGCCAGGAGCCGAAGTCCCCGAGCGGGCTGAGGAGCAGCAGCACCAGCACGGCGAAGGTGGGCACGGCGCGGCCCGCGTTGGAGATGTTCACCGCGAGCGCGCCCCCCTTGCCGAGGTGGCCGAGGTACAGCGCGACGGGGAGGGCGATCAGGCAGCTCAACCCGAGGCAGACGGCGGTGAGGTAGAGGTGCTCGACGAGCCGTTCGGCGATGCCGCCGTCACCGCTCCAGTTCGCTCCGTCGGTCAGCCAGTCCCAGGCCGCTGCGAGGGTGTTCACGCCGGCGCCCCCTTCTGCGGCCTCGCCCACGGCGTGGCGCACCGCTGCACCAGCAGGAGGGCGAGGTCGGCGGCGACGGCGATCACCACGCACAGCACGGACGCGGTGAGCACCTGGGCCTTGAAGTAGGTGTTCATGCCCGAGTAGATGAGGTTGCCGAGGCCGCCGTGGCCGACGATCGCGCCGATCGTGGCGAGGGAGACGGCGGAGACGGTCGCGATCCTCAGCCCTGCCATGGACGCCGGCAGGGCGAGCGGCAGTTCGACCGCGAGCAGCAGGCGGACGGGGCCGTACCCCATGCCGCGGGCGGCCTGCCGGGTCTCCTCGGGGACGGCCCGGAGCCCGGCGAGGACGTTGCGGACCAGCAAGGTCAGCGAGTAGAGCACGAGCCCGGCGATCACCAGCGCGGCGGACAGGCCGTAGAGCGGCAGCAACAGCGAGAACATGGCGAGGGAGGGGATCGTGTAGAGGACGGTGGTGACGCCCAGCACCGGGCCGGCCGCGAGCTTCCAGCGGCGGGCGACGACGGCCAGCGGGACGGCGATGAGGAGCGCGAGGCCGACGGAGACGAAGGTGAGTTGGAGGTGCTGGACGACGGCGTCCAGCAGGATCTCGCGGCGGGTGGACAGATAGGCGCCGCAGATCCACTCGTTGCGCGCGAGGCAGTCGTCGGGGGGCGCCGTCATCACCCCATTCGAGCCCGCGGGGACGGCGGAACGCGCGTTGTGTTCACCCGAACGGGCACGTCCGGGCGCCGCGGGGCGATGAAGGACCGACCCGGCCGTGCACGGTCGGCCGGCCACGGGCCGGCGGGGCGCCAGCGGGCCCCGTACCCCCTCGGACCTGCGGCGGAACCGGACATGCGGGTATCCGTCCGCACGGGGTGACGGTAGGTTCTGCATCGGGGCCGGCCGTCGGGCGGGCCGGGAAACGGGAGTGGGCGGCATGACCCAGAGCGGGCACGCCGGGCGCGCGGCACGCGGCGGTCCGGCCGGAGCCGTCGAGGACCGTCGGGCGCCCGAGCGCACCAGACGGCCCAAGGACCGCCGGGCGATCATCGCGCGGGTCGCGGCCGAGCTGTTCGCCGAGCGGGGGTACGCCGCCACCGGGGTCGGGGACATCGCCGAACGCGTCGGCGTCTCCCCCGGCGCGATCTACCGGCACTTCAGCGGCAAGGAGGACCTGCTGAGGTCCGTGCTCCAGGACGCGCTGGACCGCTTCGACCAGGCCGCCCGCCCGGCGCCACCGGGACCGGACGGGATGGGCGGCGGCCCCGAGGAGCGGTTGCGCGAGGTGGTCCGGTGCACGGTGGACGTGACCCTGGCCCACCCGACGCTCGTCAGCACGTACGTGCGCGACCGGGCGTCGCTGTCGAAGGAGGCGGCCGGGGAGCTGGGTGCCGGGGAGGCGGTGGTCGCCCGACTGTGGGAGCGCGCCGTGCACGAGGCCCGGCCGGAGGTCTCCCGCGCCGATGCCCGGGTCCGCAAGCGCGCCGTCAACGGGGTGCTGGCGCTGCTCGCCCGCGGCGCGCACCGCCCGCCCGACCCGCGCCTGGCCGCACGGGTCACCGAGTCGCTGTGGGCCCTGCTGGTGGCGCCGGCCGCACCGGGGCCCGCGGCCGGCGCCCGACCGCGGCGGCGCACGTGGACCCCGCCGCGCTCGCGCCGCGAGGAGATCCGGGACGTCGCGGCGACGCTGTTCCGCCAGTACGGCTACCACGGCGTGGGCATCGACCAGATCGGCAGGGCGGCCGGGATCTCGGGGCCGACGGTGTACGGCACGTACGACAGCAAGGTGGAGATCCTGGTGGACGCCTGCGACCACGCGGTGGCGAAGCTGGAGATCTCGGTGGAGCGGGCGCTGGAGGAGGCGGGGTCGGCCCGGGAGGCGCTGTGGTTGATTTCCCGCTCGTACGCGGACACGGTGTTCGCGGACGCCGACGTCATCGCCGTGGCCGCCCGGGAGGGCGATGCGCTCCCCGCGTACGACGGCACCCGCATCCAGCGGCGGTTGCGGGACCTGCGGCAGGTGTGCTCGGCGGTGCTGCTGGAAGTGCGGCCCGACCTGGAGGAGACGGAGGCGCGGGTGCTGACCGCGGCGGCGAACGCGGCCGTCCAGGAAGTGGCGCTGCTGCGGCGCGGACGCCCGACGCCGACCGCCGCGGGCGCCCTCTCCCTGCGGTTCCTGCTGCCGCACGACGCGCCTTGAGGCTCCGGGCCGGATGCGCACGGGGCCGCACGGTCGGGGGAGGGAGACGGGGCACGGGGGGCGTACGAGCGCATTGAGGGGGTGGTAGGGGTGGTTCGCCGGGCGGCGCCGTGAATATCTTCGGAAGGCTCATGTCCGAAACAGACCCGGACCAAGTGGCGGCTTCGAGGAAGGATCGGCCCCTGTCGTGACCGGCAAGGATGAGGAAAACAAGCTGTGGGTCAGGCGGTTCAACCCCCGCGACGACAGTGGGCTCAGACTCGTCTGTCTGCCCCACGCGGGCGGCTCCGCCTCCTTCTACCTCCCCGTGGCGCACGCCGCGCCGGGCCCCGTCGACGTCCTGGCCATCCAGTACCCGGGCCGTCAGGACCGCCGCAAGGAGCCCAACGTCGCCACCGTCCCGGAGCTGGCCGACGAGGTCACCCGGGCGCTTGAGCCCTGGCTCGACCAGCCCCTGGCGCTGTTCGGCCACAGCATGGGCGCGACGCTCGCCTTCGAGGTGGCCCGACGGCTGGAGGACCGCCACGGCGTCGTGCTGGAGGCGCTGTTCGCCTCGGGCCGCCGCGCGCCGTCGCGGCACCGGGACGAGAACGTGCACCGCCTGGGCGACGACGGCGTGATCGCCGAGCTGAAGCGCCTGAGCGGCACCGACTCCCAGGTGCTGGGCGACGAGGACCTGCTGAGGATGGTGCTGCCCGCGATCCGGGCCGACTACCAAGCGGTGGAGACGTACGTCTACGAGCCGGGGGCGAAGCTGCGCTGCCCCGTGATCGGGCTGGTCGGCGACGACGACCCCAAGGTGACCGTGGACGAGGCGCGTTCCTGGGGCGACCACACGGAGAGCACGTTCGACCTCCACGTGTACACCGGCGGTCACTTCTATCTGACGAACCACCAGGCCGCGATCATGAAGGTGATCTCGGACAACCTGCTGCCCGCGCGCACCGGCTGACGCCCGGGGGAACCCGGCTCGCGGCGGTGCGAGGGGCCGGCGGGCGGCGGACCCACCGAGGTCCGCCACCCGCCCGGCGCCGTCGTCCGTACGCGTCAGAGCACGGGCACGTGGAGGCGGTCGTCGGCCTCCCCAATACACCGTGCAACGGCCATGCATCCCTTCGTCGAACACGTCGACTTCCCGAAGGGAATCGGCCGGAAAGGGCGGACGGGCTCAGCGCGCCGCAGGACCGCAGCCGCCGTACCAGCGCACCGGGACCCCGCGCGAGCAGTGCGCCTCGCCCCGGCCCTCCAGGGTCACGAGGTGGGCCAGGGTCTCGCTCAGCGCAAAACGACGATTCACCTGTGAGAAGGATTCCCACGGCCGGGACCACGACAGCAGGGCCGCCAGCTCCCAGGCCGTGGCGCCCGGAGAGCGCTCCACCAGGGCGAGCAGTTCGGCCAGGCGCTCCACGTGGTGGCGCACCATCACCGCCGTGCGGTGGCTCAGACCCCGGAACCGGTACTCGTGCGCCGGCAGCACCTCGTCGACGTCGAGGCGGTCCAGCCGGCCGAGGGAGCGCAGGAACTCCTTCAGCGGGTCTCCCCCGTCCTGGCGGAACACCGCGATCTGCGGGGTGATCCTGGGCAGGACGTGGTCGCCGGAGAAGAGCAGCCGGGCGGTCGGCTCGTAGAAGCAGGTGTGCCCGGGCGTGTGGCCGGGGGTCCACACCGCGCGCAGCTCCCGGCCGCCCGCGCGCAGCACGTCGCCGTCCGCCAGGACGCGGTCGGCAAGGGCGGGGGCGAGGTGGCGCGCCACCTCCATGGCCTCGACGGTGCTGTGCGCCTCGTCGGCCGCGACGCCGTGTTCCTGGAGGTGGCCGCCGACCACCCGGATCCACTCGTCGACGCTGGAGGGCAGGTTCTTCACCTCGGCCGCGTCGAGTTCGTGCAGGGCGATCCACGCGCCGGACGCCTCGCGCACCCGGCCGGCCAACCCGAGGTGGTCGCCGTGGAAGTGGGTGACCAGCACCCCGCGGACGTCTTGGACGTCAGCGCCGATCTCGGCGATGCCCCGGGTCAGCGCCGCCCAGGACACGTCGTCGTCCCAGCCGGCGTCCACGAGCACGAGGCCGTCGTCCGCCTCCAGTGCGTACACCAGGACGTAGCGCAGGGGGTTGTCGGGGATCGGCACCGGCACGGACCACAGACCGGGGGCGACCCGCTCGACCGGCGGCAGCACGCGGTCCTGCCACGCCTGCCACTGCACCTGGCCGGTGATCTCGATTCCCACGGCGCTTCCCCTCCGAGCGGCGACTGAACGCACGTTCACTTTTCCGTGTAGCGCGCACACGTGTCAAGCGCGTCCCGTGCCCGCCCGACGGGTCCCGGGTGCCCCGGTCACCGAATGGGTGGCGACGGCACTAGGTTGAACAGCAGGACGAACGGGGCAGCGATCGCATGCAGCGTCGAAGAGCAACAGCCGGGAGGTTCACTTCATGACAGCCGAGAAGCCGGGCACGGAACCGGGAGAGACGCGCCACCCCGAGTTCGACACCGGGGCGCCGCACTCCGCCCGGGTGTGGAACTACTGGCTGGGCGGTAAGGACAACTACCCCGTCGACCAGTACCTCGGCGAGGAGTTCCGGCAGTCGTTCCCCGGCATCGTCGACCTCGCCCGAGACTCCCGCGCCTTCCTCGCCCGCACGGTCACCCATCTGGCGATCGAGCAGGGCATCCGTCAGTTCCTCGACATCGGCACCGGGCTGCCCACGGCCGACAACACCCACCAGATCGCCCAGCGGGCCGCCCCCTCCTCCCGGATCGTGTACGTGGACAACGACCCGCTCGTCCTCGCCCACGCCCGTGCGCTGCTGGTCAGCACGCCCGAGGGGGTCACGGACTACGTGGACGCGGACCTGCACGACCCCGAAGCGGTGATCGAGAAGGCCGCGGGCACCCTGGACCTGTCCCAGCCGGTGGCCCTCACGCTGATGCAGGTGATCGGGCACGTGGCCACCTATGAAGGGGCCCGGTCGGTCGTGGACCGGCTGCTGGGCGCGCTGCCGTCCGGGAGCTACCTCGTCTTCAACGACAGCGTGAACACCCACGAGGGCAACGCCGAGGCCACCCGTCTGTACAACGCCAGCGGGGCCGTCCCGTACCACCTGCGCAGCCCGGCCGAGATCGCCGGGTTCTTCGAGGGGATGGAGCTGTTGGCGCCGGGCGTGGTGCCGCTCGCCCGGTGGCGTCCGCAGCCGGGCGCGGCCGTCGACGGCGACGTCATCGCACTGGGCGGGGTGGCCCGCAAGCCGTAGCGGCGGCTTCCGGGCGCGGCGATGCGCCGCCGGGACGGGCCCACGCCCCGGCGGCGCTTCGTCGGCTCCCTTGCACAGCCGACGTCAGGGGGTCCCGCCGGCCGCGAAGGCCAGGCGGGCGGCCCGGCGCCAGCGGTTCGCCGGCTGCCGGGGGTGCAGTGCGGCGATCGCCGCGCAGTACTTGGTGAACACCGCGGGGCGCACCCCGTGGGCGTGCAGGAAGAGGTCGGCCTCGGTGAGGTGTCCGGTGGTCTTCGTCTCCACCAGCACCAGCCCCGGATCACACCGTACGGACCGGTCGGCCCGTACGTCGTGGCAGCTCAGCCCGGTGTCGCAGGTGATCCGCTCGCCGTCGGAGACCAGTGTGGCGCGCCGGTAGTCGGTGACGATCGACGGCGACAGGTCCGCGGGCGGCTCCAGTCCGTACGCGGCACGGAGGTGGCCGGCGAGGAACTCCCGGTACGGCGCGTCCAGCGGGGTGTCGGCGCCGGTGAGCGGGCGGCGGTGCTTGATGGTCTCGCCCCGGCCGCTCTTCAGCTTGATCTCGAACTGGCGCAGCCCGGAGTCCCGGTAGACCCGCTCGCGGATCTTGAACCGTAGCCGTCGTCCTTGACGGTGCTCGTGGAAACAGCGCCAGTCGGGGGTGTCGTAGTACACGGAGTGGTAGCCGAACCAGCGGCGGTCGTCGATGGTGAGCACCCGGAACGGACCGGCGGGGCGTGCCCGGTCGGTCAGATGGGCGACGAGCCGGGTGAAGACCCCGGCGGGGACGAGGTATGCCTGGTCGAAGCGGGCCATCAGTTCGGCGCGCTCCTGGACTTCCTTCAGGGAGATGGGCGCCGCTGCGAGGACGGACTCGGCCACGGCGCCGAGTTCGGGCAGGACGAGTTGGCCGGTGCGCGGGGCTGGTGGGATGCGCGGTGCGCGGGCGGTGCGCCCCGGTCGGGGTGCGACGGCGAGGGTCACACCGCCTCCAGCGAGGGCTCTTCGGTGCGCTCGGCCCCGGTGGTGCGGGCGGGCTCGTCGGAGGAGGCGTCCGCCGCGCTCCGGGTGGCCTTCGCGGACGGCTTCGCCGTCCGGTAGCGCACGTCGACCACGGTCAGGTCGCGGACGTAGTCCACCTGCATGACAGTCCAGTTGAGTGGCTCACCCAAGCGCAGGCCCAGATCGGCCCGGAGGTCGTCGGCGCTTTCGTACACAGCGTCCAACGTGACCACGGTCCGGCGGGACCTGGCGAACAGCTTCGGATGGTCCGCCGCATACACGACGAGGAGGAGCAGGAGGGTGAGGGCACCGGCCTCGCGGAGTTCGAGTTGCGGCAGACCGCAGATGAGTCCGATGACCAAGGTGGTGAAGTAATAGGCGACCTCTTCGTGTTGGATGGAATCGGAGCGGAGCCGAATTATGGACAGTACGCCGAAAAGGCCGAAGCCCAGTGCCGTCCCTCCGTTGCCGCCGACCTGGGCGAGCGCCGCCACCACGGTGAACAGCGCGGCGTTCAGGGCGAGGTAGGCAGGGAGGAGGTCCCTACGACGGTGCCTTGGATAGTAGACGGCGAACGTCAGCAGACTCACAGCTATCAGATCTAAACCCAGATGAGCGGCGAGTTGCCTCAGCGACTCCATGGGCGCACCTCCTGCATGGGTACATGACGTCGAGTTCCGATTTCCAGGAATCCTAAACCAACATCACGCAAAGAAGAGGGAAAGGGATTTTCTATTTCAGCCAAAGAGGCAATGAGATTTCTTTCACATGCCCATGAGAAGTTTTTCATAGTTAATGCGGGATTTCATCACGGGAAGGCATGCGAAGTTCCGTCACGACGACGTGAGTGCGCGCGCACGAAGGGGATGTGCGCGAGAGGAGGCGGTATGACGGAAGCGCCCGTCGAGTCAGCTCGCGCCGTCCAGACGGAGGGCCGGGGCGGCGTCCGGTGCGCCGGCCGGGTCCTGGTCGGCCGCCCACAGGGAGCGCACGTGGGCCAGGTGGCGACGCATGACGGCCTGGGCGGCTTCGGCGTCGCCGGTCAGCATGACGTCGAGCAGTTCCACGTGCTCCTGGGCCGAGTCCACCAGGGAGCCCTCGTGGTCGAGGTCGGTGAGGCCGAACAGCCGGGATCGCTTGCGCAGGTCGTCGACGACGGTGACCAGGTGGCGGTTGCCGGCGAGGGCGAGCAGTTCCAGGTGGAAGCGGCGGTCCGTCTCCAGGTAGCGGATCAGGTCGTGCTCGCGGGCCGCGGTGACGATGTCCTCGGCGATCGGCCGCAGCGCCTCCAACTGCTCGGCGCTGGCGGTGCGGGTGATGCGTCCGACGGTGGGGATCTCCATCAGCGCCCGGATCTCGGTGTACTCGTCGAGATCGGCCTCGGTCATCTCGGTGACCCGGAAGCCCTTGTTCCGTACGGCTTCCACCATGCCCTCGCGCGCGAGGTCGAGCATCGCCTCCCGCACGGGGGTCGGCGAGACGCCGAAGTCGGCGGCGAGGGCGGGCGCCGAGTAGATGACGCCGGGGCGCAGTTCGCCCGCGATCAGCGCCGCGCGCAGGGCGTTGGCGACCTGGTCGCGCAGGTTCTCCTGGACGGACACGAGATTGCGCCGCGTGGGCTCGGGCATGGCGGAGACTCCCTTCGCGGCCGGGCGTACGACTCGCTGTGCAATGTCACGTATCGGCGATCATACACACCGGACGGCCACCGGATCCGGGCGCCGTCGGCCGCCGCCCGGATGCGTCGATCGAGTGTGACGCCTCGTCATCATGGAGTGAGAGCCGTTCTGTTGCACCGTCGGGCGTCGGATCGGCTCCGTACCGCAACACATCGACGCCCGGCCGCGGCGCATCGCGCCTCACAGCAGGAAGCCGTCCGGGAACGGGTCGGTGGGGTCGAGGAAGAACTGGGCGTTGCCGGTGATCCAGGCCCGTCCGGTGACCGTCGGCACGACGGCGGGGCGGCCGGCGACCTCCGCGGTGTCGACCAGCCGTCCGGTGAAGGATGTGCCGAGGAACGACTCGTTCACGAAGTCGCGCTCCAACGGGAGTTCACCGCGGGCGTGCAGCTGTGCCATCCGTGCGGACGTGCCCGTGCCGCACGGCGAGCGGTCGAACCACCCGGGGTGGATGGCCATCGCGTGCCGCGAGCGGACCGCGTCCGAGCCGGGCGCGAGGAATTGCACGTGGTGGCAGCCCGCGATGCCGGGGTCCTCGGGGTGCACCGGTCGGTCCGTCTCGTTGACGGCCGTCATCAGCGCGAGCCCGGCGCGCAGGATGTCGTCCTTGCGCGACCGCTCGAAGGGCAGCCCCAGGGCGTCCAGCGGCACGATGGCGTAGAAGTTGCCGCCGTACGCCAGGTCGTAGGTCACCGGCCCGAGCCCCGGCACCTCGACCTTGCGGTCCAGGGCGACGCTGTACGCGGGGACGTTCCGCAGCGTGACGCCGACGGCGGCGCCGTCGTCCACGGCCACGTCCACGGCGACAAGTCCGGCCGGGGTGTCCAGCCGCACCCGGGTGACCGGTTCGGTGACGGTGACCATGCCCGTCTCGACGAGGACGGTGGCGACGCCGATGGTGCCGTGGCCGCACATCGGCAGCAGTCCGGACACCTCGATGAAGAGCACGCCCCAGTCGGCGTCCGGCCGGGTCGGCGGCTGGAGGACCGCCCCGCTCATCGCGGCGTGGCCCCGCGGCTCGTACATCAGGAAGGTGCGCAGGTGGTCGAGGTGGCGCTGGAAGTGGGTGCGGCGTTCGGCCATGGTGGCGCCGGGGACGGTGCCGATGCCTCCGGTGACGACCCGGGTGGGCATGCCCTCGGTGTGGGAGTCGACGACGTGGATGGTGCGGCGGCTGCGCATGGTGGGCTCCTGCTCCGTTCGGCCGTGCTCTCCTGGTGCGTGGTTCCGAATCGACCGGTGCGTGGGTCCGGATCACCTGGTGTGTGGATCCGTGTCACCTCGGGCCCGGGCCGGTGGCGTCAGCGCAGTCCGTCCGCGGCCAGCTTCTCGGTGATGTCGCGCACGGTGGCCGCGTCGGCGGGTGCGAGCGGGCCGCGCGGCGGGCGGCACGGACCGCCGTGCTGCCCGACGGCGTCCATCGACACCTTGATGGCCTGCACGAACTCCGGCTTGGAGTCCCAGCGCAGCAGTGGGTGCAGCGCCCGGTACAGCGGCAGTGCCCGGGGCAGGTCCTGGGCCACCGCCGCGGCGTACAGCGCGACCGACGCTTCGGGGAAGGTGTTCGGGAAGCCGGCGATCCAGCCCCTGGCGCCGGCGAGTGCCAACTCCAGGGCCACGTCGTCCGCGCCGATGAGCAGATCGAGCCCCGGGGCGCGCTCGACGATCTCGTACGCCCGCCGCACGTCACCGGTGAACTCCTTCACGGCGACGACGCTCCCGTCCGCGTACAGGTCGGCGAGCAGTGCCGGGCTGAGGTCGACGCGGGTGTCGTACGGGTTGTTGTACGCGACCACGGGCAGCCCCGCCCGCGCCACCTCCGCGTAGTGCGCGCGCACCGCGTCCGCGTCGGCGCGGTACGCGTTCGGCGGCAGCAACAGCACCGAGCCGGCGCCTGCTTCGGCGGCCCGCTCGCTCCACCGCCGGGCCTCGGCGCTGCCGTAGGCGGAGACGCCGGCCATCACGCGGCTGCCGTCGCCGGCCGCCGCGACGGCGGTGTGCACGATCTCGTCGCGCTCCTCGTCGGTGAGGGTCTGGTACTCCCCCAGCGAGCCGTTCACCACCACGCCGTCGCACCCCGCGGCGACGAGGCGGGCGACCTGTGCGGCGAACACGTCCTGCGCCACGCGGAGGTCGGGCCGCAGGGGTACAGGCGTGGCGACCATGACGCCCCGCCAGGGGTGGGCCGGGCCGTGCTGGTGCTCGGTCATCGGGTGCTCCTTCATGCCGGAGGGGTGGGACCGGGCGGTCGCTCCGCCACGGCGTCGAGGGCGTCCGCCGGTGCCGGGGGCAGTGCGGCGAGGTCTTCGAGGGACACCGGGAAGGCGAGCGGTCGGCGCGTATGGGGCAGCGGGGCTGCGCCGTCCCCACCGGCGGCCAGGCAGGCCACCGCGGGCGAGCACATCCGGCCCTGGCACCAGCCCATGCCGGCGCGCGTCAGCAGCTTCACGGTCCGCGGGTCGGCGGCGCCGTGTTCGCGCACGGCCGTGCGGACGGTGCCCGCGGTGACCTCCTCGCACCGGCACACGTCGGTGGTGTCGGACAGCCAGTGCGTCCAGCCGGCGCCGGGACGGTGCACCCGTGCCATCGCGTCCGCGAAGCGGCGCAGGGCGCGCCGGCGACGCAGCAGCGCCGTGGGGGTGCCGGCAGTGCGGGGGCGGGCGCCGAGGTCCAGTGCGGCGGCGAGCGCCGCGAGTTCGCCCTCGTGGCGGGCGAGGTCGGCGCCGCCGGTGCCGGTGGGTTCGCCGGCCGCCCACACCCGCGGGACGCTGGTGCGCTGCGCGGCGTCCACGACGAGGGCGGCGGTGCCGTCGGGCGCGGAGCGCGTGGCGCAGCCGACTTGGCCGGCGAGGTCGAGCTGGGGCACCAACCCGTGGCCGACGGCCACGGCGTCGCAGGGGACGGTGCGTTCACTGCCGGGGACGGGCCGCCAGGCGGCGTCGAGTCGGGCGAGGGTCACGGCCTCCACGCGGGCGTCGCCGTGCGCGGCGGTGACGGCGGTGCGGGTGTGCAGCGTCACGCCGTGACGCAGCAGGGTCGCGCCCAGCCGCAGCGCCTCCCCGGACTTGGCGAGGCCCGCGACCAGGGCGCGCGGCTCGCGGGCGTACCGGCGTACGTCACCGGCTTCGACGAGCGCGGGGACGCGGGCGCCGGCGTCGACGAGCGTGGCGGCGACGGCGAGCAGCAGCGGGCCGCTGCCGGCGACGACGACGCGTCGACCGGGCAGGACGCGTCCCGCCTTGAGCATGGCTTGGGCACCGCCGGCGCCGATCACTCCGGGCAGGGTCCAGCCGGGGAAGGGCAGTTGGCGCTCGTACGCTCCGGTGGCGAGCAGCAGCCCACGGGCCGGGACGGTGGCGTCCTCGGCGGTGCGGTGGCCGTCGGTGGCGGTGGTCCGCAGTGCCCAGCCGGGCGGCTGCGTGCGTTGGACGGACCACACCTGACGGTCGGGGAGGTAGGTGATGCGCCCCGACCTCCGGTGGGCGTCGAGCCGTCGGCGCTGGACGCCGAAGGCGGACCGGCCGCGATCGGCGGGGGCGGTGGCGAGCGCGGGGTGCGGAAGGCGGTGGTACTGTCCGCCGGGCCGTGGTGCGGCATCGATCAGCACCACCGCAAGACCGTGGTCGGCGGCGGTCAGTGCCGCGGTCAACCCGGCAGGACCGGCGCCGACGACGGCGAGGTCCCAGCCGTCCCCGTGGGACGTCCGCCGTGTCGTGGCGTCGCGCCGTGCGTCAGCGGTCACGACCGGTCCCCTCCTGGGAGGCGATGCGGTCCCCGGCGCGGGCCGGGACCAGACAGGCCCGTTGGTTGGGGCGGTCGTTGACGGTGATCAGGCAGTCGAAGCAGACCCCGATGCCGCAGAACGCCCCGCGCGGCCGGCCGCCGTCGCGGGTCGTCCGCCAGGCGAGGACGCCGGCGGCCCACAGCGCGGCGGCGACGGTCTGTCCCCGCAGTGCGGTGAGCGGCGCGCCGTCGTACTCGACGGTGAAGGCGGCCGGCGGTCCGGGGCGGGCCGGTTCGGGGCGGCTGCGCGGCAGCGGCACGGGCACTCCTTTCGAACGGAACTCCGGGAGGGGGAAGGGCCGCAGCGCGTCAGGGGAGCGCGGCGGTCGACGGCGTGGGGTCGAAGCGTTCGGGTCGGAAGGGCGCGAGGTCCGTGTCGGGCGGGGCGTGCGTCAGCGCCCGCGCGAGCAGCAGTCCGGTGGCGGGTGCCAGTCCGATGCCGGCGCCCTCGTGTCCGCAGGCGTGGTGCAGTCCGGGGACCCGCGGGTCGGGTCCGATGGCGGGGAGGTGGTCCGGGAGATAGGGCCGGAAGCCGCAGTACGTACGGATCGCGGACGCGCCGGCGAGGACGGGGAAGAGGTCGACGGCGCCGCGGGCGAGCCGTCGCAGCACCTCGGCGGAGGCGGTGCGGTCGAAGCCGACGCGCTCGCGGCTGGCGCCGATGAGCACGGGCCCGGCGGGGGTGCCTTCGACGACGGGCGAGGTCTGGAGCGCCGCGGAGCCGCTGGCCACGTCGGCGACGTACCCCGCCGCGTACACCTTGTGCCGCACCAGCGGCGGCAGGGGTTCGGTGACCAGGACGAAGCCGCGGCGCGGCAGTACGGGCAGCGGGGCGCCGGCGAGTCGTGCCACCTCGCCGCCCCAGACCCCGGCCGCGTTCACCACCGCGGGCGTGCGCAGTTCCGTGTGCGTGGTGCGCACGCCGCGTATGGCGCCGCCGGGTGTGGTGAGCACGTCGACGACCTCTTCGCCGAGGCGGACGTCCGCTCCCGCGCTGCGGGCGGCCCGCAGCAGTCGGGCCGCGGCGAGCGCCGGTTGCACCTGGGCGTCCTCGGGGTAGTGGAACGCCCCGGCGAGGTCCGGGGCGAGGTGTGGTTCGAGGTCGTGGAGCCGATCGGCGGGGACCTCCCGGGCGTCGACCCCGGCCGCGCGCTGGAGGGCGGTGAGGTGGCGCAGCGCGGTCAGTTCGGCGTCGTCGCCGGCGACGACGAGGCCGCCCTTCGCCTCGTACTCGAAGCCGCCCGTCCCGTCGGTGAGTTCGGTGGCGAGTTCGCGCCACAGGCGCAGCGACAGTCGGGCCAGGTCCAGTTCCGGGCCGGGCTCCTTGTCGGAGACGAGGAGGTTCCCCTCCCCCGCGCCGGTCGTGCCGCCCGCGGGGGCGCCGCGGTCGACGACGGTGACGCGCAGTCCGGCCCGGGTCGCGTAGTACGCGCAGGCCGCGCCGACGACGCCGGCGCCGACGACGACCACGTCCGGTTCCACAGAGCGTCCCTGGGCTGCCATGCACAGTAATATGTCACATGGCTCAGACCGTGCCAAGGGTGCGGGCGACACCCTTTCCGACGTCAAAAGAGCGGGCCCCGGCGGGAGTTGCCGCCGGGGCCGACTCGTACGACGACGGTCGTCCTAGTGCCGTGACCGGCAATGTTTGCCCGTGAGGAGTGCCGTCCGGTGCGTGCGATCGCAAGGCGGCCGGAAGCTCTGGTAGCGGAGCTACCAGGGGTTTCGGCCAACGCGGCGAGGGTGCGTGCCGGACGGGACGACAGGGCAAAGCTTGCCGGGAGGGGCACTAGAAGCGCGCGGCCACGGTCACGCCCGAGAAGGCGGTGGTCCCGGCCAGGCTGAAGTAGTGCACCCCGGCTGCGGGCGCCTTGACGGTCAGCGCCTTGGCCGTCCCGGCGCCGGTCGCCCGGGCGGTGTGGTCCGTCTTCGTGGCCCACGCCCGGTCGTTGTGGTAGAGGTCCGCGTCACCGCTGCCCCCGGAGGTGGTCACGGTGAGTTCGGGGACCCCGGCCGGTATCCGTACGTAGAGGTACGCGAGGTCACCGGCGCGGCCCGTCACGCCGCTGCGCACGCAGCCGCGTTCGAGCTGCCGCGCGTCGGCCGCGGTGCACTCGGGCAGGGCGACGTCGCAGTTCCCGGCGGCGCAGGCGGACAGCCAGGCGTACCAGTCGCTGTCGTAGCGGGTGCCGACGGTGTCCGCGAGGTGGGCGCGGGCCGCGTTCCAGGCTCCGGTCCGGTAGTGCCCGAGCACGGTCGCCGCGTCGTCCGGGCGGGATTGCAGCAGGTACCGCACGGCGAGGTAGCCCCAGCGGTACACCCGGGTGGTGTCGTGGGCGTACGTGGTGGAGAAGAGCGTGCTCAGGGCGTGGGTGCGGCGGCCGGCCTCGGCGATGGCCGCGTCGTAGGTCACCTTCCGGTACGCATAGGAGACGTACTCGGCGAAGCCCTCGATCCACCAGACGGTGGGGGTGGCCATGTTCTCCTCGAAGCCGCCGTGCAGGTTGAAGCGGCCGTCGAGGTAGTGCGTGTACTCGTGGTTCAGGTTCCAGATCTCGAAGGACGGGCGGAGCCATTCGGCCTCGTACGCGATGAACCGCGCCTGGTTGCCGACGGCGCTCGGGTCGCCCTCCAGGTACATGCCGCCGTTGTCGGTGCTGATGCCGTACATCGCTCCGGCGTAGGTCCGGTAGTCGGCGCCGGAGTCGAACACCACCACTTCGAGCCGGGTGTTGCGGTCGTTCGCGACGGGCCCGGAGTCCTTGGCGACGGAGTGGAAGAAGGCGTCCTGGCCGGTCAGGCTCGCGCAGGTGTCGGCGAGCTCCGCCGCGGTCATCTGCTGGGCGCGGATGCGCAGGCTCGCACCGCAGGAGTGGTCGACGGGCAGGACGGCCTCGGCCAGCCGGCGCTGGAGGTCGCAGACGCCGTACGCGGCGCAGTTCGCCCGGTCGTACGCGTCGGCCATCTCGGCGAGGCCGACCCACAGGGGCGCGGTGCGGCCGGTGATCGCGGTGCGGCCCAGCAGGTCGGTGACCTGCGGTCGCACCGTGGCCCGGAGCCGTTCGTACTGGAGGAAGCGGCCGAGTTCCCGGCCCGCGTTGGTGACCAGGTAGGAGCGGTCGGTGCCGAGGAGGGCGAGGTGGCCGGAGGCGAAGCGGTGCAGGGTCGCGGTCACGCTCGGGTCCGACTGCACGCGGTTGACGAACTCGGGCACCTGGTGGCCGCGGAAGAGCACGGTGAAGACGTTGTTGACGGCGGCGAGCATGTACCAGGACGCGTCGTACGCCGTCGAGTAGTCGTCGAGCAGGCGGTGGACGACGGGCAGGTAGCGGGCGTTCTCCTCGGCGCTGTCGATGAGGGTGACCGCCTCGGCCAGGGTCTCGCCGTTGGCGTCGGTCACGTCGCGGGAGCGGGGGCTGGCGAAGAAGGCGTCCAGACCGCCCCGGATGGCCGCCGTGAGCGTCGGTCCGTAGTCGCCGACGGCCTGGGGGTGGTACCAGTGCACGTAGTATCCGGCGCGCAGGTAGAGCACGAGTTGCGGCATGCCGGTGCTGCCGTTGCCTGGGTACGCGGCCGAGCCGTCCCGCAGCGCCTGGGCGACCGTCACCATCTGGGCCTCGCGGAAGGCCCCGCGTGCGGTGTCGCCGGTGAGTTGGAAGAGCGTGCCGACGCACTCGGTCGTGGACTGCGTGATCTGGCGGACCAGGGCGGCTCCGGTCCGGCCGGTGAAGTCCTCGGGGGCACAGGCGGCGTTGGCCTTCGCGGCGCCCCGCATCGAGGGTCGGGACCGGGGCGCGGGCGGGACGGGGTCGTCGTAGTCGCGCCGCAGTGCGTCCCCGCTGGACGGCAGGGGCGGCCGGTCCTCGGGCGCGAGGGCCTGGCCGCCGACGTGGTCGGGGTCGGCGCCGGCGTCGCGGACGGCGAGCGGGAGGGGCGGTGCCCCGTCCGCGCCGCGCCCGTCGTCGACGGCGCTGCGCGCGGCCTCCGCGGCCGGGGCCTGGGCTTGGGCCTGTGGGGTACGGGCGTTGGCCGACGCGGGGAGCGCGCCGACGCCCAGACACAGGGCGAGCGCCACGACGAGGGCGGCGAGGTAGGGATGCCGTTCGGTCTGCGGTCTCACTGCGCAGCCTCCAGGTTGGGGGGGCGGACCGGATTGCGGTCCGGACGAGGGTGAGTGGCGTGCGCGGGGTCGCGGTCGACGCCCCCGGGGTGGGGCGCCGTCCGCACCGGCCGGCCCAGCCGATTTGACATGCGCACGCAGAGCCATGTGATGTGTACCATGGCACACATCACATGACGGAGGAAGTCATCCGACGCGGAGAGAACGCCAACCAGCCCTGACGCAGGGAGAGTTCAGAAGCCGGGCGCAGCCAGGTTCAGACGCTGGCGCGCAGCACTTCGCCGAGGTCGTGGGCGACGTCGTGGAAGAAGTGCCGGGTGAAGAAGTCGACCGTCAGACAGTCCTCGGGGAAGCGCGGATCGCGGCGCTCCCAGTCCTCGCCCCCCAGCCCGTCGAAGCGCCGCGCCAGCGCCTCGGCCGCGCGCCCCAACTCCTCGCAGACTCGCCGCGGGTCCTCGTCCCGGTAGAGGGCGGGGACGTCGAAGCCCTGCGCCCCGTCCGGGATCGTCAAGGCGCCCAGCGAAGCGCCCGCGGCGCCGAGGGTGGCGTCGAGCCGCTGGTGGAACAGCAGGCACATGTCCCGCACGTGACAGCCGTGTTCGAGCGGGGACCAGGCGGGCACGCCGACCCTGCGCCCGGTGGTACCGGGGTCCACCAGCACCCGCTGCCAGCGGGCGGCGTACTCACGCAGGAGCTCCCCGGCCGCACTCCGGTCGAAGGGGCGCGTGCCGAAGTCACAGCGATTGCACCGCGGTGGCGGGAAGGCGGCGAGGGAGCCGCGGGAGGAAGGAGAGGACGGAGAGGAAAGAGAGGAAAGAGAGGGTACCGGGGTCGACTGGGTCCGCGGGGTCGCGTTCATCGAACCACGGGTTCCTTCCTCATGGCTGCGCGCCTGCGTACCACACCGACGCGGTCCACGACCTTGTCCCCGAAGGCCGTGCCGCCCGTCCGGATGCCGGGCAGTGCCGAGTGTAGGCGGCACCATTGTTTCGAGGCAATACCGACCATTGCCCTCGGTGCAATCACATGATTGGATGCGCCGAGGTGCGAGCAAGGGGGACGAGGACGTGACGGACTATCAGAGCGTCGCCGACGAGGTGGCCGACACGATCTTGGCGGGCGGACTGCGCCCGGGCGACCGGCTGCCCCCGCAGCGCGAGTTCGCCCGCCGGCACGGCATCGCCACCTCCACCGCCGGCCGGGTGTACCAGGAACTGGCCCGTCGCGGGCTCACCGTCGGCGAGGTGGGGCGCGGCACCTTCGTCCGCGCCCCGGCCGACGCGACCCCGGCCGCACTCACGGAGTCCACGGGCGCCCGGATCGACCTGGAGCTGAACCACCCCGTGGTGCCCGAGCAGGCCCGTCTGCTCTCCCAGGGGCTGGGGCGGATGCTGCGCCCGGAAGCCCTCGGGGCCGTGCTGCGCCCGTCCGGTGCCGCCGGCACGCCCGTCGCCCGCGAGAACGCGGCCGACCTGCTGCGCCGCGGCGGCTGGCAGCCCGACCCGGCGCGGGTGCTGTTCGCCGGCAACGGCCGGCAGGCGATCACGGCGGCGATCTCCGTGCTCGTGCCGCCGGGCGGCCGGTTGGGCGTCGAGGAGGTGACGTACCCCGGCATCAAGGCCATGGCCGCGCGCCTCGGGGTCGTGCTCGTCCCCCTCGCCGTGGACGGTGCGGGGCTGGTGCCCGAGGCGGTCGAGGAGGCCCACCGCAGTGCTCCGCTACACGCCGTCTACGTCCAGCCCACCCTGCACAACCCGCTGTCGCTCACGATGCCTGCATCGCGGCGCCGACAGTTGGCGGACGTCCTGCTGCGGCTGGGCGTCACCGCCGTCGAGGACGCCATCTGGGCGTTCCTGCGCGACGACGTGCCGCCGCTCGCCGCGCTCGCCCCGGAGCGGACGGTGCTCGTCGACAGCCTCTCGAAGCGGATCTCCCCCGGGCTCACGCTCGGCTTCGCGGTGGCGCCCCGGGCGGTGCTCGCCCCGCTGGCCACCGCGCTGCGGGCGGGGGGCAACCTTCCCACGGCGTTCGCGTTGGAGGCGGCGTCCCGGTGGCACGCGGACGGCACCGTGGCCGCGCTCGTACGGGCCAAGCAGCGTGCGGCGGCGGAGCGGCAGGCGATCGCCCGGCACCGGCTGTCCGGCTTCACGGTGCACACCGATCCGCGTTCGTACCACTCCTGGTGGGAGCTGCCCGACGGCTGGCACTCCGATGCCTTCGTCGCGGCGGCGGCGCGGCACGGCATCAGCCTGTTGCCGTCCTCCGCGTTCACCGTCGGCCGACACCGCAGCGTGGACGCGGTCCGGCTCGGCTACTGCTCGCCGTCGCCGGAGGTGTTGTCCCAGGCCCTCGCCACGCTCGCCGACCTCGCCCGGTCGACGCCGGACGACTTCCTCGCGGACTGAGCGGAACAGGTCCGAGCGGGCCGCAGCAGGGCGGGGGCCGGAGCAGGGCGCACGACGCGGGTCCGCCGCCGTACGCCCCCGGGCTCAGATGCCCGCCGACGCCATCTCGATGATGGAGCGGTAGTACGCCGCCGTGGACACCACGCACGCCTTGTACTGGCGGTCGCCCCGCACCGCGAGGAAGTAGTCCCGGATGTTCTTCCAGTACGAGACCAGATAGCCGAGACCGGGGCGGAAGCCCGGGGGCTTGGGCACCAGTGCGTACGCCGCGGAGCACTGGATGATGCGGTCGGTCGCCTGGGAGAGCACGTCGGCGACGTCCGCGTTCATGTTCCAGCCGGCCGCCAGCTCCGGGGTCCAGATCGAGGCGGCGATCTCCCGGAGCTTCTCCTGCTCCTCCGGCGTCGGGTCGGCCTGGAGCCGGAGCGCGGCGGACGCAGCGGGGGCGGAGGCCGGGGCGGACTGCGCCGCCTGCGCCGGGCCCGCCAGGCCCACGGCGAGGACGGCCGCGGAGACGGCGAGTGCGACTGCCGGGACGACCTTGGGTCTGTGCGTTCTCATGACGGTCCCCTTCTTCTTCGGATCTTCTACGGATCCTTCGGGTGCTTCGAGTCCTTCACGTTCCTTCGGGTGCCCACCGTGTCGGCGGGGATCCGTACGGTGATGTGCGCTCGTGACGCTGACACGTGGTCATCGGAGCGTCAACGGCGCCTCGTCGGCCGCTCTGACCGGCGTTCGCCGTGCGAACAGGGAAGATGGACAGCCCCAACTCCGAGGGCTACGCTCCGACTTGGTCTAGACCGCAGAACTGCGCAGGGCGCGTCACCCCCCACGGCTGCACGCGCCGCACCCCCACATCCCCCCACTTCCTCATGGAGCGAAGCATGCGCAGAAAGTTCGTGTCGTCGCTGCTCGGCCTCGGCATCGCCGGCGCCGCCCTGTTCGCCACCTCCGGCAGCGCCCAGGGCCACGGGTACGTCGACTCCCCCGTCAGCCGCCAACAGCTCTGCGGCAACGGCGCCGTGGCCGACTGCGGCCAGGTCGAGTGGGAGCCCTGGAGCGTCGAGGGCCCCAAGGGCTTCCCGCAGCGCGGCCCCGCCGACGGCGCCATCTGCTCCGGCGGCAACGCCCGCTTCTCCGAACTGGACGACCCGCGCGGCGGCGCCTGGCCCACCACGGCCCTCCAGGGCGGCCAGTCCCACACCTTCGTCTGGCGGATCACGGCCCGCCACGCCACGACGGACTTCCGCTACTACGTCACCAAGGACGGCTACGACCCCAGCAGGCCGCTGACCCGGGCGGACCTGGAGACGCAGCCCTTCCTCACCGTCCCGTTCGGCGGGGTGCGGCCGGGGGCCACCGTCAGCCACTCCGGCGTGCTGCCGCAGAAGTCCGGTCGGCACATGATCGTCGGCGTCTGGAACGTCGACGACACCGACTTCGCCTTCTACACCTGCTCGGACGTCACTCTCTGAACGACGTCGCTCAGTTCACCGCGTCAACGCCTGCGGCCGCCCCGCACACCGGGTCGGCCGCACGGCCGTGGGCCCGGCGCACGAACCCCCAGGGCCTGTCTTGTCGATCATGTGTCGAGCCAGCCCCGCTCCCGCAGTTCGGCCCGGAAGCGCTGGTACGCGTCATCGAGGGCCGCGCGCTCCACGGCGACCGGCTCCACCAACTCCCCGGGCCTGACCATGGCCGCCGCGCTCGCCCGCAGGTCCTCGTACAGCGTGCCGGTGGCGGCCAGGAGCGCCGCGCCGTACGCCGTTTCCGCGCGCTCGACCAGCCGGACGGGACGGTCCAGCACCGTCGCCCGGATCGCGGTCCACACCGGGCTGCGGCTGCCGCCCCCCGCCGCGTGCAGCGCGCCGGACACCGGGATCCCCAGCTCCTCGACCCGTTCGACGGCGAGGCGCTCCACGAAGGCGACCCCCTCCAGGGCCGCCCGGTGGGCGTCCGTCTCGTCCTGCGCGGACGCCGTGGCGAAGCCGTGCGCCGCGCCCGAGACGAAGGGGAAGCGTTCGCCGTCCCGCCGCAGCGGATAGCGCAGGAACGAGGCGGGGCCGCGGCGCCGGGCCGCCCGGTCCAGCTCGACGAGCCGGCCCGGATCGACGTCGGCCAGGGCTTCGCCGCCGGTGTTGGACGCCCCGCCGGGCAGCCACCAGCCGTCCGGGTGGCGATGGCTGTAGAGGGCGCCCGCCGGATCGTGCACCAGGTCGGTGGAGACCCCCTTGAGGACGTACGTCGTACCGAGCACGCCCACGAACCGGCCCGGCTCCACCGCCCCGGTGGCGAGTTGGCCCGCGCAGCCGTCGGTCATCCCGAGGCGTACGGAGCAGCCGACGGGCAGTCCGGTGGCGGCCGACGCCTCGGCCCCCACGACGCCGGCGGCCGTGCCGGGCGCCTGGACCGCGGGCAGCAGGCCGACGGGGACGTCGAGGGCGGCGAAGACCTCGTGCGCCCACTCGCCGGCGCGGGCGTCGTAGCCGGTCTTGAGCGCATGGCTCCAGTCGACGGGGACGGGGCCGCCGGTGAGGCGACGGCCGATCAGCTCGGGCGTGTGCAGCACGTGTCGGAGCCGGGAGCCGTACGTCCGATGGCACCACGCGGCGCGCCCGAGGGCGGCGGTGGGGCCGACCGACAGACCGAGGGCGGCCCAGCGTTCGCTGCCGAGGTGCTGCGCCTCGGCGTTGAGGTCGGCCGCGCGCCGGTCGTCGTACATCAGGGCGGGACCGAGGGGCTCGCCGTCGGCTCCCGTCGGGACGATCGTGCCGGAGGTGGCGGAGACGGCCACCGCGGCGACCTCGCGACCGTGCGCCGGCAGCGCGTTCGTGGCGCGGCGCAGCGCGGACCGCACGGCGGGCCACCATCGTCGGGCGTCCTGCTCGCTCGTGCCTCCGGGGCCGCGCTCGGGGGCCGGCAGGGGCTCCCGGGCTTCGGTACGGACCCGGCCGCGGTCGTCCACGCAGAGCACCCGGACGGAGGCCGTGGCCACGTCGACACCGGCGACCACCGGACCCGCGTCATCGCTGAGGCAGGCACCACTGCTCATGGGAGGAGGGGGTCCTTTCCCGTGTGCACGGCCGCCGGCGGGCGCTTCCAACTGGCACTGTTGTCATCCATGTGAAATTAACACGCAATCCATCACGATCGATAGGGCACGTCAGGCCCGATGTGTCGGGTGCGGGCGTCAGGCGCGGGACGTCAAGGGCGGGCGTCAGGCGGCTGGGGCGACGTCCGCCACGCTCACCTTGGTCCGCTCGCGCAACTTGCCGAGCAGTTCCACTCCCACGCCGTCGTCGACGATGAGCTGGTCCAGATCGCGCACCGGCCCGACGCGGTGCAGCGCGGTGCGGGCGAGCTTGGTGTGGTCCATCAGCATCACCTTGTGCGCGGCCGATGCGAGCATCGCCCGCTTGACCAGCACCACGTCCTGCTCCTGGTGGTACATCATCGTGGCGTCCAGCGCCGAGGTGGAGACCGCGACCAGGTCGACGGAGAGCGCCTCGATGGCCTCGACGCAGGGCATGCCGAGGAAGGAGTCGTGGGTGCGCGAGTACTCCCCGCCGAGGGCGATCAGCCGGATCCCCTCGCACTCGGTGAACACGTCCACCACCCGGCGGGCGTTGGTGACCACGGTCAGCGGAGCGAGGTCGACCAGCAGCCGGGCCATGGCCAGCACGGTGGTGGAGTCGTCGAGCATCACCGACATGCCGGGTTCGACCAGGTCGGCCGCGGCGCGCGCCACGGCCGACTTCTCCGCGGTGTTGACCCCGAGGCGGTAGTCCAGGTTCGACTCGAAGACCGTGGACGGCAGGGCGGAGGCCCCGCCGCGGAAGCGCCGCAGCACCCCGCGCCGCTCCAGGTCGTCCAGGTCGCGGTGGACCGTCATCAGGCTGACGCCCGTGAGCTGGGCGAGGACGGTGCCGGTGGCGGTCCCGTGCTCCACCACGTGGTCGGCGATGAGCCGTCGGCGCTCTTCGGCGGTTCGCTTGGTCATGGGCTTCAGCCTCCCGTGGTGGTGGGGACGTTCAGCGAGCGCAGCGCCGCCTCGCCGTCGGAGAGGACGACCTCCGTGACGGCGCCGTTGTCCAGCCGCGGGAAGACGCGTCGGTAACGGCCGAGGGGCAGCCCGACCAGCGCGCACAGGGCGATGCGCAGCAGGGTGTTGTGGGCGACCACCAGGACGGTGCGCCCCGGGTGGCGGTCCGCCAGTTCCCGCAGCGCCCGGGTCGACCGCGCCGCGGCCTGCGCGAGCGGTTCGGAGCCGGGGAAGGCGCCCGACTGCGCGTCCTCGCGGAAGCGCCGTACGGCCTCGGGGTCCTCCGCCGCCATTTCCGCGACGGTCCGGCCCTCGCCCCAGCCGAAGTCGACCTCCCGCAGGTCCTCGACGACCTCCGGGGCGACGCCGAGGGCGGTGGCGGCCGGGCGGGCGGTGAGCCGGGCACGGCTGAGCGGGGAACAGGCCACGACGTCCACACCCGAGCGCAGGGCCCAGGCGCCGAGGGCCTCGCCCTGCGCGACGCCCTTGGCGGTCAGGGCCACGTCCGAGACCCCGGCGTAGCGGTTCTCCGCGTGCCACTCGGTCTCGCCGTGCCGTACCAGCAGAAGGCGGGCGGCCATGACGACGCTCCTGTTCGAAAGTCGGGATGCACGGTGGGGCGTGAGCCGGATGCACGGTACGCGGCGATGCCCTCGATCGTGAAGAAATGTGAAGAAAGATCGTCGAATGCGCCAACAGGCTGCGGGAAATGCATTGCTGGCTCACTTTCGCGCTGTTAAATTTAACAGATGTCCCGCAGCCCGGACCCCGGTGCGGCCGAGGTCACGGATCCCCCGGCTTTCCTCGCAGAAGGAACCTGACTTCATGCGCATCCTCGCCGCAGGCGACCACTTTGTCCGTCCCGAGTTGATCCGTGCGGCACTGAGCCAGGAGCTGTCGCGCCCGGGCCGCAAGTCCCCCGAGTTCGCCGAGCTGACACTGCCCTGGCCCCACGAGCCCTTCGGCCCGGTCGGGGCCGTCGCGGAGGCGAGCGGCACGGAGGACCTGCTCATCGGGGCGCTGTCGGGCGCGGCCGTCTGCGTCACCCAGCTGGCGCCCTTCACGGAGCGGGTGTTCGCGGCCTCCCCCGAGCTGCGGTTCGTCGCCGTCTCCCGGGGCGGCCCGGTCAATGTGGACCTCGCCGCCGCCACCCGGCACGGGGTCGCCGTCAGCTTCGCCCCCGGGCGCAACGCACCGGCCGCGGCCGAGTTCGCGGTGGGCCTGGTGCTCGCCGCGACGCGTCACATCGGCACCGCGGACGCGGACCTCAAGCGCGGCGTCTGGCGCGGTGACCTGTACGCGTACGAGGAGGGCGGCACCGAGCTGAACGGCGCCACGGTCGGCCTGGTCGGCTACGGCGCCATCGGCCGGATCGTGGCGCGGGTGCTGCTCGCCTTCGGTGCCCGGGTGCTGGTCGCCGACCCGTATGCGGATCCGGCCGCCACGGTCGCCGACGGCGTGGAGCTGGTGGAGCTGGACGCGCTCCTGCGCCGCAGCTCGGTGGTGAGCCTGCACGCCCGGCTGACTGCGGAGACCCGCCATCTGCTCGACGCCCGTCGCCTCGGTCTGCTGCCGCACGGCGCGGTCCTGGTGAACTCCGCCCGCGGCGACCTGCTGGATCACGCACCGCTGCCGGAGATGCTGCGCAGCGGCCGGCTCGGGGCCCTCGCCCTCGATGTGTACGACGTCGAGCCGCCGCCCGAGGACTGGCCCCTGCGGGACGTTCCGAACGTCATCACCACGCCCCATCTCGCGGGCGCCACCAAGCAGACGGCCCATCGCGCCGCCGCGATCACCGCCGCCGAAGTGGGCCGGTTCGTCCGCGGCGAGCCGCTGGCCCACCCGGCGAATCCGGACGTGCTCGCGGCGAGCCGGGCGTGAGGGCCGCCCCGGCGCGCGGCGGCCCCGGGCCGTCCGGAGCGGGGAGGAGCCCCGGATGAGCCTCGGCGTGGTCATCGGCATCGACGTCGGCACATCGGTCACCAAGGCCGCGGCCTTCGACGAGGAGGGCGTCAGCATCGCCGCGGCGGCGCGCCCTTCGCGGCTGGACCGGCTCTCCGGCGGCCGGGTGGAGCAGGACCTCGACGAAGTCGTCGACAGCGTGGGCGCAGTGGTGCGCCAGGTGGTCGCCCAGTTGGGGCGGGCCCCGGACGCGATGGCCCTGACCGGGCAGGGCGACGGCCTGTGGCTGCGGGACGCCGAAGGCCGCCCCGTACGTCCGGCGATCTCCTGGATGGACGCGCGCGCCGCCGACCTGGTGACGCGCTGGCTCTTCGACGGCACCGTCCGCACGGCGTACGCGCACACCGGCTCCGGGATGTTCCCCGGCTGCCACGGCCCCTTGCTGAACTGGCTCCAGGAGCACGAGCCGGACAGCCTCGCCCGCGCCGCCGTGGCCGGGTACTGCGTGGACGCGGTGGCGCAGCGCCTGACGGGGACGGTGTGCCTGGACGCCGCCGATGCAACGCTGCCCTTCCTCGACCCCCGCACCCGCAGGTACGCGCCGCAGGCACTGGCCGCGTGCGGGGTCGAGCGCCAGGCGCACCTGCTGCCGGAGCCTGCCGCGCCCGGCACGGTGCTCGCGCTGGACGGCGACGGTGCCGCGCTGGTGGGCCTGCCGGAGGGGCTGCCCGTGCTGGCAGGGCCGTTCGACCTGCCGGCCTGTGCGATCGGCAGCGGCGTACGGGAGCCGGGGGACGGCCTGTTGATCCTCGGCACGACGCTCGCGAGCCAGGTGCTGACCGATCGCGTCGACCTCGACCCCCGGGCCGAGCCGGCCGGGATGTGGCTGTGCACGCCCACCCCGGGGCAGTGGTTGCGCGCCATGCCCGCGATGGTCGGCACGGCCGCGCTGGAGTGGGCGCTGGCGCTGGTCGGGGCGCGCACCGCGGACGTGGACGCGTTGCTCGCCGAGAGCCCGCCGGGCGCCCACGGCGCCTTCGCCTTCCCCTTCCTCTCCGAGGCGGGCGAGCGCGCCCCCTTCGTCGAACCCGCCGCGAAGGGCCGGCTCGACGGGCTGAGTCTGGTCACCGGCCGGGCGGACGTGGTGCGCGCGGTGTGCGAGGCCATCGGGTACGCGGCCCGGCACTGCCTGGAGGTCGCCGGGCTCAGCGGCACGCTGGCCCTGTGCGGCGGCGGCACCCGCTCCGTGCTCTGGGCGCAGCTCGTCGCCGACGTGCTGGGCCGGTCGGTGCGCATCCCCGTCGAGGAGGAAGTGGGGGCGTCGGGCGTGGCGCGGGTGGCCCGGGCCGTGCTGGCGCCGTCCTTCGCCGCTCCCCCGCAGCGGCACCAGACCGTCGAGCCCCGCCCCGAGCACCGTGCGCGGTACGAGGACGGATACGCGCGCTACCGCGCCGAGTTGGCCCGCGCCCGCCAGCGGTGGTCGGCGCACGCCCCGCAACCGGCCCGCTGACATCCGGTTTGAGCACACCTCATGATCCCGGGCTGTTACTTCTGACATAAGCATTGACAGTACTAACGCGCGCGATGTTATTTTTTCCGCGCGCCCCAGGGCTGACCGACCACGGCTGCCCGGCCCCCGCATCGCTTCCGGTGACTCTCGCTCCCCCAGTCGACCGCCCTTGCTCCGCGTGCCGCGCCACGGGTGGAACTCCAAGGAGAACCGCAGTGAAGCAACTCCCGTTGAGAACGTCTGCCGCCGCCCTCTGCGCCACCACCCTCCTCCTGTCCGCCACCGCCTGTTCCTCCGAGGCGTCCGGCGGTTCGGGCGGCGGCTCGGCGAAGAACGCGAAGATCGCCTTCCTGATGCCCGACCTCGCCTCCACCCGCTACGAGTCGTACGACGCGCCGCTGTTCAAGGCGAAGGTGAAGGAGCTCTGCGGCGGCTGTCAGGTGCTGTACCAGAACGCGGGCGGTGACGCCGCGAAGCAGCAACAGCAGGCGAACTCGGCCCTGGCGCAGGGCGTCAAGGTCATCGTGCTCGACCCGGTGGACTCGGCCGCCGCCGCGAGCACGGTGCGCACCGCGCAGTCGCGGGGCGTGAAGGTGATCGCGTACGACCGCCCCGTCCCCGCGGTCCGCGCCGACTACTACGTCTCGTTCGACAACGAGAAGATCGGCGCCATGATCGGTCAGTCGCTGGTCGACCACCTCAAGGGCCGCGGCCCGGTGCGGGACGGCGGCGGCATCCTCCAGGTGAACGGCTCGCCCACCGACGCGGCTGCCGGGCTGATCAAGAAGGGCATCCACAGCGCCGTCGACGACAGCGGGTTGAAGCTGCTGGCCGAGTACGACACCCCCGCCTGGGAGCCGGGCAAGGCGCAGAGCTGGGTGAGCGGTCAGATCAGCAAGTTCCCGGGGCGGATCGCGGGCGTGGTGGCGGCGAACGACGGCACCGGCGGCGGCTCCATAGCCGCGTTCAAGGCGGCCGGGGTCGACGTGCCGCCCGTCACCGGGAACGACGCGGAGCTGGCCGCGGCCCAACGCATCGTCAACGGCGACCAGTACAACACCATCTCCAAGCCCATCAGGACCGTCGCCGAGTCGGCGGCCGTCGCGGCCCACGCGTTCGTCCGCGGCGAGCGGCCGAAGGGGAACGCCACGCTGTTCGACACCCCTTCGGAGCTGTTCACCCCCACCGTGGTCACCCGGGAGAACCTGGCCGAGGTGCTCGTCGGGGACGGCAAGCCGCTGAAGACCGGGGACGTGTGCACCGCGACGTACGCACGCGGCTGCGCCGAGCTGGGCCTGAAGTGACCACGGTACGCCCCGCCCCGCGTGGCGACCACGACGTGCCGGCCTGAGGACGAAGAGGATGGTCATGCCCGCTCCGCCCCCGCCCCTGCCCGCCCCGCGCCAGGACCCGGGGGACGCGCTGCTGTCCCTGCGCGGGATCAGCAAGTCCTTCGGCGCCGTCGCCGCGCTCACCGCCGTGGACCTCGACGTCGCCGCCGGCGAGGTCGTGGCCCTCGTGGGCGACAACGGCGCGGGGAAGTCCACCCTCGTCAAGGTCCTGTCGGGGGTGCACGCCCCGGACGCCGGCACCATCCGCTTCGCCGGCCGGGCCGTCACCGTCCCCTCCCCCGCCACCGCGCAGCAGTTGGGCATCGCCACCGTGTACCAGGACCTGGCCCTGTGCGAGAACCTGAACGTCGTCGAGAACCTCTTCCTCGGCCGCGAGGTGCGCGGACTGCGTCTGGACGACGTGACGATGGAGGTGCGGGCCCGCGCCCTGCTGGCGGAGCTCTCCGCGAAGATCCCGTCGGTGCGGCTGCCGGTGGCGGCGCTCTCCGGCGGTCAGCGGCAGACCGTCGCCATCGCGCGCACCCTGCTCGGCGACCCCGAGGTCATCATCCTGGACGAGCCGACGGCCGCGCTCGGCGTCGCCCAGACGGCCGAGGTGCTGAACCTCATCGACCGGCTCCGCGAGCGGGGCCTCGGCGTGATCATGGTCAGCCACAACATGGCCGACGTGCAGGCCGTCGCCGACACCGTGGCCGTGCTGCGCCTGGGTCGCAACAACGGCGTGTACGACGCCCTGCGGGCCACCGCGGCCGAACTGGTCGCCGCCATCACGGGCGCCGAGGACAACGTCGTCACCCGGCGCACCGGGCGCCGCCGCGCCGGGCCGACCACCACCGACAGGGGGGCCGCGTCATGACCGAAGCGAGGACCGCGAAGACGGCGAAGAGCGCCGCGCCCCGGGAGGACGCCCGCCCCGATCTCACCAAGGAGGGACCGAAGCCGCCGGGTACGACGCGGGACGGGCTCGGTGCCTCGTGGCGGGCCGGCGTCGCCCGGCTGCGCGGCGGCGACCTCGGTCTGCTGCCCGTCCTCGCCGGGCTGGTGGTGACCTGGACCGTGATGCAGATCCTCAACCCGGTCTTCCTCTCCAGCGCCAACCTGACGAACCTGGCGCTGGAGAGCGCCCCGGTCGGCATCATCGCGCTGGGTGTCGTCTGTGTGCTCCTGGTCGGACAGATCGACCTCTCCGTCGGTTCGATCAGCGGACTGAGCGCCGCGGTGCTCGCCGTCCTCTTCGTGGACCGGGGGCTGCCGGCGTGGGTGGCGGTGGGTGCGTCCGTGCTGCTGGCCTGTCTGATCGGCTGGTTCTACGCACAGGTGCACAACCGCATCGGGGTGCCGAGCTTCGTCATCACCCTGGCCGGGCTGCTCGGCTTCCTCGGGGTGCAGCTGTGGGTCCTCGGTCCGAAGGGCTCCATCAACCTGCCGTTCGACTCCGGTCTGGTGAACTTCGCCCAACTGCACTTCCTACCGCCCTGGTTGGCGTACTCCCTGGTCGTGGTGGGTGCGGGGGTGCTGTACGCGACGGGTAGCGCGCGGGCCGCCGAGCGGCGCCGGGCCGGGCTGCCCGCGGTCTCCGGGCGACTGCTCGCGGCCCGGAGCCTGGCGCTGCTGGTCGGTCTCGTGGTCGCGGTCTGGTACCTGAACCGGGACCGGGGCGTGGGTTGGATGTTCGTCTTCTTCCTCGCCCTGGTGCTGGCGGTGCACTACCTGCTGTCGCGCACCGCGTTCGGCAAGTCGATGTACGCGGTCGGCGGCAACGTGGAGGCGGCCCGACGCGCCGGGATCCGGGTGAAGACGGTGTTCACCACGGCGTTCGTGCTCTGTGCCGCGCTCGCCTCGATCGGCGGGATCCTGGCCGCCGCCCGGTTGGCCGCGGCCAACCAGAGCAGCGGCGGCGGGGACGTCAACCTCAATGCGATCGCGGCGGCGGTCATCGGCGGCACCAGTCTGTTCGGCGGACGGGGCACGGCGTTCGCCGCCCTGCTGGGCGTCCTCGTCATCCAGTCCATCTCCAGCGGACTCACGCTGCTGAATCTCGACTCCGCGTATCGGTTCATGGTCACCGGCGGGGTACTGCTGCTTGCGGTGGCCCTGGACGCGGTGGCCCGGCACTCCCGGGTCGCCCACGGCCGGGCCTGACGGACCGCAGGTCCGCCCCGCCGCCTCTTCCGCGCCCCACCCCACGCTCTCGGAGGACCCATGCGAAGGCATCCGCGCATCCGGCTCACCGCGCTGCTCACCTCCGCCGCATTCGTCTCGACGGCCCTCGCGGGCACCGCCCACGCCCGGGCCGGCGCCGGGTCGGACCCCGCGCCGACCGACGGTGCGCCGCTGCCCGCCACCGTCGACGGCGGGGCCTGGCGCTCCGGCCACCTCCAGGGCATGGCCCTGGACCGGCGCACCGGGCACATGTACTTCTCCTTCACCAACCTGCTGGTGAAGACCGATCTCCAGGGCAGACCGATCGGTTCGGTCACCGGCATCACCGGCCACCTGGGGGACCTGGACGTCAGCCCCGACGACGGGCGGGTGTACGGCTCGCTGGAGTACAAGACCGCGAGCGCCTTCTACGTCGCGATCTTCGACGGGTCCCGGATCACCCGCATGGACATGGACGCCCAGTCCACCGGCGTGCTCACCACGGTCCATCTCAAAGAGGTGGCGGCCGACTACACCGCGGACATGGACGGGGACGGCGTCTTCGACGGCAACACCGGCAACACCCCGGACCACCGCTACGGCTGCAGCGGTATCGACGGGCTCGCCTTCGGCCCGGACCTCGGCCGCGGGGACGCGACCCGGCTCACCGTCGCCTACGGGGTGTACGCGAACTCCACCCGCACCGACAACGACCACCAGGTGCTGCTCCAGTACGACGTGGCCTCCTGGCGCCGGTACGAGAGGCCGCTCACCGAGGACGCCCCGCACACCAGCGGCCCCGCCGCCCCGGCGGGGAAGTTCTTCGCGTACACCGGCAACACCACGTACGGGGTGCAGAACCTCGCGTACGACGCCGACAGCGGCAACTGGCTGATGGCGGCGTACCGGGGCAAGAAGCCCGCGTTCCCGAACTACTCGCTCTTCGTCGTCGACGGCGAACGTCCGGCGCGCTGGGGTCCGGTGCGCGGCCAGGCGCAGCCCGAGTTGGGCCGTCTCGTCTCGCTGGTGCCGGCGGGTCTGCACGACGGGGCCTCCGGGGTCCACGGGTATCTGTCGGCGGGTCAATACGGGCTCGTCCCGCTCGGCGACGGACGTCACTACGTCGCCGAAGCGGGAACCGAGAGCGCCGACGGCTCCCCCGACGGGGTCACGCTCCAGACGGGACGCGCGGTGCTGCACCGGTGGACCGGCCGGGCGCCGGATCCTTTCGCTCCGCAGGAGCGCCACCGCTGACCGGCGGCACGTGCCGCAGCAGGACCCACACCAGGCCCGCGGTGACCAGGGCGAAGCCGGCGCTGACGAGCGCCGCCCACTGGAGTCCGTGGGTGAACGCCTCCCGGGCGGCGGCGACGAGGGCGTCCGCGCCCTGCGGCAGCCGTTCGGCGGCCGTGAGCGCACCGCCGAGGGTGTCCCGCGCTTCGGCCGGGGCGTCGGCGGGCACCCCGCCGCGGTACACGGCCGCCGCGACGCTGCCGGTCACGGCGATGCCGAGGGCGAGTCCGAGGTCGTACGCCGTCTGGCCGGTCGCCGCCGCCGCGCCCGCCTTCTCCGGCGGTGCGGAGCCGACGGCCAGGGTGGTGCCGAGGACGCTGATCGGCGCCACCCCAAACATGATCACGGCGAGGGCGAGGGAGACGGCGACGACCCCTCCACCGGTGGCGACGGTGGCGTACCCGCCGAGGGCGACGGCGAGGCCGGCGACGATGACGAGCGCGGGGCGGACCCTGCGGACCAGGGCCGGGGTCAGTTGGGAGCCGGCGATCAGGCCGGCCGCTCCGGGCAGCAGCCACAGCCCGGCCTCCAGCGGGGAGCGGCCCGCCACGGCCTGGAGGTACTGGGGCACCAGGTACTCGACGCCGTTGAGGGCGGTCATGCCGAGCAGCAGCGCGAGCAGCGCGCCGGTGAAGGCCCGGTTGCGGAACAGCCGCAGCTCCAGCAGCGGGTGGGCCAGTCGGTTCTGTCGGCGGACGAAGGCGACGGCGAACGTCACGCCGAGCGCGAGTGCCGCGGCCGTCGTCGCGCCGAAGCCGTGGGCGGCGTCCTTCACCGCGTAGATCAGCGGCAGTACGGCGAGCAGGAACAGCGCCACGCTGACCACGTCGAGCCGGCCCGCGTCGGGGTCGCGGTACTCCGGCAGCAGGTGCTTGGCCAGCAGGAGCACCGGCAGCATCACCGGGACGCCGATGAGGAAGACCGACCCCCACCACCAGTGGTCGAGCAGGACGCCGCCGACGACGGGGCCGATCGCCAGGCCCACCGAGAGGGCGGTGACCCACATCGCGACGGCCCGGGCCCGTTGCCGCGCGTCGGTGAACATGTGGCTGATCAGGGAGAGCGTGGAGGGCAGTACGGCGGCTCCGGCCACCCCGAGCAGGGCGCGCGCCAGGATGAGCACCAGCGGGCTGGTGGCGTACGCGGCGAGGAGGGACGCGGCGACGAAACCGGCCGAGCCGTACAGCAGGAGCCTGCGGCGGCCGATCCGGTCGCCGAGCGTCCCCATGACGACCAGGGTGCCGGCGGTGAGGAAGCCGTAGATGTCGGTGATCCAGAGGAGTTCGGCGCCGGTGGGGGCGAGGTCGCCGGCGAGGTAGGGGGTGGCGAGCCACAGGACGCCGAGGTCGGCGGTCATCAGGGTGACGGGCAGCAGCAGTACGGCCAGCCCCAGCCAGGGGCGGCGCACGCCGGAGCCGGGGGGCGGGGTGGGGACGGCGGTGGCGGTCATGTCAGGACCTGCGTTTCGTGGTCGGCGGGGGTGCGCGGGGCGGCGGAGGCGGTGCGGGACACGGCCGCCTCCGCCTGAGCGAGGACGTCGAGGACGCCTGCCGAGCGCTGGTGCGGCGGGACGCCGGAGAGTTCGGTGCCGTGCAGCAGCCGGACGGTGGCGTCGGTGATGCCGCAGAACTCGGATACCCCGACGCGGAGTTGGGTGTCGAGCGCGGCACCGAGGCCGGTGGCTTCGTATCGCTCGGCGGTGTCGCCGGCGAGGCCGAGCCACACCATCCGTTTGCCGGCGAGGCGGGGCGTGCTGCGGCCGTACGCGAAGCCGTAGTTCCACACCCGGTCGATCCAGCCCTTGAGCTGGGCCGGTACGGAGAACCACCACACGGGGAAGACCACGACGACGTCGTCGGCCGCCGCGACGCGGTCCATGTGCCGGTGGACCTCGGGCGAGTACCGCTTCTCGCGGTCCTCCCAGTCGGGTTCGTCGACGGGGGTCAGCCGGGGGTCGAAGCCCTCCGCGTACAGGTCGAGCAGGTCGACGGTGGCACCGGTGGACATCAGGTGCTGGCGCAGCCGGTGGGCGACCTGTCCGGTGAGGGAGTCGGGTCGGGGGTGGGCGAGGACGAGAAGTACGTGGCGCGCGTGGCCGGGCGCCGCGGGGGCGGTGTCAGATCCCAAGGCCGGACCCTCCGCTCACGTCGATGTTCTGGCCGGTGACCCAGCGGCCGTCGGACGAGGCGAGGAAGGCGACCGCGTCCGCGACGTCCTCGGGCTGGCCGACCCGGTCGAAGACCGAGTAGGCGGCAGCGGCGGCCTTGGCGTCGGGGTCGGCCATCCAGGGGTGGATGTCGGTCTCGATGGTGCCCGGGGAGACCGCGTTGACCGTGATCCCGCGGGGGCCGAGGGTCTTGGCCAGGGTCAGCGTCAGCACCTCGACGGCTCCCTTGGCGGCGGCGTACGCCGTCATGCCGGGGAAGGCGACCTTGGTGACGCCGGAGGAGATGTTGACGATCCGTCCGTCGTCGCGCAGCCGGTCCAGGCCCTCCTGGATCACGAAGAAGGGGGCCTTGGCGTTGACCGCGAAGACCCGGTCGTAGGCGTCCTCGGTGACTTCGTCGATGGTGCCGTGTCCCGCCACGCCCGCGTTGTTGACCAGGATGTCCACTCCGTCGGCGTACTCGTCGAAGGCGGCCCACAGGGCGACGGCGTCGCCGGGGACGCCGAGTTCGGCGCGGAGTGCGAAGGCGCTGCCGCCGGCGGCCTCGATGGCGGCGACGGTCTTCTTCGCCGCGGCGTCGTCCCGGGCGTAGTGCACGCCGACGCGGGCGCCTTCGGCGGCGAGCCGCAGGGCGATGGCGCGTCCGATGCCCCGGCTGGCTCCGGTCACGAGGGCGGTCTTGCCGTGGAGGCGGTTCATGGGTCTCTCCATCCGTCGGTGCGTTCGCCTGCCGCGTGCTGCGGAGGCCGTGGTGAAGAGACTGGGGCCGGGCGCTTCGGGAACGGCTCGGATGGTGTTCGGGAGGTGTTCGGGCCGGGTCGGGGCGGTGTGACAGGGTGGCGGCGGCAGTCAAGCGGCGTGGTCGACGGGGAGGGGCGGGCGTGCACGGGGAGCGGGACGGGGAAGCGGTGGCCGGAGCTTCGGGCATCGGGTTCGGCGTCCTCGGGGAGGTCGCCGTCTGGGGCCCGGACGGGCAGCCGGTGCGGGTCCCCGAGGCGAAGGTGCGGGCCCTGCTCGCCTCGCTGCTGGTCGACCCGGCCCGTCCGGTCGCCGCGCACCGCCTCGTCGACGACCTGTGGGGTGACCGCACGCCCGGCAGTCCGCTGCGGTCGCTTCAGGCGAAGGTCTCCCAGCTGCGGCGGGTGTTGGAGGACATCGAGCCGGGCGGCCGGGAGCTGGTGGCGTCCCGGGCGCCGGGCTATCAACTGGTGACGGCCGCCGGTGCGCTGGACGCCGACCGGTTCCGGGCGCTGGTGGAGCGGGCCCGCGCGGAGGGCGACGCCGCACGGCGGATCCGGCTGCTGGACGGCGCGTTGGGGCTGTGGCGGGGGCCGGCGTTCGCGGACTTCGCCGATGAGCCGTTCGTACGGGCCGCTGCGCACCGGCTGGAGGAGGAGCGCCTGGCCGCCGTCGAGGACCGGGCCGAGGCGCGGCTGAGCCGCGGCGAGCACGTGGCGGTCGCGGCCGAACTCGGGGAGCCGGTGGCGCAGCACCCCCTGCGGGAGCGGTTGCGGGCGGTCCAGTTGCGGGCGCTGTACCGCAGCGGGCGGCAGAGCGAGGCGCTGGCGGGGTACGAGTCGTTCCGGCGTCGGCTCTCCGACGGGTTGGGGCTCGACCCGGGGCCCGAACTGGTCGCCCTGCACACGGCGATGCTGCGGCAGGATCCCGAGTTGACTCCGCCGCCGGAGGCCCAGGCGCCGGCGGAGCCGCCCTTGGTACGGGGCGACGTCCCCGCCACCCATGTGTTCGCCCCGCTCGACGAACTCGTCGGCCGTGCTGCGGCCGTCGACGCCGTCTGCGGGCTGCTGACGTCCCGTCGGCTGGTGACGCTCACCGGGCCGGGCGGCGTCGGCAAGACGCGGCTCGCGCTCGCGGTCGCGCACCGGATGGCCGACCGCTTCCCCGACGGCGCCCGGCTGGTCGAACTTGCCGGAGCGGGTGCGGACCTCGCGGAGGTGGTGGCCGCGTCCCTCGGCCTGCGGGACGACGGCGTGTGGGGAGCACGGCCCCCGGGCTCCGCGGCCGACCGGCTCGCGGCGGTGCTGCGGGGCCGCCGGATGCTGCTGGTCCTCGACAACTGCGAGCACGTGGTGGACCCGGCCGCAGCCCTCGTGGAGCGGCTGCTGCGGGAGGCCCCCGGGCTGGTCGTCCTCACCACCAGTCAGGAGTCCCTGGCGCTGGCGCCGGAGACCCTGTGGGCGGTGCCGCCGCTGTCCGAGCAGGGCGCGGTGGAACTCTTCGCGGCCAGGGCCGCGGCCGGTGCGCCCGGGTTCCGCCTCGACGACGACAACCGCGCCGCCGTCGAGGCGATCACCCGACGGTTGGACGGGCTGCCGCTCGCCCTGGAGCTGGCCGCGACCCGGGTCCGCGCCCTCGGTGTGCACCGGCTGCTGAGCCTCCTCGACGACCGCTTCCGCGTGCTCAGCGCACGACGGCGGGGCGCGCCCGCCCGCCAGCAGACGCTGCGGGCGATGATCGACTGGAGTTGGGAGCTGCTGGGCGACGCCGAGCGGACGGTGCTGCGCAGGTTGGCGTTGCACGCCGACGGCTACACGCTCGAAGCCGTCGAGGCGGTGTGCGCGGGCGACGGGGTGGCCGGCGTCGACGTGCTGGACCTGCTCGCCCGGCTGGTGGACCGCTCCCTGGTGCAGGTCACGGGGGACGGCACCCGGTACCGGCTGTTGGAGTCCGTGGCGGCGTACTGCCTGGAGCGGCTGCGGGAGGCGGGCGAGCTGGACGCCGTACGGACCCGGCACCTGGACCACGACACCCGGCTCGTGGAGACCGCGGCGCCGCTGCTGCGCGGCCCGGACCAGCTGACGTGGCTGACCCGGCTGGACGCGGAGAACGTCAACCTGCGCTGGGCCGTCGAGACGGCCGTGTCGGAGGGTGACGCGGAGCGGGCCCTGCGGCTCGTGGACGCGCTGTCGTGGTACTGGGTGCTGCGGGGGCGGCTCGCCGAGGCGCGTCGGTGCCTGACGTACGTGGCGAACGCGCCGGGCGGCCCGGCGGCGCTGCGGGCCCGGGTCGCCGTGCGGCGCACGGGTGTCGCGATCATGGCCGGGGACAGCGCGGAGCGCGCGGCGTGGATCGCCGCGGTGCTGGACGAGACCGCGGCGGCCGGGGAGTGGGGCGACGACGCCCCGGGCACGGCCCTGACCCGCGCCCGCTGGTTCCTCGGCCACGCGCTCCAGGGCACCGGTGACCTCCCGGCGGGCGAGGCGCTCACCGGGCCGGCGCTCGACGGGTTCCGCGCGGCGGGCGACGGGTGGGGCGAGGCAGCCGCGCTCGCGGACCGCGCGATGCAGCGGTTGCTCCGGGGCGACCTGGCGGGCGCGCAGGACGACGCGACGCGCGGCGCGGCGCTGTTCGACGAGTTGGGCGACGCCTGCGGGAAGTTGTGGCTGGTCTTCCCCCTGACGGCGATCGCCGAGATCCACGGGGACTACGCGACGGCCCGGCGCCTGCGGGAGGAGGGTCTGGCGACGGCGCGGTGCTTCGGACTGTCCACGCAGACCCCGGAGCTGCTGTCGGGGCTGGGCCGAATCGCCCTCCTCACGGGCGACTTCGCGACCGCGCGCGACCACCACGAGCAGGCGCTGCGCGCCTCCGCCGCGCTGGACTTCCGCTCCGGCGAGATCAACGCCCTCATCGGGCTGGGCCTCGGCGCCCGCCGTGAGGGCGACCTCGACGCGGCGGAGCGCCACATGCTGGAGGTCCTGGAGTGGCACCGGGAGGTCGACCTGGAGGGCGGGAACGCGCTGATCCTGGCGGAACTCGGCTTCACGGCAGAGCTGCGTGGGGACGCGGTGGAGGCGATGCGGCGACAGCGGGCCGGGTACGAGGTCGCCCGCACCACCGGCGACCTCCGGGCCGTAGCGCTCGCCCTGGAGGGCCTGGCCGGCGCGCTGGCCCTCACGGGCGCGGACGAGGCGGCGACGCTGCTCCTGGGCGCGGCGCACGGCGCCCGCGCGGCCGCGGGTGCGCCGTTGGCCGCGGCGGAGCGGGGCGACGTGACCCGCGTCGAGTCGGTGACGCGGTCACGTCTGGGCGAGCGGGATTTCACCGCGGTGTTCGCCCGCGGCGCGGCGCTGTCCCCCGAGACGGCGCTGTCCACCCCACCGGTGTCCGAGGCGCTCCCCCTGGAACCGTCGTGACCTCGTGATCCACCGGCGGCCCGGTGGGAGTCGTGCGCGCAGTTCCCCGCGCCCCTGAACCCCTGCCGAACGGGCGGGCAGGAGTTGGGTCAACGGTCCACCAGCCGTGGACGCGGGGTCTCACCCGCCGGATTCTGCGTCGGTGGCGTCGGGGGCGTCGGCGTCGTCGGTGCTGACCGAGCCGCCGGGAAGCATCCGGTCCAGCCACTTCGGCAGCCACCAGTTGGTCCGGCCGAGGAGTGTCATGGTCGCCGGTACCAGCACCATGCGGACGACCGTCGCGTCGATGAAGATCGCGGTGGCCAGGCCGAGCCCGAACATTTTGGTGGAGGGGTCCTCGGTGACGGCGAAGGACAGGAAGACCGCCACCATGATGAGGGCGGCCGAGGTGATGATCCGGGCCGTGCCCGAGACGCCCTCCACGATCGCCGTTCCGTTGTCGCCGGTGCGCAGGTACTCCTCGCGTACGCGGGAGAGGAGGAACACCTCGTAGTCCATCGACAGGCCGAACAGGATGGCGAAGAGGAACATCGGGATGAACGACACGATCGGAACCGTCGCTTCCAGCCCGATGAGTGCGCCTCCCCAGCCCCACTGGAAGACCGCGACCATGATGCCGTAGGACGCGCCGATGCTCAGCAGATTCAGCAGTACCGCCTTGAGCGGTACGAGTATCGAGCGGAAGACCAGCATCAGCAGCAGGAACGACATCGCCAGCACGGCGGCGACGAACGCAGGCAGGCGCTGGCTGGTGCGTTGGCCCACATCGGACAGGCTCGCGGCGGCGCCGCCGACGTGGGCCCTGGCCGGGCCGGGCCTGATCGCCGTGGGCAGCACGTCGGTGCGCAGCCGGGTGATGGTGTCGGCCGTGGCCTTGTCCTGAGGGCTGGTGGTCGGGAACACCACGAGGGTCGCGATGCCGGTGGCCCGATCGATGTGCGTCGGCGCGACGGATGCGATGCCCGGATCCCCCGCGACCGTCGCGACGAGGCGGTCCAGCACTCCCGGATCACCGGCGGGGTCCGCGGCGATGACGAGGGGACCGTTGGTGCCCGGGCCGAATCCCTCGGCGACGAGGTCGTAGGCCCGGCGCTCGGTACGGTTGTGGGGCATCGAGCCGTCGTCGGGCAGGCCGACGCGCAGGCCGAGCACGGGCAGCGTCGCGGTCAGCAGCAGCCCCGCCGCGCCGATCGCGTACAGCACCGGGTGCCGGCTGACGTGCCCGGTCCAGCGCCGCCAACCGGCGGCGGGAGCGGCGCCCGCCACCTTGTCCCGCCGTGCGAGTCGGCCCGGCTTCCTCGTCTGCAGAGCCCGGCCGATCCGACCGGCCCGGGCCAGGCGCGGGCCGGCGGCGCCGAGGAAGGCCGGTAGAAGCGTCACCGACGCGACCACCATGGTCAGAACGACGATCGAGACGGCGAGCCCGCCCACCGTCATGAACGGCACGTTCGCGACCGCCAGGCCGAGGATCGACACGACGACGACGCCGCCGGCGAAGACCACGGGCCTCCCCGCCGTGGCCACCGCTCGCCCCGCCGCCACGTGGGGATCGAGCCCGCGCGCGAGGTACTCCCGGTGCCTGGCGAGCACGAACAGCGCGTAGTCGATGCCCACTCCGAGCCCGACCATGCTGCCCAGGACGGGGGCGAAGGTGGGGACGTCCGTCACCCCCGCCAGTACCGTCATCGCGGCGACTCCGATGGTCAGCCCGAAGACCGCCATGCCGATCGGCAGCGCGGCGGCGACGAGCGAACCGAACGCCAGGAACAGGATCGCGGCGGCGGCAAGGAGGCCGATCAACTCGCTCGCGCCGCCGTCGGGGTCGGAGAAGGCGTAGAAGAGGTTCCCGCCCATCTCGATGCGCAGGGGCAGCTCGGCGCGCAGGCGGTCGCCGAGATCGACGAGGGCGTCGAGGTCTTCGGCCGACAGCCGGCTCTGGTCGGGGTACTGCACCCGGACGACCGCGATCCGCCCGTCGGCCGAGACCAGGCCGCCGCTCACGGCCTCTCCCCCGCCTGCGTCGAGTGCCCCCGCCGGGTCGCTCGTGCCGAGCACGTGCGGCAGCCGCTTCACCTCGGTCTGCAGCCGCGTGAGAGCGGTGCGCGCGCTGCCGTGGTCGAAGAACGTGGCACCGCCGTCGAGGGGGGTGACGACCACTTGGGCGGTCATCCCCTCCTGGCCGGTGCCGGCCCGCTCGATCAGTTCCGCGGCCCGTTGGGAGTCCAGTCCCGGGGCGGTCATCGAGTCGGCGGTCCGCCCGCCGAAGGCGGTCGCGGCGAGGACAGCGAGCGTGGTGGCGATCAGCCATGCCGCGATCACCCGCCAGGGATGGCGGGCGGCGCTTGCGCCGAGGCGCAACAGGGCTTGCGAGAGCATCGGGTCCTCCAACCACCTCGTCGGCCGTCCTTGTACGGCCGCCGATGCCGAGGCTCGTCGCCACGGCGCTCCGCGGCATCGGCCCGCGGGCCGCGGATCCGTCGGCCCCGGGGCGGAGTGACGACCCGTCCTTTCGGCCGATGCGCGGCACGCCGCGGTCCCTAGGCTGAGAACCGTGCTCCGAGACGACCTGCGAACCCTGTGGACCGAACCCCGGCCGTCCGACGCGCCCGCCCGGGTGCGGCGGGACTGGGCGCTGCTCACCGCGGGCCTGGCCGGTGTGGCGCTGGAGGCCGCCCTGCGCGAGGACGTCGTGTGGCGGCCGGTGGCGGTGGTGTTCGCCGTGTGGCTGTGCCTGCTGCCCCTGTGGCGGCGGACCCGACCGCTGGCGATGGTGACGCTGGCGTTCGGCTCGGTGATGCTGCTCCAGGTGGCCTCGCTCGTCGCCGGACTGCGCGAGCCCGTCGGCCTGGACGCCGGCACGATCGTGCTCGTGCTGGTGTACGCGCTGCCCCGGTGGGGATCGGGGCGCGAGATCGTGCTGGGCGGCGCGGTGGTCCTGGCGGCCTTCGCGCTGTTCGCCGTCACGGACGACACCCCGGCCGTCGAACAGGTCGGGGGCTTCGTCTTCCTGTCGGTGCCCGGTGTGACCGGGGCCGCCGTGCGGTTCTGGCGGACCGCTCGCGAGCGGCAGTGGGAGCAGGTGCGCTCCCGCGAGCGTGAGCAGCTCGCCCGGGAACTGCACGACACGGTGGCCCACCACGTGTCGGCCATGGTGATCATCGCGCAGGCGGGCCGGGTGCTCGTGGCCACCGACCCGTCCGCCGCCGCCGAGGCGCTGGAGGGGGTCGAGGAGGAAGGGGCGCGCACGCTGGAGGAATTGCGAGCCATGGTCGCCGCGCTGCGGGACCGCGGGGTCGGCGCCCAGCTGGCGCCGCCTGCCGGCGTCGCGGATCTGGAGCGCCTGGTGCGCACCCCGGGTGGTCGCCTCAGGGTCGACCTGGGGCTCGACGGCGAACTGGACGCGCTGCCCCCGGCCGTGGACGCGGCCGTCTACCGGATCGTTCAGGAGTCGGTGACCAACGCGCTGCGCCATGCGGTCGACGCGACCGAGCTCGCCGTTCGGGTCACCGCGGAACGGCACACGGTACGGGTGAGCGTGCGCGACAACGGCCAACGCACCGGCCGGGGTCGCGACGGATACGGACTTGCCGGACTGCGTGAGCGCGCGGCCCTGCTCGGCGGCACACTACGAGCCGGCCCGGGTACCGACCGGGGCTGGCACGTCGAAGCCGAACTGCCGAGAGCGAGGAGCGAGAGCGGTGTCCATTCGCGTACTCGTCGCTGACGACCAGACGATCATCCGCACCGGGCTGCGGATCATGCTGAACGCCCAGCCCGGCATCGAGGTGGTCGGCGAGGCCGCCGACGGGCGGGAGGCGGTACGTCTGGCCCGTGAACTGCGCCCCGACGTCTGCCTGTTCGACATCCGCATGCCCGGGATCGACGGGCTGGAGGCCACCAGGTCGGTCGCCGGCCCGGGCGTCGCCGACCCGCTGGCCGTGGTCGTCATCACCACGTTCGACCTCGACGAGTACGTCTACGGCGCGCTGCGTGCCGGCGCCCGCGGATTCCTCCTCAAGGACACGGGGCCGGACCTTCTGGCCCAGGCCGTACGGTCGGCGTCCGGCGGTGAGGCGCTCATTGCGCCCAGCGTCACCATCCGTCTGCTCCAGGCGTTCGCGGACCTGCCCGCCGGCCGGCCCGCGGCCCAGCCGGTCTCCCCCGTCACCGCCCGCGAGGAGCAGGTGCTCCTGGCCGTCGCCCGCGGGCTGACCAACACCGAGATCGCCGATGCGCTGCACATCAGCCTCAGCACGGTGAAGACGCATCTGGCCAGCCTGATGGCCAAACTCGGCGCCCGCAACCGGGTCGAGATCGCGATGTGGGCCTACGAGACGCGCCGCATCCTCCCCGGGACCTGACCCGGGTGCCGGGCCGTGCCCCATGAGTCCCCGCCCGGACATCACTCCACCTGCGCGCCTCGATGATCTGAATCAAGGACCTCACCAGGAGCACCCGGTGAACACGACTCGATACGCGCCCTAGGTGTGTTGTTTGGTGAGGTTGGTGACGCGGCTGGCGGGTGTGTGGCCTGCGATGCCGGTGTGGGGTCGGTGGAGCAGCCGTTGTAGACGATGCCGTCGTTGTAGCGGTCGAGGCGGTATCCGTGCTTGCGGTTGAAGACGCTGCGGCAGGAGGTGTACGTGACGTCGCCGGGCGCGTAGTGGTAGAAGCCGGTGTCGCACTCGCCGGCGAGGCAGTCCGTGAGCTGGGCGTCCGTCAGCGGTTCCAGGTGGAAGCCGTTCGCGCCGGGCTTCAGGTTCCAGCAGGTCACTTCGTTCAGGCGCCAGCCCTTGGGGAAGTAGCCCTTGCCGTCGGCGCGGGTGACGCGGCTGGTGTAGACGCCGTGGCCGGAGAACTGCCAGAAGGTGCAGCGGTCGATGCGCAGGTCGCGGACGAGTCCGCTGGCGTGCAGCCCGTGGACGCCGCCCTTCTGGGACACCCCGTTCAGCGCCAGGTCCACCAGCCGGACGCCGTCGACGTCCATCTCGTCGCCGCGCTCGCTGCGGTCCTCGATCCGCAGCAGCGCCGGGCCGGTGAAGGACTCGTACATGGGCTTGATGCAGGACGGCGCGGCCGTCTCGTACGGCCAACGCCCGGCGTGGGTGCCTCGGATGGTGATGTTGCGGCGGCGGATGTGCAGGGTGCGCGTCGTCATGTACTGGCCCTTGGGCAGGTACACCGTGCCGCCCTCCGGGCAGGCGTCGAAGGCGCGTTGGAGGGCCACGGCGTCGTCGGCGACGTCGTCCCCCTTGGCCCCGTAGGCCGCGGCGGTCACGTCGATCCAGCCTGTGCCGCCCGCAGGCGGGACCGCGCTCGGCGCGGCGTACGCGGTGGCGCCCTGGGTCACGGCGACCGCGGGGAGCGCCGCCGCGGCGGTGCCCGCGAGCAGCGCGGTACGGCGGCTGAGGACGTTCTCCGGTTGGTGGTGCGGCTGTTCGATGCGGGTCACGGGCGGAGCCTCTCCTCGGACGGTGCGCTACGACGGCACGACCGGGGAAGGCACGGCCTCCGCGCGGGTCGTCCGCCCGAAGATCATCGGGTACGCGCAGGCGGGTGACAACGGGTCGACGCGCTGGGGCCGACCCCGCGCGCAGCGCCGCCGTCTGCGCGAGGTCCGGGTGTCGACCTACTGGCGCAGGACGCGCAGATGCAACTGCCCTTGTCGCCGAAGGTGTCGTACGGGCTCGACGGGCCGATGCCGGTGCTCTCGCTCAGGTCGCGGGTGGAGGTCGCCCGGTGTCCCCGCCGCCGGAGGGCGTCCGTCGCCGAGCCGACCGCACGGGCCACCGCGGCACGCGCGTGGCCGGCGACCGCTCACAGCGGTCACCGGCCACGCTCGGTTCGTGGTGCGGTGGTGGGGCTACGTCAGCCCGTGACGTTCAGCAGGCGGTTCGGCGAACCGGAGCCCGGGTTGGTGACGACGCCCGTGCTGGCGGCGGCGATCAGGCCCGAGGCGACCTGGGCGGGCGTGGACGACGGGTTCGCCCCCAGGTAGATCGCCGCGGCGCCGGCGACGTGCGGGGACGCCATCGAGGTGCCCGAGATGGAGTTCGTCGCCGTGTCACTGGTGTGCCAGGCGGACGCGATGCCGGAGCCCGGGGCGAAGACGTCCAGCACGGAGCCGTAGTTGGAGAAGCTGGAGCGGGCGTCCGTGTTCGTGGTGGAGCCCACCGTGATGGCTTCGGTCACCCGCGCCGGCGAGTAGTTCGCCGCGTTGGCGTTGCTGTTGCCGGCCGCGACGGCGAAGGTCACGCCGGCGGTGATGGCCCGGCGCACGGCGCTGTCGATGGTGGTGTTGGCGCCACCGCCCAGGCTCATGTTGGCGACGGCCGGCTTGACGGCGTTGCGGGCGACCCAGTCCACGCCGGCGACGACCTGCGCGGTGGTGCCGGAGCCGCTGTTGTTGAGGACGCGCACGGCGACGATCTTCGCCTTCTTGGCCACGCCGTACGACGTGCCGGCGACCGTGCCCGCGACGTGGGTGCCGTGCCCGTTGCCGTCCTGCGCGACGTTGTCGTTGTCCACGGCGTCGTAGCCGTTGACGGCCCGACCGCCGAAGTCCCGGTGGGAGATCCGCACGCCGGTGTCGATGACGTACGCGGTCACGCCCTGCCCGGCGGAGTCCGGGTAGGTGTAGCGCCGGTCGAGCGGCAGCCGCTTCTGGTCGATCCGGTCCAGGCCCCACGACGGCGGGTTGGTCTGGGTGGCCTGGATGCTGACGGTCTGGTCCTGCGCCACGGAGGCGACCGCGGGGTCCGCGGCGAGCTTCTTCGCCTGCCGCTCGGAGACTCTGACCGCGTAGCCGTTCAGCGCGGTGCTGTACGTGCGCTCGATCTTCGCGCCGTACTTCTTCGCGAGCGCCTTGCCCTCCGCGGAGGCGGACCGCACGCCGCCGTCGCGCAGGGTCACGATGTAGCTGTCCTTCACGGCGCCGGGCGCTCCGGCGTCCACGATCCGGCCTTCGCGCTGCGGTTCGGGCGCGGCGGTCGCGGGGAGCGCGGTCACGAGGCCCAGGGTGAGGGCGCCCGCGAGGGCCGCGCCGAGGGGAGAGAGCCTGCGCCGCGAACGGCCCGCGGTCTGCGGCCCGTCGTGCTGCGTCACTGCCATCTGAGGGTTCCTCCTCGTTGATGGTGCGCTGGTGGGGGGAGTGCGGGCGGATCCGGGCTCGGTGGCCCGGGGCCGTCCGCGGATGCGTCGGAACGCACCCCGAAGACGTCAGGAGCATGTCAACTCCTGCTGTCGCACCAAAGATTGACCGGAGTTCGCGCATTCCACAAGAGGGCACCCCTGTTGCAGCCGTTCCTCGCGATGGCCGGCGCGGCATCCGGCCACGCGACCACTTTCCGTCAAGGAGCGGTAACTCCCGTGTGCGATGGGGCGAGTTCCCGCTACACAGGGAGTTCCGGGTGGACGGGCCGGGTCCGAGGCGGCTTCGGGACGAGGAGGAACGTGTGACGTACGCGAGGACTCCCCGGTGAGCGCGCGCCGGCCCCCTCGGCGACGCCCGCACGGGCACCGAACGCGCGGCCGGCCGCGGCCCCGGCCGCGCCGAAGGGGCCGCGGTCGGGCCGGGCGCGGGAGCGCTTCGGACGGGCTCTTGCTCTGGGGCGTCCTGGTGATCGGTGCCGTCAGCGTGCTGGTGGCCGTGGCGCGTTGGCTCGTCGAGCGCCCGGTGGTGGGCTTCGTCCTGCTCGCCGCCGCGCTGATGTCGGGCGTCGTCTGGGTACGGCGACGGCAGGAGCACGAGCAGTGGGAACGGGTCCGGCAGCAGGGGCTGCGCTACGCCCTGCCGCAGATCGACGCCCTGCACCACCGTCAGTTCGAGGACGCCGTACGGGACCTGATGCGCCGGGACGGCTGCGCCGATGCGATCCGCGTCGGCGGGGCCGGCGACAACGGCGCCGACGTCAAGGCGACCGACCCCTTCGGCCGGCTGTGGGTGCTCCAGTGCAAGCACCGCAGGGCCGGCCTGAAGGGCTCGGCGGTCGGCACGCCCGATCTGCACGTCCTCAACGGCACCGGGCGTCCAGTCCACCACGGCGACGTGGTCGTCCTCGTCACCAACGGCCGCATCACGGCCAAGGCCGTCGACTTCGCCCGCTCCCAGCGGCTCCACCTCGTGGACCGCCACCTCCTCGGCGAATGGGCCGCCGGCTCGACCCCGCTGTGGGACCTCCTGCGCGCCCTGCCCCCGCCCCGGCGCCCCACTCCCCTGTCCTGACACCGCCCGCGCCCCAAAGAAGACCCCGCGCCTCGGCCCGTGGACGAGATGAGGGGGCAGCGAATCAGGGGCGCGGGGAACTGCGCGAACAACCATGACGCACTTGCAGAGACCAAGGTGCCCACAGGGCGATCGCAGTTCCGTCAAGACTCGCAGCGGCATGGGTCGAGGGCCTGTTGGAGGACGTCGCAGGCAGCGGCGGGTTCGTCCGCCTTCACGGTGGCGCCCGCCTGGGAGACGAGGGCTTCGAGGGTGTGGTCGGCGTCCGGCCCGTACAGCAGCGCGCTGACTCAGCCCCAGCCGCGCCCGGTGGGCCCGATCGGGCCGGAGTCCGCGGAGGGGTGCCCCCGTGCGGTGTCGCACGGGGGCACCTGCCGGTGCGGTGGGTGCTACGTCGGCGTGGACTGCGGGTGGGCGCCGGCCACGGCGTCGAAGACGGCGACGGCGCCGTCCAGCACCCGCAGGGAGCGCTCGACCTCGTCGGCGAAGTCGACGTGGCCCGGTGTGTCGATCAGGTTGATCCGGTGGCCGTCCCAGTCGCAGCTCACGGCGGCGGCGAAGATCGTGATGCCGCGGTCGCGCTCCTGCGGGTCGAAGTCGGTGACGGTCGTGCCGTCGTGGACCTCGCCCCGCTTGTGGGTGGTGCCGGTGAGGTAGGGGATCCGCTCGGTGACGGTGGTCTTGCCGGCATCCACCTGGGCAAGGATGCCCAGGTTGCGAACGGCGGTCAGGTCGGCGGTGGTACGGCGTGTCAGGTCGTCGCGCACGGCGCTTGGCCTTCCGAGGTCTTCGGGAACAGGTCAGCGCGATGGACGGGACAGAACGGTACGGCCCGCGCATGGGCGCCGCACGCCCCGAGGCCGCGCCCGGGGAGGTGCGCCCGTGAAAAGGGGGCACCGCTCCGCCGGGCGGCGGCGCAAGGGGGTCAGGCGTTCGTCACGGACTTCCGGTGGTGGGCGCGCAGCCGGCACCGGGAGCACGAGGACACCGGGATCACGTCGTAGCGGGAACGGGGAGCGGTGGGGCTGATGTGCTGACGCACGGCCTGCTCCCCTCGTCTCGACTCGTCGTGGATCGGTGCACGCAGCGGTGTGGTGGCGGCGTGCGGTGCGAGTTTAGTGAGACGGGGCGGGTGCGGGGCAACGCATTTGTGCCCGCGGGGTCACCGCCGACGGATCCGGCGGATGCGGCAGACGCGGCAGACGCGGCGGATGCGGCGGAAGAGCGGGGCGCGGATCAGTAGGCGCCGAAGACGTTGTCGATCGAGCCGTACCGGTCGGCGGCGTAGTTGGCCGCGGCGACGATGTTGGCGACCGGGTGGAAGGGGTCGTTCGGGGTGCCGGCGACGTGGTACGCCCTGAAGGTCGGGTCGATGACCTGGAGCAGGCCCTTCGACGGGGTCCCGTTGACCGCGTTGATGTCCCAGTTGTTGATGGCCAGCGGGTTGCCGCTGGACTCGCGCATGATGTTCCGGTGCAGGCCGTCGTACGAGCCGGGGATGCCGTTGGCGGCCATGACGTCCAGGGCCTCCGTGATCCAACCGTTCAGGTTGTTCGGGTACGCCGTGGCGACCGCGGTGGCGGTGGAGGCCGGGGCGGAGGTCGTGGTGGCGGCCACTGCCGTCCCGGGCACGAGGGAGAGGGCGAGCGCCGCGGCGCCGGTGACGGCGAGGCCCCCGACGGTGACCTTGCGGGCCGCGAGCGGGCGGCGGATGCGCAGACGGGTAGTGGACATGCCGAAGCACCCTTCGAGTGGGGAAGCCGCGCACGGACAGGAGCTGCGATGCGCTCCAGTGGCGGCGGTGCGCCAGATTCTTAACGGCAGCGCGAACGCCTGACAACGACCTCTTTGCTAAGCGCGATAGTGGGAGCGTCGGCTGGCTCCCTGGCAGCAGTCCCGTCCGCACGGCACGCGCCCCGGCTGTATTCCACTAAGCGTCCTCGTAAGTGATGTGCGTCCCATCACGGTTGCATCACGGATTCACGGCCCATTGAGCGCCGAACTCTCCCACCCTGACCACCAACACCCGCCTTCACTCATGAATGAGAGGAAGAGTCACTATTTGCCCCATTTCGCACCGCGAGATGTCGACGAAGGGGCCACAAACCCTCACCCGGAACGCGAAAAGCACCAACTTCAGGAGTGGCGCCACTTTCCCCCACGAGACACGGACGGGTGATCCATTGGCACCACGGGGCGAGGAGAAAGCCCCCGACAAGGCCGCTGTAGGCCGATAAAACCAGAAGGTAGCAGGCGAGAGCCAGTTTGGCGCCACACTGGTGACATGAGTGCCACAACGACCTAGCATGGCACCTCGATGGCACTACTTATGTGTGATCACTCTTCGACGCACCGGTGCGCCCAGCGCGCCGGTCGCCGTCTTCCGACCCTTTATAGGAGGACACGCATGCACGAGGAAACACCGACAGAAACCGCTGACCGCCCGATGGACGCGAGCCCCCTGCCCGGCTTACCCGTGGACCGCCCGGCGGGCTGCCCCTTCGCCCCGCCCGCCGAACTGGCACGGCACCGCGAAGAGCAGCCGCTGCGCCGGATGACGTACCCCGACGGACACGTCGGCTGGTTGGCCACCGGGTACTCCGCGGTCCGGGCGATCCTCGGCGACCAGCGGTTCAGCTCGCGGTACGAGCTGATCCACTTCCCGCTGCCCGGCCCGTACGAGGGCGGCCTCCCCCCGGCGCCGCTGGGCGACATGACGGGCATCGACGCCCCCGAGCACACCCGCTACCGCAAGCTGCTCGCCGGCAAGTTCACGGTGCGGCGGATGCGGCAACTGACCGATCGCGTCGAGGAGATCACCGGGGCGCAGCTGGACGTCATGGAGGCCCAGGGCCCCTCCGTCGATCTGGTGCGGGCGTTCGCACAGCCCGTGCCCGCGCTGGTGATCTGCGAGCTGTTGGGCGTGCCGACCTCGGATCGGGAGTTCCTCCAGGCCCAGACGGCGCCGCTGATGGACCTGACCGTCAGCGAGGAGGAGCGCACCGCCTCCTATGTCGCGCTTCAGGAGTACGTACGGGCGCTGGTGCTCAGCAAGCGAGTCGAGCCGACGGACGACGTGCTCAGCGATCTGACCACCAGCGACCTCAGCGACGACGAACTCACCGGCGTGGCGGGCTTCTTGTTGGCGGCCGGACTGGACACCACCGCGAACATGATCGCGCACGGCACCTTCGCCTTGCTGTGCCATCCGGAGCAACTCGCCGCCCTGCGGGGCGATCCGGACCTCGTCGACGGCGCCGTTGAAGAGTTGATGCGCTTTCTGAGCATTGCGCAGACGGGGGTGCGGGCCGCTCTGGAGGACGTGCGCGTGGACGGGCACCTGATCAAGGCCGGGGAGACCGTCACGCTCTCCGTGGAGACGGCCAACCGCGACCCGGAGCGCTTCCCGGCGCCCGACGCCCTCGACCTGCGCCGCGCGGCCAACGGCCATCTCGGCTTCGGCCACGGCATCCACCAGTGTCTGGGTCAGCAGCTGGCCCGGGTGGAGATGCGCGTCGCCATCGCGGCGCTGCTGACCCGGTTCCCGACGCTGCGCCTGGCCGTGCCGCCGGACGAGGTGCCGATGCGCAACCACACCAACATCTACGGGGTGCACGCGCTCCCCGTCACCTGGGGAGCGGGGTAACCCTGCGGCGCACCGGTGGGCGGGGGCACGGGGCTCCGCCCGCCGGTCAGCCCGTGCGGGCCTCGATGAGGAAGCGCGTCGAGTGGGCCACGAAGGGACCGTGGCGCCGTGTGAAGTCGTGGAGTTCCGCCAGTCGGTCGCGGTACTCCTCGACCGTGAAGCCCGGCACGATCCACATGACCTTCCGGAGGAAGTGCACCACCGCTGCGACGTCGTGGAACTCCATCCGCAGCGCTTCTTGGCGCACGGTCACCACCTCCAGCCCCGCCGCTTCGGCCACGGCGGCCGTGGCCATGGCGCTCGTCCCGGGCGCGGTCGTGAGCGGGGGCAGGGCCCGATGGGGCGCCACGGCGCCGGGCCCCATCATGAAGTCGGTCAACTCGCGCACACTGCCCGGCCCCACCTGCTGGGAGAGGTACGAGCCGGTCGGGCGCAGCACCCGTCGGACCTCGTCCCAGCGGGTCGCCACCGGGTGCCGGCTCACCACCAGGTCGAAGTGGTCGGCGGGGAACGGCAGGTCGGCCGTGGCGTCGACCTCGACCACCGTGCCGCCGCGCGGTGCCAACCGGCGCCGGGCGATGTCCACGTTCGGCGGCCAGGACTCCGTCGCCGTCAGCACCGGCGGGGTGACGGGCACCGAGGCGAGCACCTCGCCCCCGCCGGTCTGGATGTCGAGCACCGCCTCCGCCCGAGCCATGCGTTCCGCGAGCAGTCCCGCGTACCCCCAGGACGGGCGTTCCTCGGTGGCTCGGCCGGCGAACCAGGAGAAGTCCCAGCCTTCCGTGGGGACGGCCGCGCCTTCGGCGACAAGTTCTTCGAAGCTGGACATGGGCCGAGCCTGACGGAAGGTCCGGCGGCGGGCATCCGATTTCTGCGGTGAACCAGCTTCTCGACGGCTTCGACGACACCAGCGCGCCGGTCGCCGGGACGCCGAAGGCTCGACGGCGCCGACACCGAAGAGAAGTCGGCACCCGTGGTGCGGTCAGTCCAGGACCGCGGTGGCCTCGACCTCGACGAGGTAGTCGGGGCTCGCCAGCGCCGCGACGCCGAGCAGGGTGGCCGGTGGCATCGGGGTGGTCCCCATCCTCCGGGCCGCACGGGCGATCCCGTCCAGCAGCAGGGGCATCTGGTCGGGCGTCCAGCCGACGACGTGGACGTTGAGCTTCGCCAGGTCGTCGAAGGAACCGCCGGCCGCGGCCAGTGCGGTGCCGACGTTGACGTAGGCCTGCTCGACCTGGGCGGCGAGGTCACCCGCGCCGACGGTGCTGCCGTCCGAGTCCACGGCGACCTGCCCCGCCACGTGGACCAGCCGCGTCCCCGTCGCGATCGACACCTGCTTGTAGACCTCGACCTCCGGCAGTCCGCCGGGGTTGATCAGGCTGATGGGCATGCTGCACGACTCCTTGCACACGTGATCTCCTGTGGTTACTGGGAAACCGTAAGAGAGCGGAGGCTGACGTGGAAGGACGCACTTTTCGGTGACCTGGGAACCCGCTGGTGACCCCGCAGCTCACGGCACCGCCGCCGCCTGGAACGAAGCGGAAGAACAGCAGGAGAAAACGCCAGGAGACCCCTGGACCCGACATCTAGGCTGAAGCGATGAGCACCGAGCATGCCTGGATCACCACTCCCGTCACCGCCGACCTGCTGCGCGGGGCGCTCGACGTGGAGCACACCAAGCACGGTCTGCTGCCGCATCGGCTGCCCCCGGCGGCCCGGCGACAGATCCCCGACGACCAGTTGACGATGGCCGAGGCCCAGCCGTCCGGCGTACGGCTCGTCTTCCGCACCCGCGCCACCGCCGTCGCACTGGACGCGCTGCCGACCAAGCGGGCGTACAAGGGTCTGCCCACTCCCCCGGACGGCACCTACGACCTGCTGGTGGACGGCCGGCTGACGGACCAGGCCGTCATTGCGGGCGGCACCGTCCGCACGATCGACTTCGCCACCCAGTCCGTCGAGGTGCACGAGGGCCCGCCCGGCACCGCCCGGTTCGTCGAACTGGCCCCGGGCGACAAGACCGTGGAGATCTGGCTGCCCCACACCGAGGGCGTCGAGCTGATCGCCCTGCGCACCGACGCACCGGTGGAGCCGGCGCCGGAGCACGGACGGCGGGTGTGGCTGCACCACGGCAGCTCGATCAGCCACGGCTCGAACGCCGCGAGCCCCAGCACCACCTGGCCGGCGCTGGCCGCCGCCCGGGGCGGGGTGGAGCTGGTGAACCTGGGCTTCGGGGGCGGCGCGCTGCTCGACCCGTTCACCGCCCGCGCGCTGCGGGACACCCCCGCGGACCTGATCAGCCTCAAGATCGGCATCAACGTCGTCAACACCGACCTGATGCGGCTGCGCGCCTTCGGCCCCGCCGTCCACGGCTTCCTGGACACCATCCGGGAGGGGCATCCGACGACTCCGCTGCTGGTCGTCTCGTCGGTGCTGTGCCCCGTCCACGAGGACACCCCGGGCCCCCTCGCGCCCGACTTCGACGGCGGCGTCCCGCGGTTCAAGGCGACGGGCGACCCGGCCGACGTCGCCGCCGGACGCCTCACGCTCCGCGTCATCCGCGACGCGCTCGCCCGGATCGTGGCGCAGCGGTCGGGGGACGACCCGCACCTCCACCACCTCGACGGACGCGAACTGTACGGCGAGGCGGACTACGCCGAATTGCCGCTGCCGGACGAGGTCCACCCCGACGCCGCGGGCCACCGGCGCATCGCCGAGAACTTCGCCCGCGTCGCGTTCGCGGCCGACGGCCCCTTCGCGGCAGTGCGGACCGGCGGTCGTGGCGCGTGAGCGTCGTTGAAAAGTGCACCTTCGGACCAGAGAAGTGCACGATGAGCACAGCCGCGGAGCGGGAGAATTTGCGAGGCTTTCCACGGAAGCGATCAATGCACGGGTGAACCCCCCGGGGACCCCAGCGCGGGCGTCGTCCCCGCTGCGCACCCGCTCCGGGTCCTGCACAGTGCTGGAGTAGGGCACCGACAGGACGGTCTTCGGACCTCCCGGCCGCGGCGCGGCGGGGACGGCTCACGAGGGCGGCCGGTTCACCGGCACGGTGGGCGGGCTTCGGCCGCGTCGGAGATCCGTGCCCCCTCGTAGCCTGAAAGGGGCTGTGACCATGTCCGCGTACGTTCCGACTCCCCCCGTGCTCGAACCGGCCGCCGCAGAGTTCGCCGCGGCGACCGCGAACCCGCCGTACCTCTTCGACCTCGGCCCGGTCGAGGGCCGCAAGGCGGTCGACGAGGTGCAGTCCGGCGACGTCGAGGCACCCGCCGTCGACGACGAGTGGATCACCGTCGAGGGCGGTCCCACGGGCTCCGTACGGGCCCGGATCGTGAAGCCCGCCGGAGTCACCGGCACCCTCCCGGTGATCATCTACCTTCACGGGGCGGGGTGGGTGTTCGGCAACGCCCGCACCCACGACCGCCTGGTGCGCGAGTTGTCCGTGGGCGTCCACGCGGCCGTGGTCTTCCCCGAGTACGACCTCTCGCCCGAGGTGCGCTACCCGGTCGCCGTCGAGCAGAACTACGCCGTCGCCCGCTGGGTCGTCACCGACGGCGCGACCAAGGGCCTGGACGCCAGCCGCATCGCCGTCGCCGGCGACTCCGTCGGCGGCAACATGTCGGCCGCCCTCACCCTGATGGCGAAGGAGCGCGGTGACGTCCCGCTCGTCCAGCAGGTGCTGTTCTACCCCGTCACCGACGCCGCGTTCGACACCGAGTCGTACCACCAGTACGCCGAGGGCTACTTCCTGCGCCGCGACGCCATGCACTGGTTCTGGGACCAGTACACGACCGACCCCGCCGCCCGCGCGGAGATCACCGCGAGCCCGCTGCGCGCCAGCGTCGAACAGCTCACGGGCCTGCCGCCCGCGCTGGTCATCACCGGCGAGGCGGACGTGCTGCGGGACGAGGGCGAGGCCTACGCCAACAAGCTCCGCGCCGCCGGCGTCCCGGTGACGGCCACCCGCTACCAGGGCATCATCCACGACTTCGTCATGCTCAACGCCCTGCGCGGCACCCAAGCGGCCGAAGCCGCCATCACCCAGGCCGTGGACGCCCTCAGCCGGGCCCTCGGCACCGTCTGACCCCGGACCCGACGGTCGGGCCCGGGGGACGGCACCGGGCCCGACCGTTCGGACGCGGCGTCAGACTCCCGGCGTGCTGTTCGCGCGGGGCTTCGACACGACCTCGGGCACCGGCGCGGGGTCGCCCTCGCTGAGGCCGAACCGCGCGTGGAACCCCCGCAGCGGACCGGGCGCGTACCAGGCCGAGCGGCCGAGCAGGCGCATCGCGGCCGGCAGCAGCACACCGCGCACGGCGACGGCGTCGATCAGGATGGCCAGCCCGGTGCCCAGGCCGAACATCTGCATGAAGCTCACCTCGGCGGTGCCGAACGCGAGGAAGCTAACCGCCAGCAGACAGGCCGCCGCGCTGACGATGCGCCCGGTGTGCCCGAGGCCGTCGACCACCGCGGACTCGTTGCCCGCGCCCTGGTCGTGGAGTTCCTTGATCCGGCTGGTGACGAAGACCTCGTAGTCCATCGAGAGGCCGAAGGCGATGCAGAACAGCAGCACCGTCATCGACATGTCCATGGGCTGCGGCGTGAAGCCGAGCACGGACGACAGGTGCCCGTCCTGGAAGATCCACGTCATCACGCCGAGCGCGGCGCCCAGGCTGACCAGGTTGAGGGCGAGCGCGCGCAGCGGCTGCACGACGCTGCCGGTGAACAGGAAGAGGAGGAAGAAGGTGGTGAGGGCGACCAGCGCCACGGCCAGCGGGAGCCGGTCGGCGATGGAGTCCTTGGAGTCGACCTGCTCGGCGGCGGTGCCGCCCACCAGCGGGTCGGCGCCCTGGGGCGGTGTGACGGCCCGCACCTGCTCGATCAGGCCCTGGGCCTCGTCCGACTTGGGGGCGAGCGTGGTCACCACGTTGATGCGCTGGGCGGCGGGCCGGCCGAGCGCGGCGTTGCCCGGGCCGCCGGACGTGGTCGAGCCCTTCGCGTAGGTCCCCGTGACGGCCTCCACGCGGACCACGTCGTCGAGGTCGGAGAGCCGGGTCGCGTACGCGTCCAGGGCAGCGCCCTCCACGGGCCCGTCGATGACGATGCGGACGGCCGCGTCGTCGTTGCCGGCGAAGTTCCGCTCCAGCGCCGTGGCGACCTGGCGACTGCCGGCGTCCTCGGGCAGTACGCGCTGGTCGGGCGTGCCGAAGCCGATGCCCAGCAGCGGGCTCGCGGCCACCAGCAGCACCGCGAGCACGGGCAGCGAGGTCAGTGCGGGCCGGCGCATGACGGTGCGCGCCAGCCGTCCCCACAGGGGCGCCCGGCTGCCGGCCCGCCCGAGCGTGGGCAGCGGCACCCGTCCGTTGTTGACCCGGTGCCCCAGCACGTTCAGCACGGCCGGCATCACGAACAGGGTGCTGACGGCGGCGATGACGACGACCGCGACCCCGGCGTAGGCGAAGGTCCGCAGGAAGTACTGCGGGAAGACCAGCAGGGCCGCGAGCGCGACGGCCACCGTCGCGGCGGAGAACGCGACGGTACGACCCGCGGTGCGCACGGTGTGCCGTACGGCGTCGTCCACGGCGAAGCCCGCCCTGAGCTGCTCCCGGAACCGGTTGACCATCAGCAGCGCGTAGTCGATGCCGAGCCCGAGCCCGAGCGCCGTCGTCAGGTTGATGGCGAAGGTGGAGACGTCCGTGATGCCGCCGAGCACGGCGAGCACGGCGAAGGTGCCGGCGACCGCGACGACGCCGATGAGCAGCGGCAGCAGGGCGGCGACGACGCTGCCGAAGACGACCAGGAGCAGCAGGAGCGTCAGGGGCACGGCGATCGCCTCGGCGAGTACGAGGTCCTTGCCCACCTGCGTCGACAGGTCGCTGCTGACGGCGGCGGCGCCGCCGGCCCGGACGGTGAGCCCGTCCTCCCGCGAGCCGGCGTGGGTGTCGACGAGCCTCTCGACCGCTTCCTGTTGTTCCTTCTCCTCGCCCTCCACGTGGAGGAGGACCATGGCCTCGCGGCCGTCCTCGGAGCGCAGGGCGGGGTTCTGGGCGTCCCAGTACGAGACGACGTTGGTCAGGCCCGGTTCCTTCTGGAGGGCGGCCACCAGGTCCCGGCCGCTGCGCTGCGCGGCGGGGGCGTCGACGCGGCCTTCCTCGGCGCGGGCCAGCAGGACCAGGTTCGTCTCCCCGCCGAACTCCTCGTCGATCACCTGCCCGGCCCGGGTGGACTCGGCGGCCGGGTCGTCGAAGCCGCCGCCTGCCAGCTTGCCGAACGCGCCGGCTCCCACGGCGCCCATCAGCACCACCAGCAGGGCGGCGACGACGAGCACCGGCTTGGACCGGCGGATCGTCAGTTCGGCTATGCGTTCAAACACGCACGATCTCCTTTGTGCTGTCCACGGTGAGGACGGTGGGGAAGTGGCGCTCCCGCCCCGGGGCCGGCTGCGCAGGGCAGGCCGCGTACGGGCCGGACTGCACCCGACACGGGTGCACGGGAGCGGACTTGGGACGGGAGGGGATCGCGCGTCCGCGCTCCTCGTCACTGCGACGACGGTAGTGAGACGACGGAAGTTTTGGCAGTGTGAGATTTTCCTGACGGGTGTCGGGCTTTCGCTGACGGCGCGGGGCGCGCCGTCGTACCGTCGTGCCATGTCCCCCGCCGACACCACCACGGCCGTGCCCACCCTGCGCCAGCGGCGCCGGGCCGTCGCCACGCAGGAGATCCTCGGCGCCGCCGAGCGCCACATCGTCGAGAACGGGCCGCACGCCCTGTCCCTGCGGGCGGTCGCCCGCGATCTCGGCATGACCGTGCAGGCGCTGTACCACTACTTCCCGAGCCGGTACGACCTCGTCACCGCGTTGATCGCCCAGGCGTACGAGGACCTGGCCGACGCGGTGCAGTCGGCCGTCGACGGCGCGCAGGAGGATCCGTCCGTGCCGCGGTTGGTGCACGCGGCCGAGGGCTACCGCCGGTGGGCCGTCGCCCATCCCGAGCGGTTCCAACTGATCTACGGGTCACCGCTGCGCGACTACGCGGCGCCGCCGGGCGGCCCCACCACCGTGGCCGTGCAGCGGATGAGCGGCATCTTCCAACGGGAGCTGTTCGCCGGTTGCTCGCCGGAGCAGTTGGCAGCCGCCGACGTGCCGGCGCCCTCGCCGGAGTTGGGCGCGCATCTGGGGCAGTTGTCGCCGAACGGGCTCGGCGCGCTGCCGCCGGCCGGGGTGCACCTGCTGTTGAGCGCCTGGGGGCACATGCACGGCCTGGTGGTGCTGGAGGTGTTCGGGCACACCACGTTCCTGGGCGGCCACCAGGCGGAGGTCTTCCGGGTGTCCATGTGCCAGCTGGTGGCGGACGTCCACCGCCGGATTCCGGCCGCGCGCTGAGCACCGGAAAGAGCACCGCCCCCTCGCCGGGCGAGGGGGCGGATCCGATCGCGAGGGGTGCCGGTCGGTCAGGGCTTGTGGGCCACCAGTCCGTAGATGCCGATGTCGGCGTCCGTGACGTCGCGGATGTCCAAGTACTTGATCTTGTCGATGTCTTCGAGGCCGTCGAGGTAGTCCGGCTCGGGCGCCTCGGCCTTCGCGCTGTCGATCGCGTGGTCCGGCCGCCAGTGGTGGACGGGGACGATGCCGGGTTCGGCGAGTTCCAGACCGTTGGCGGTGACGAACCGGCCGATCTCTTCGCGGGTGCGCCGCACGATGGCGAATCCCCGCTGCTTGAACTCCTCGGTCACGTTCGCCATGCGCTCCTGGTTGAGGTCGTCCGTGAGGTGGCTGAGGACGACGAGGCTGCCGGACGGCAGGGCGTCGACGAGTTCGGCGGTGACGGCGTGCGCCTGCTCGCCCTCGACCAGATGCAGCACGGCGGCCAGCACCAGTGCCACCGGCCGGTCGAAGTCGATGGTCCGGGCCGCTTCGGCGAGGATCGCGGCGGGCTCGCGCAGGTCCTGCTCGATGTAGTCGGTGCGGCCCTCGGGGCCGGTGGCGAGCAGGGCGCGGGCGTGCGCGAGGACGACGGGGTCGTTGTCCACGTACACCACCCGGGACTCGGGGGCGATGCGCTGCGCGATCTGGTGCACGTTCTCCTGCGTGGGCAGCCCGGTGCCGACGTCGAGGAACTGCCGGATGCCCCGCTCGGCGGTCGCGTGGACGACGGCGCGGCGCAGGAAGTCCCGGTTGTGGCGGACGGTGAGATAGGCGCGCGGGTCGACGTCGAGGGCCGCCTGCGCCGCCGCCCGGTCGGCGGGGTAGTTGTCCTTGCCTCCGAGAAACAGGTCGTAGACCCGGGCGGGGTGGGCCCTGGTCGTGTCGATCCGGCCGCTGCGACGGGTCGGTTCGGCAGGGCCGGGGGCAGGGGCTTCACCGCTCATCGGGACCGTCCTCGGTGGTCGTGGGCGCACGGGTGCGCGGGGAGATCAGCACCTGAATTAGACCATCCGACGACGCATTCCAGACACCGGGCCCGAGGCAGAGATGGCTTGCACGGAACGGTAGTTGACGGAGCGTCGATTCAGCCGTCCGGGAGGCCGGCCTGGCCCGTCCGTACGGGAGAAGGGCGCCGGGCGGGCCCCTGGGTGGGACCCGCCCGGCGCAAAAGACCTACTCCCCGTCTTCCAACTGGCCCTCCGCCTCCAGGTACGCCTGGCGCAGCGCCTCCAGCACCGCCGGGTCGGGCTTCGCCCACATCCCGCGGGACTCCGCCTCCAGCAGCCGCTCGGCGATGCCGTGCAGCGCCCACGGGTTGGCCTGTTCGAGGAACGCCCGGTTCGTGGGGTCCAGGACGTACGTCTCGGTGAGCTTGTCGTACATCCAGTCGGCGATCACGCCGGTCGTGGCGTCGTAGCCGAACAGGTAGTCCACGGTGGCGGCGAGTTCGAAGGCGCCCTTGTAGCCGTGGCGGCGCATCGCCTCGATCCACTTGGGGTTTACCACCCGGGCGCGGAAGACGCGGGACGTCTCCTCGACGAGGGTGCGGGTGCGGACCGTCTCGGGGCGGGTGGAGTCGCCGATGTACGCCTCCGGGGCGGTGCCGCGCAGCGCCCGGACCGTGGCGACCATCCCGCCGTGGTACTGGAAGTAGTCGTCGGAGTCGGCGATGTCGTGTTCGCGGGTGTCGGTGTTCTTCGCCGCCACCGCGATGCGCCGGTACGCGGTCTCCATCTCGTCGCGGGCGGGCCGGCCGTCCAGCTCCCGCCCGTAGGCGTAGCCGCCCCAGACGGTGTAGACCTCGGCGAGGTCGGCGTCGGTGCGCCAGTCGCGGGAGTCGATGAGCTGGAGGAGTCCGGCGCCGTACGTGCCGGGACGGGAGCCGAAGATGCGGGTGGTGGCGCGGCGTTCGTCGCCGTGCTCCGCCAGGTCGGCCCGGACGTGGGCGCGGACGTGGTTGGCCTCGTCCGGCTCGTCGAGGGACGCGGCCAGCCGGACGGCGTCGTCGAGCAGGCCGATGGTGTGCGGGAACGCGTCGCGGAAGAAGCCGGAGATGCGCAGCGTGACGTCGATCCGGGGGCGGCCCAGCTCCTCCTGCGGGATGGCCTCCAGGCCGGTCACCCGGCGGGACGCGTCGTCCCAGACGGGTCGGACGCCGAGCAGGGCGAGGGCTTCGGCGACGTCGTCGCCGGCGGTCCGCATCGCGCTGGTGCCCCACAGCGAGAGGCCGACGGAGGTGGGCCACGCGCCGTTGTCGGTGCGGTAGCGCTCCACGAGGGAGTCGGCGAGGGCCTGTCCGGTCTCCCACGCGAGGCGGGAGGGCACGGCCTTGGGGTCGACGGAGTAGAAGTTGCGGCCGGTCGGCAGCACGTTGACCAGGCCGCGCAGGGGCGAGCCCGAGGGGCCCGCGGGGACGAAGCCGCCGGCCAGGGCGTGCACGGCGTGGTCGAGTTCGTCCGTGGTCGCCGCGAGCCGGGGGACGACTTCGTCGGCGCCGAACTTGAGGACGGCGGCGACCTGTTCGCCGTGCTCGGTGGGCACGGCGGCCGGGTCCCAGTCTGCGTCCTCCATCGCCTGGACGAGGTCGCGGGCCTGCTGCTCCGCCTGGTCCGCGGTCGTGCGGGTGGCGGCGGACTCGTCCAGGCCGAGGGCTTCGCGCAGGCCGGGCAGGGCGGTGGCGCCGCCCCAGATCTGGCGGGCGCGCAGGATGGCGAGGACGAGGTTGACGCGGTCGGGCCCGGCTGGCGCGGTGCCGAGGACGTGCAGGCCGTCGCGGATCTGGGCGTCCTTGACCTCGCAGAGCCAGCCGTCGACGTGGAGGAGGAAGTCGTCGAAGCCGTCGTCGTCGGGGCGGTCGGCCATGCCGAGGTCGTGGTCCAGCTTGGCGGCCTGGATGAGGGTCCAGATCTGGGCGCGGATGGCCGGGAGCTTCGCCGGGTCCATCGAGGAGATCTGGGCGTACTCGTCGAGGAGCTGTTCCAGCCGGGCGATGTCGCCGTAGGAGTCGGCGCGGGCCATCGGCGGGACGAGGTGGTCGACGAGGGTGGCGTGGACGCGCCGCTTGGCCTGGGTGCCCTCGCCGGGGTCGTTGACGAGGAACGGGTAGACCAGCGGCAGGTCGCCGAGTGCGGCGTCCGGGCCGCAGGCGGCGGACAGGCCCGCGTTCTTGCCGGGCAGCCACTCCAGGTTGCCGTGCTTGCCCAGGTGGACCATGGCGTCGGCGCCGAAGCCGCCGTCGGACTGCGGTGCGGCGATCCAGCGGTAGGCGGCCAGGTAGTGGTGGGAGGGCGGCAGGTCGGGGTCGTGGTAGATCGCGATCGGGTTCTCGCCGAAGCCGCGCGGCGGTTGGATCAGCACGAGCAGGTTGCCGAAGCGCAGGGCCGCGAGGACGATGTCGCCCTCCGGGTTGGCGCTGCGGTCGACGAACATCTCGCCCGGGGCGGGGCCCCAGTGCTCCTCGACGGCCGAGCGCAGCTCCTTCGGCAGGGTGGCGAACCAGCGCCGGTAGTCCGCCGCGGGGATCCGCACCGGGTTGCGGGCGAGCTGTTCGTCGGTGAGCCAGTCCTGGTCGTGTCCGCCCGCTTCGATCAGGGCGCGGATCAGTTCGTCGCCGTCTCCCGAGGCGAGTCCGGGCACGTCCGTGTCGCCGAAGTCGTAGCCCTCGGCGCGCAGTCGGCGCAGCAGGGCGACCGCGCTGGCGGGGGTGTCGAGGCCGACCGCGTTGCCGATGCGGGAGTGCTTGGTCGGGTACGCGGACAGCACCAGCGCGAGTCGCTTGTCGGCCGCCGGGATGTGCCTGAGGCGGGCGTGGCGGACGGCGATGCCGGCGACGCGGGCGGCGCGCTCGGCGTCGGCGACGTACGCGGGCAGCCCGTCGGCGTCGATCTCCTTGAAGGAGAACGGCACGGTGATCAGTCGGCCGTCGAACTCGGGCACGGCGATCTGGCTGGCCGCGTCCAGCGGCGACACGCCCTCGTCGTTCTCCTCCCAGGCGGCGCGCGAGCCGGTGAGGCACAGGGCCTGGAGGATCGGCACGTCCAGGGCGGTCAGGGCTCCGGCGTCCCAGGACTCGTCGTCACCGCCGGCGGACGCCTCGGCGGGCTTGGTGCCGCCCGCGGCGAGGACGGTGGTGACGATGACGTCGACGGTGCGCAGCTCGTCGATCAGTTCGGGCTCGGGGGCCCGCAGCGAGGCGACGTACAGCGGGCGGGGTCGACCGCCCGCGGCTTCGACGGCGTCGCACAGCGCGTGGACGAAGGCGGTGTTCCCGCTCATGTGGTGGGCGCGGTAGTAGAGCACGGCGACGGTCGGGCCGTCCCCGGCGGGCTGCGCGGTCCGCTCCAAGGGGCCCCAGGTGGGGGCCGGTGCGGGCGCGTCGAAGCCGTGGCCGGTGAGCAGGACCGTGTCGGACAGGAAGCGGGCGAGGTGCTCCAGGTTGGCCGGCCCGCCGTGGGCGAGGTAGGCGTGGGCCTCGGCGGCGATGCCGACGGGGACCGTGGAGGCGGCCATCAGTTGGGCGTCGGGGGCCTGTTCGCCGGAGAGGACGACGACGGGACGTGTCCCGTCGGCCATCAGCAGGTCGAGCCCCTCCTGCCAGGCGCGCAGCCCGCCGAGGAGTCGTACGACGACGAGGTCGACCCCGTCGAGGAGGGCGGGCAGGTCGTCGATCGGGAGACGGGCCGGATTGGCGAAGCGATAGGGCACCGGGCCCGCGGAAGCACGGGCGCTGAGCAGGTCGGTGTCGGACGTCGACAGGAGCAGGATCATGCGGCGTCGGCCTTCCTCGGGGTGTCCGCGCCCCGGGCGTGTCAGACGGCGGGAGTTCCTGGCTCACCCGACCCTTGCGGGACGGGTTCACAGTGGCGGGACCGCGCCGGAGTCGCACCGGCTTCCTCCCCAGTCGCCGTCGTGGCGATGGCGGACCGGGTGGTCCGCCGGGGATCATAGTAAGGGCCGGGCGACGAGGGCGGGACGTACTGCCGGTATGACGATCGGTATGCTCGCCGCCATGGCTTCCTCACCTTCATCGCCCCAGGCCATGACGGCTGCGCGGGAACGTGGCGACGCCTGCCCCGGGACCTTGCGGCTGCACGCGGCGGACGACGGCGCGCTGGCCCGGGTCCGCGTGCCCGGCGGCGTGGTGACCGCGGCGCAGGCCGAGGCGCTGGCGGCTGCGGCCCGGCGCCTGGGGGACGGTGATCTCCACCTCACGTCGCGCGGGAACGTTCAACTGCGGGGGTTGCGGGAGAGTTGCGGCGCCGAGTTGGCGGAGGTGCTGGGCGCGGCCGGGCTGCTGCCCGCCCCCGGGCACGAGCGGGTGCGCAACGTCGTCGCGTCGCCGCTGTCAGGCCTCGACGGGCGAGGTCTGCGTGACGTACGACCTTGGCTGGTGGCCCTGGACCGGTCCCTGTGCGCGAGCGGGGAGGCCCGGGAGTTGTCGGGACGGTTCCTGTTCGCCCTCGACGACGGTCGCGGCGACGTGGCCGGACTGGGCGCCGACGTGACGGTACGGGCGACGGCGGGCGGCGGTGCCGTTCTGTGCCTCGGGTCGACCGGTGCGGTGCTGCGGGTGTCCGGTGACGAGGCGCCGCGGGCCGCGGTCCTGGCCGCGGAGGTGTTCCTCGCGACCGTACGGGCGAGCGGGACCCTGGTGTGGCGGGTGGACGAACTCTCCGTGAGCGCCGACGCGTTGGCGAGCGAGGTGCGCCGCCGCCTCTCCGAGAGCGGCATCGACGTGGACGGGGCGGCGCAGCGGGAGCCGGTGGACACTACGGGTCCCGCGCCGGGTTCCTCCGGCGACGCCCTGTCCGTGCACGTTCCGCTGGGTCGCCTCTCCGCCGCGCAGTGGGGGGAGTTGGTCGGCGTCGCCGCCGCGTCCCCTTCGAGCGGGGAGCTGCGGCTGACCCCGTGGCGGGGCGTCGTGGTGCCCGTGCCGGACCTCGACGCTCCGCGGGCGGCCACGGCACTGGACCGGCTGGAGGCCGTCGGCCTCGTCGTCGACCCCGCCTCCCCCTGGCTGCGCGTCGGCGCCTGCGTCGGCCGGCCCGGGTGCGCCAAGTCCCGTACGGACGTGCGGGCGGACGCGACGCGGGCCCTGGTGGCCGTCGGCCGGGCGCCCCTGCCCGTGTACTGGTCCGGGTGCGAGCGGCGCTGCGGGCGCCCCCGCGGCGATCTGATCGACGCGGTCGCGGCGCCGGACGGCGGATACCGGCTGACCGCCGCGGTGCGGGGCCGGGATCCCCGTACCGCCCCCTTGGACGACCCCTCCCACTTCGCCACCGCCCTGGCGGCGATCGCCCCATGAGCCGCACCACGACCGAAAGCAGCGAGAAGACCACCGTGACCAGCTACGACTACGAGAAGGACGGCGCCGCGATCTACCGCCAGTCCTTCGCCACCATCCGCGCGGAGGCGGACCTGGCGGGCCTGCCCGCCGACGTCAGCCAGGTCGCGGTGCGGATGATCCACGCCTGCGGGATGGTCGACCTGGTGCGCGACGTCGCGTACACGCCCGCCGTGGTGGCCCGCGCCCGCGAGGCGCTGCGCGCCGGGGCGCCGATCCTCTGCGACGTCCAGATGGTGGCGAGCGGTGTGACCCGCAAGCGGCTGCCCGCCGACAACGACGTGCTGTGCACGCTGTCGGACCCGACCGTCCCCGCGTTGGCGGCCCGGCTCGGCACGACGCGCAGCGCCGCCGCGATGGAGCTGTGGCGGGACCGGCTGGAGGGTGCGGTGGTCGCCGTCGGCAACGCGCCCACGGCGCTGTTCCGGTTGCTGGAGATGATCGAGGAGGGTGCACCCCGGCCGGCCGCGGTCATCGGCGTGCCGGTCGGCTTCATCGGCGCCGCCGAGTCCAAGGACGCCCTGGCCGCGCACCCGTCGGGCCTGGAGCACCTGGTGGTGCGGGGCCGTCGGGGCGGCAGCGCCATCGCCGCCGCCGCGCTCAACGCGATCGCGAGCGAAGAAGAGTGAACGAGAGCGGACACAGAAGCGTGAACGGCAAGCTGTACGGCGTCGGCCTCGGTCCCGGTGACCCGTCGTTGATGACCCTGCGCGCGGTGGAGGCGATCGCCGAGGCGGACGTGGTCGCGTACCACAGCGCCCGGCACGGGCGGTCCATCGCCCGTTCGATCGCGGCGAAGCACCTGCGCGCCGACCACGTCGAGGAGCCGTTGGTCTACCCGGTCACGACGGAGACCACGGACCACCCCGGCGGCTACCGGGGCGCGATGGAGGAGTTCTACGCCGAGGCCGCGGCGCGGCTCGCGGTGCACCTCGACGCCGGCCGCACGGTCGCGGTCCTCGCGGAGGGCGACCCGCTCTTCTACGGGTCGTACATGCACATGCACAAGCGGCTGGCCGACCGGTACGAGACCGAGGTGATCCCCGGCGTCACGTCCGTGTCCGCCGCCGCGGCCCGCCTCGGCACCCCGCTCGCGGAGGGCGAGGAGGTGCTGACGATCCTGCCGGGCACGCTGCCCGAGGAGGAGCTGACGGCCCGGCTCGCCTCGACCGACTCGGCGGTGGTGATGAAGCTGGGGCGCACCTTCCCCACAGTGCGCCGTGCGTTGGAGGGCGCGGGCCGGCTGGCCGACGCCCGGTACGTGGAGCGGGCGACCATGGAGGGGCAGCGCCTCGCGGCCCTCGCCGACGTGGACCCGGACTCGGTGCCGTACTTCTCCGTCGCCGTGCTGCCGAGCCGGGTCGACATCGAGCGTCCGTCGGGGCAACAGGACGGCGCGCGCGGCGAGGTCGTCGTGGTGGGCACCGGCCCCGCCGGGCCGCTGTGGCTGACGCCCGAGACGCGGGGCGCCCTGGCCGCTGCGGACGACCTCGTCGGCTACACGACCTATCTGGACCGGGTGCCGCCCCGCCCTGGTCAGCGGCGCCACGGCTCCGACAACCGGGTGGAGGCGGAGCGCGCCGAGTTCGCGCTGCAACTGGCGCTGCGCGGGCGGCGGGTCGCGGTGGTCTCCGGGGGCGACCCGGGGATCTTCGCGATGGCCACGGCCGTGTTGGAGGCGGCGTCGGAGGAGGCGTACGCACACGTCCCGGTGCGCGTGCTGCCGGGGGTGACGGCGGCCCATGCCGCCGCCGCCCGCGCGGGTGCCCCGCTGGGCCACGACTACGCGACGATCTCCCTCTCGGACCGGCTCAAGCCGTGGGAGGTGATCGCCGAGCGGCTGCGCGCGGCGGCCTCGGCGGATCTGGTGCTGGCCCTGTACAACCCCGGTTCGCGCAGCCGGACCTGGCAGGTCGGCAAGGCCCGCGACCTGCTGCTGGAGCATCGTGCGCCGGACACCCCGGTGGTGGTCGCGCGGGACGTCGGCGGCAGCGGCGAGCGGGTGCGCATCGTGCGGCTGGCCGAACTCGACCCGGCGGAGGTCGACATGCGCACGGTGCTGCTGGTGGGCTCGTCGCAGACGCGGTCCGTACGGCGCGGGGACGGCGAGGAGATCGTCTGGACTCCCCGGCGCTATCCGGAGGCGTGAGGAGTCACCGACGCCCACCGGGCGTCAGTGACCGTGGACCCAGGCGGCGGCTTCTTCGGGCCCGGTGACGGCGGGCACGCCTTCGGGCGTCGGGGGCCTGCGCACCAGGACGACGGGCAGCCCCGCTTCCCGGGCGGCCACCAGCTTCGGCGCGGTGGCCGCTCCCCCGCTGTCCTTCGTGACGACGGCGTCGATCCGGTGGCGGCGCAGCAGTGCGCGTTCCCCGTCGAGGGCGAACGGCCCGCGGTCGAGCAGGACTTCCATCCGGGGCGGGTGCGGCGCCTGCGGCGGGTCCACGGACCGTACGAGGAACCACAGGTCGACGAGGTCGGCGAAGGCCGCGAGCCCCGTGCGGCCGGTGGTGAGGAAGACGCGTGCGCCGAGCCCGGGCAGCAGGTCGGCCGCCTCGTCCAGGGAGCCGGCCTCGTGCCAGCGGTCGCCCGCGGTCGGCTGCCAGCCGGGTCGGCGCAGTGCGAGCAGGGGCACCCCCGCGACGGCGGCGGACTCGGCGGCGTGGAAGCTCATGGCACGGGCGAAGGGGTGGGTGGCGTCGACGACGGCGTCCACCCGGTGCTCCACGAGCCATGCGGTCAGCCCGTCGACGCCGCCGAAGCCGCCGACCCGCACCTGTCCGGGCGGCAACCGCGGCGAGGCCACCCGCCCGGCCAGGGACGTGGTGACCCGCAGGTCGGGCCGTGCGTCGGCGGCGAGGAGTTCGGCGAGGCCACGGGCCTCCGTCGTACCGCCGAGGATCAGTACGTGCACGGCCGTCCCGTCCGTCGTGGTGTGCGGCTCGCGGGCCGTCGGTTCAGCACGCGTGCCGTTCGCGCTCGGGCGAGTACAGGTGGCTGTCGCGGAAGTGCTCCGCCCCCAGGGTCCGCCCGACCATGATCACGGCGGTGCGCACCACCCCTGCCTCCTTGACCTTCCCGGCGATCTCGTCGAGCGTGCCGCGGATGACCAGCTCGTTGGGGCGGGAGGCGTACGCGACGACGGCGGCTGGGCAGTCGGCGCCGTAGTGCGGCAGCAGTTCGTCGACCACGCGGTCCACGTACCGGGCGGCCAGGTGCACCACGATCAGCGCCCTGCTGCGGCCGAGGGTCGCCAGGTCCTCGCCTTCGGGCATGGCGGTGGCCTGCTGGGCGATGCGGGTGAGGATCACGGTCTGGCCGACGGTCGGCACGGTCAGCTCGCGCTTGAGGGCGGCGGCAGCGGCGGCGAAGGCGGGCACGCCGGGGACGACCTCGTACGGCACCCCGGCGGCGTCGAGGCGTCGCATCTGCTCGGCGACCGCGCCGAAGACGGACGGGTCCCCCGAGTGCAGCCGGGCCACGTCGTGCCCCTCCTCGTGGGCGCGCACCAGCTCGGCCGTGATCGCGTCCAGGTCGAGCTGCGAGGTGTCCACGAGCCGTGCGTCCGGCGGGCACTCGGCGAGCAGTTCCTGCGGCACCAGGCTGCCCGCGTACAGACAGACCCGGCAGGAGGCGAGCGTACGGGCGCCGCGCACCGTGATCAGGTCGGCGGCGCCGGGACCTGCGCCGATGAAGTACACCGTCATCTGTCTGCTCCTGAGGAAGGGGTCACGGTCTTGACTACGGCCCACTGGGTCACGGGCATCGCCTGGCGCCAGCCGGTGAAGCCGCCGACGGGCACGGCGTGCGCCACCGCGAGGCGCACCAGTTCACCGCCGTGGCGGCGGTGGGCGTCGGCGAGGACCGCCTCCGACTCCAGCGTCACGGTGTTGGCGACGAGCCGGCCGCCGTCGGGCAGCGCCTGCCAGCAGGCATCGAGGAGGCCGGGGGCAGTGAGTCCGCCGCCGATGAACACCGCGTGCGGGGCGGGCAGTTCGGCCAGGGCGGCGGGGGCTGCGCCGGTGACGACGCGCAGCCCCGGCACCCCCAGGCGCTCGGCGTTGCGGGCGATGCGTTCGGCGCGGACGGGGTCGCGTTCCACGCTGACGGCGCGGCACGTCGGGTGGGTCCGCATCCACTCCACCGCGATCGAGCCGGATCCGCCGCCGACGTCCCACAGGAGTTCGCCGGCCGCGGGCGCGAGCACGGCGAGCGCGGCGGCCCGCACATGGCGCTTGGTGAGTTGCCCGTCGTGTTCGTACGCCGCGTCCGGCAGTCCCGGTACGGCGCCGAGGCGCAGGGCGTCGGGGGCGCGGCGGCACTCGACGGCGACGACGTTGAGGGGGTCGCCGGGCGGCTGCGACCAGTGGTCGGCGGGGGTTTCGTCGCCGATCCGCTCGTTCGGCCCGCCGAGTTGTTCGAGCACCCGCACCGGGCTGGGGCCGAAGCCGCGGTCCCGCAGCAGTGCGGCCACGTCGGCGGGGGTGGTGGCGCCGGCGCTGAGGACGAGGACGCGGCGGCCGTCGTGCAGGGCGGCGGCGAGGCGGGCCGCGGGCCGGCCGACGAGCGTGACGACCTCCACGTCCTCCAGGGGCCAGCCGAGTCGGGCGCAGGCGTGGGAGACGGAGGAGGGGTGCGGCAGGACGTGCACGGCGTCGGCCCCGAGGATCTCGGTGAGGGTGCGCCCGATGCCGTAGAACATCGGGTCGCCGCTGGCCAGGACGGCGATGCGGCGTCCGGCGTGGGCGGCGATGAGCCCGGGGACCGCGGGGCGCAGCGGCGAGGGCCAGGCGATGCGCTCCCCCGGGCACTTCGGCGGCAGCAGGTCGAGCTGGCGGGGGCCGCCGATGAGGACCTGCGCGTCGAGGAGCGCGGTGCGCGAGCTGTCGGGCAGGCCCTGCCAGCCGTCGGCGCCGATCCCTACGACGGTCACGGCGGCGGGCGCGGTGCGGCGTTCGACGCTCACGGTTCGGTACCTCGGGGTTCGGGGAGCGGGTGTGTCGGGGCGACGGAGATGCACTCTACGGGGCGGTGGCCTGCGGGTCCGTGGTCGGGTGGGCCGGTTCCGGCCGGGCGGGGGGCGCTCGGCGCCGCCGTTCGCCGGGTGGTCGGCACGGAGGCTCGGCGGGACGATGGTGCATGGGGGCTGCCTTCGGGAGGTCGCCATGGCGCAGCGCTCGACGGTGCGGCGGCTGATGCGGGAGTACGGGCGTACGCACGCGGCGGAGGCGGGCGTACGACTGCGGAACACACCGGCGCCGCTGTACCAGTTGCTGACCCTGTGCGTGCTGTTCTCGGTCCGCATCAAGGCCGACATCGCGGTGGCGGCGGCGCGCGAGCTGTTCGCGGCCGGGCTGCGCACGCCGCGGGCGATGGCGGCGGCGTCCTGGCAGAGCCGGGTGGACGCGCTCGGCCGGGCGCACTACCGGCGTTACGACGAGAGCACGGCGACCGCGCTGGGTGCCGGGGCCGCGTTCGTCCTCGACCGGTACGGCGGTGATCTGCGGCGGCTGCGGGAGGCGGCCGACGGGGACCCGGCGCGGCTGCGCGAGCTGTTACGGGAGGTTCCGCGGATCGGGCCGGTGGGGGCGGACATCTTCTGCCGGGAGGCGCAGGGAGTGTGGCCGGAGCTGCGTCCGGCGTTCGACGCCAGGGCGCGACACGCCGCCGGTGAACTCGGGCTGCCGAAGACCCCGCCGGACCTGGCGCGTCTGGTCCCCGGCGACGACCTGCCGAAGCTGGCGGCTGCCCTGGTCCGGGTCGAGCTCTCCCGAGCGGCGGACGGTCCGCGGGGCGGTGTCTGAGTACCGCGCCGCCGACGGGGCACCGTGCGGACGGCGCAGGGGCAGAACCCCAGATCCTCCCCGGAATCCGCAGCACATATACCCCCTACGGGTATTTGACCTCGTCGCTCATGAAGAGCTAACCTCCCGTCAGGACACATACCCCACCGGGGTATTACGAGAGGGGAAGAGTGATGAGCGAGACCAACTGGCACCTCAAGGGCGAGTGGTTCGACGTGTGCAGCTGCTCGATGCCGTGCCCGTGCACCTTCGCGCAGGCCCCGACGAACGGCGCGTGCCGGTTCACGCTCGTGTGGCAGATCCGCGAGGGTCACTTCGGCGACGTGCGCCTGGACGGCCTGGGCATCGTGGCGCTCGGCGAGTTCGCCGGGAACATGTGGGTGGACGACCCCGACGCCACGATGACGGCGATGTTCTACATCGACGCGAAGGGCACGCAGGAGCAGCGCGACGCCCTGGAGGAGATCTTCCGCGGCAACGTCGGCGGCTGGCCGGGCAAGTTCGGTTCGCTGATCACCGAAGTGCGCGACGTGAAGTACGCGCCGATCCGCTTCGACGCGGCCGAGGACCTCGCGTACTGGCGCGCCACGGTCGGCGACAAGGTGAGCGTGGGCGCCACGGCGCTGACCGGCCCGACCGCGGACCCCAACCGCCGGGTGCAGCTGATCAACGCACCGGGTGCGGAGGTGGGCCCCGGCCAGGTGGCGACGTGGGGCGTGGTGAGCGAGGACCGCGCCGAGGGCTTCGACTTCTCCGCCGAGTACCGCGGCGGGTCCAGCAAGCACTTCCCGTTCGACTGGCGCCCGGAGGCGTGACACCGTGACCGCCGCCCTCCGGCAGACCGGCGCACGGCCGGAGGGCGGTTCACGTCCGGCCCGCCCGCGGAGTGCGTCAGCCGGTCAGGCCGCCGGCGAACGGCAGCGTCCGCCAGTGCTCCACGGCCGGCTGCAAGTACTCGGTCAGCACGGGGAGTTGTGGGATGAGCGCCAGACAGGTGACGGCCCGCAGCATCCCGATCGCGTTCACGAACTTCAACATGTCCTCGTCCAGCGGCCTCGCCCCGTGGCGCCGCGCGCCGCGTTCGTACGCCTGGTGGTGCTCGGGCCCGAGGGCGGCCAGGTCCCACTCGACGGGGCCCAGGGTGACCAGCTCGAAGTCGGCGTAGAGGTCGCCGTGCACCCCGGGGAAGATGTTCGCCGGCGGGGAGTCGCCGTGGATCGGCTGGAGGTCGACCCCCGGGAACGCCTCCTCGAACGCGGCGCGCGAGGACACCAGCGGCTCCAGCACCTCCCACTCCCGGCGGGCCCGGTCCAGATCGGCCGCCGGCAGGAGGTCGACCCGCCCGTCGAGCGCGGCCAGGCCGTCGGTGACGAACGGCGGTTCGGCCGCGGCCAGGAACTCCAGCTCGCCCGGGTACGTGCGCAGGGCGGCGTGCAGCGCGGCGGTGCTCTCGGCGTTCGCCACGTAGTCCGGCTCCCGGCTCCGGTCCTCCTCGACGTAACTCCAGAACGTCATCGAGAACCCGTCGCGCTCCACGGGCTCCCGCGGCACGAGCGGGCTGGGCGGGATCACGGGGCAGCCGTGTTCGTCGAGCCACCGGGTCACGTCCAGCTCGGTCCGCTGGCGGCGGGCCTGGAAGGCGACGTCGGCGTGGTCCGGCAGGACGACCGGAACCCGGACGACGACGGGAGCGGGCGCCAGGTGCACGACGACGGAGAACACGTCGTGCAGCACCCGGGCGTCCGTCACCGGAAGGCCGAGATCACGCCCCGCCGAAACCGCTGCACCCACGGCGGCGGAGGTGCGGTCGGCGATCTGCTGCGGTGTCATGAAGTCAGTCACCATACGATCCTTCCACGACGGTCACCACGCCGCAGTCACCCCTGGACCACAAGCGGTGGCTCCGACGGCTAGACGGCCAGTCCGGCGCCGAGCGCGAACGGGACCGCGGACGCCTACCGCGTCCACCGTCGGTCCGGGGTGCGTCGCCCGCTGGTCGTCGACGGGCGCCGGACCGTGGGGATCCTGACCGTTGACGACATGCTCGTGGACGTCTTCCCGCGCATGGCCGACCTGCTCAGCGGTCCCATCGCCGACAGCGTGCCCGCCGAGTACGCGGACCCGCGGAGTGCGCGACGGAACACCCTGCGGGAGGGCCCCGGCGGCCGAGCCGGGTGGGCGGGCCGCCCGTCGGTTCGTGCTCGATGCGGTGGCCGTCACTACGCCTGCGGTGTCGAGGCGCTGGCGATGCGACGGCCCGAGACGCGGCGTGGCACGATCTCCAGCCACAGGGAGCGGTCACCGCCGGCCCACGACAGGTCGTCGGCGTGCCCTTCCAGGGCGTGGACGAGGTCGGGGTCGGTGACGCCTTGCGCGTCACCCACGACGAGGACGCTCCATCCGCTGCTGAAGGCGTCGTCGATGCGGTCCACTTCGAAGGCGACCTCCGTGTCCACCGCTGCCGCCGGCACCGTGCCGGGAGCCGTTCGGAAGACGATGCGGTCGCCGGAGACCACGTAGTTCACCGGGACGACGGCGGGCCCCTCCGACGTGGTGACGGCGATCCTCCCCACGCCGCCCGTTGCGAGCAGTTCGCGGCACTCCTCCTCGTCGAGGGTGCGGAGTTCGGCGTCGCGGAGCGCGCTGCCCCGGCCCGGCGCTCGTTCCGCGGCCGAGCCGGTGAGTTCGGGGACGGTGGTCCGCAGGGCCTCGGCGAGCCGCAGCAACATGCCGATGCCCGGCGCGGCGGAGGCGCGCTCCTCGACGTAGGCGATGTAGGCGGGGGCGGCGCCGCTGCGCTCGGCGACCTCCTGCCAGGTCATGCCCAGGGCCTCCCTGCGGGCGGTGACGCGGCGGCCTATGTCGCTGCGTGGGTGCGGTTTGCTGGTGGAGGGCATGTCGGTCACCTCCGGTCGTCTTCGGTGGGCAGGACCGCGTCGTGCGCGGTGCCCGTGGTCAGCACCACCTTCAGCGCGCCCGTTTCGGCGGGGCGGGAGAAGACGTCGTACGCCTCCGCCATCCGGGACAGGGCGAATCGGTGGGTGAGGAGCCCCGCGGTCGGGAGCTTGCCCTCTTCGACCAGCTTGAGCAGGAGGGGGGTGGAGTAGGTGTCGACCAGCCCGGTGGTGATGGTGACGTCCTTGATCCAGAGGTCTTCGAGGTGGAGGGGGGCCGGTTGGCCGTGCACCCCGACGTTGGCGACCCGCCCGCCGGGGCGGACCATGCGCGTGCACAGGTCGAACGTCTCGGGCAGGCCGACGGCTTCCACCGCCACGTCCGCGCCGAGCCCGTCGGTGAGGTCCGCGACGAGGTGTTCGGGTTCCTCGGCCGCGCTCACCGTGGCGTCGGCTCCGACGGCGCGGGCGGCATCGAGCCGCGCGGCGGCCAGGTCGGTGACGATGATGCGACCGGGGGTGTAGAGCAGGGCGGTGGCGATGACGGCGAGCCCGACGGGGCCGGCACCGACCACGGCGACGGTGTCGCCCGGGCGGACCTTGCCGTTCACCACGCCCACCTCGTACGCGGTGGGGAAGATGTCGGCGAGCAGGACGGCGTCGGTGCTCGCGACGGTGTTCGACAGCGGGTGCAGGGAGAGGTCGGCGAAGGGCACCCGCACGTACTCGGCCTGGGTGCCGTCGATCAGGTGTCCCAGCACCCAGCCGCCTCCGCCGAGGCACTGCCCGTACTGCTTGCCGCGGCAGTACCGACAGCGTCCGCACGGCGTCACGCAGGAGACGAGCACCCGGTCCCCCGGTCGTACGGACCGGACGTCGGAGCCCGTCTCCACCACCTCGCCCACGGCCTCGTGTCCGAGGACGGTGCCCGGGGTGACCTCCGGGACGTCGCCCTTGACGATGTGGAGGTCGGTGCCGCAGATCGACACGGCGTCCACGCGCACGACCGCGTCCGCGGCGTCCTGGATGCCGGGGTCCGGGACGTCTCGCCAGGCGATCTGCCCCTGCCCCTCGTACACGAGCCCCTTCATGTCCGTCGCCTCGCTCCCCGGGTCCTCGGCTGGGTCCCGTCCCCCTCAGCGTCGTGCAGACGCGGACGCGGACGCTTGGGCCGGACAGGCCCGGTACGGGGACCGATCGGCCCTTACCGGCGGGGTGCGGGAGGAGGGACCGTGGAGCCAGGGGACGCACGCTTCCGGGAAGGAGCACGCCATGGTCCACGGTCGGTACACCGTCGGTGACGCGTGGACCTGGAGTGTTCTCGCTCGGGACGCCGCCGCGCACCCGGCGTTGCCGACGTCCTGAGCCCCACCCGTCAGCAGAAGGAGGTGGCGGTCGTGGTCGACGCGTCGAAGGCGCATCCGCACGCCGGACGGGCGTGGCGGTGGCGGCGGAACCCGCTGCGCCGCCGTTCTGACGTGGTGGACGCCTGGATCGGACTGCTGCTGGCCCTCCTCCTGTTCGTCGGGGCGCCGCTCGCCGGAGCGCTGACCGGCTGGGCGGTCCACGCACGGGAAGCTGCGGAGGCCGACCGGCTGCGCGCCTCGTCCCACTCCGTCCAGGCCGTCGTCACCGAGCAGCTCCCCCGCGCGGGGACGGACTCCCAGCAGCTCGGCGGTGCGGTGCTGCTGCCCGCGACGGTGCGCTGGACGACGGCCGACGGGACCCGTACGGGGGTGGCGAAGGTGCCCGCCGGGACCGAGCGGGGCGGCTCGGTGCAGATCCGGATCGACGACCGGGGGAAGGTCGTGCCGCCGGTGCGCAGCGATGCCGTCATCACCGCGGACGCCATCGAGACCGGATCGGTGGTCACGGCGGGAACGTTCCTCGTCGTGGCCGGAGTACGGCTGACGGCGAACGCGCTGAGCACCCGCCACCACCTCGTCGAGTGGGAGCGGGACTGGGTGAAGACCGCGCCCGAGTGGACGGTGCACGGGCGCTGATCGCCCGCCCCGCGACCACGGTTCAGGAGTGCGAGACCACCGCGACCGGCGCGGTCACGTGGTGGAGCACGCCGTAGGTGACCGAACCGACGCGGCCACCGAGCGGCGATCGCCTGATGCGGCGGCCCACGACGACCAGGGCGGCGTCGTGGTCGCGCGCGGCGTCCGCGAGCAGGTCCTCGGGCCGACCGCGTCGGGAGTCCTCGGTCACCTCGACGTCCGGGTGCGTGTCGCGCCACGGCCTGACGGCCTCCCCGAGGTGCGTCGCCTCCTTCTCGGTGAGGTCGGCGGTCAGGGAGGAGTCCGAGGGCATGCCGTAACCGAAGTACGGCGGAAGGCTCCACGCGTGGACGATCCACAGCCCGGTGCGGCGCCTTCGGGCCTCGTCGAAGGCGAACTCCAGCAGGGCGTCCGCCGTGGTGTCGAGGCCGAGGAGGACGGGCCCGCGGGGATCGGGCGGCACATGACCGTGTTCCGGGGCGCGGACGAAGACGACGGGGCGGTCCGTCTGGGCGAGGACCGCCTGCCCGACCGCCCCCACGAGGAACCGTCCGACGCCGCTGAGGCCCCGGGACCCCAGGACCAGCAGTTCGGACTCCGCAGCGGCCTCGGGCAGGACTTCCCTGGGCCAGCCGACGAGCTGATCGGCGGTGACGTCGAGCCCCGGGTGGCGTCCGCGCAGTTCCTCCTGTGCACGGCGGGGGATCCGTTCGGCCCAGTGCCGCTGCCCGTCGCGATCGGCCATCGACTGCGGAACGACGCCGTCGGGCGCCCAGACGTTCACCAGCCGCAGGGGCGCCTCCCGCAGTTCGGCTTCCCGAGCGCCCCACTCGGCAGCCGCCAGGCTCTCCCTCGATCCGTCGAGGCCGACGGTGACGGCGCGGACCATCGCATGCACCTCCCGTGCCGGGGTGGGTCTTGGCTCTCCTCGTCCTCGCTCTCCTCCAGGATGTGCGCGACACCGCGGCCCCGCGACTGCCGGACCCCCGCCCGGGCCCGACCGCTCCCGGGCGTACGTCGCGGCCCCGTGCCCGCGGCGCGATGCTGAGGGGACACGGGGTGAAGGAGGCGCATGTCCCAGGGCAGTGGCGACCGGGCACGGGGCGGCGTCCTTTCCGTCGTGGCTCCGGGAGCGGCCGTCCTGCTGGGGTACCGGCGCGCTTGGCTGCGTGGCGACCTGCTCGCCGGGCTCGCGGTGGCCGCCTATCTGGTGCCGCAGGTCATGGCGTACGCGGGCGTGGCGGGACTGCCGCCGGTGGCCGGGCTGTGGGCGTCGCTGCCCGCGCTGGTGCTGTACGCGGTCCTCGGCACGTCACGGTTGCTCTCCGTGGGGCCGGAGTCGACCACGGCGCTGATGACGGCCGCCGTGATCGCCCCGCTCGCCGCCGGGAGCAGCGACCGCTACGCGGCGCTGGCCGCCGGGCTGGCGCTGGCGGTAGGACTGCTGTGCCTCGTGGCCTGGGCCGTCCGGCTGGGGTTCGTCGCCGATCTGCTGTCCCGGCCGGTGCTGGTGGGCTATCTGACCGGGATCGCACTGATCATGATCGTCGACCAGTTGCCCAAGGTGACGGGGGTTTCGACCAGCGGTGAGGGGTTCTTCCCGCAGCTCGCGTCGTTCGTCCAGGGGCTGCCGGGCCTCCAGCCCGCCACGACCGCGCTGAGCGTGGGCGCGCTCGTCTTCCTGTTCGTCGCGGCCCGGTTCGTCCCCGTACTGCCGGCCCCGCTCCTGGTGGTCGTGGTCGCCACGGCGGCGGTCGTGGTCTTCGCCCTGGAGGAGCACGGCATCGCCGTGGTCGGAGAGGTGGCGGCGGGGCTGCCCCGGCCGCAGCTGCCGTCCGTGGCCGACCTGCCCGAGTTGGTGCTGCCCGCGGTCGGAGTGCTGCTGGTGGGGTACACGGACGTGATCCTCACCGGGCGCGCCTTCGCGGGACGCGCGGGCGGCGAGCGACCCGACGCCAACCGGGAACTGATCGCCCTCGGCGCGACGAACGTCGGCGCGGCGCTGCTGCGCGGCTTCCCGGTGAGCAGCAGCGCCAGCCGTACGGCGTCGCCGATGCGTCGGGGGCGCGGACCCAGGCGTATTCGCTGGTGACCGGTGTCGTGGTGCTCTCGGTGCTGCTGTTCCTCGGGCCCGCCCTCGCGCTCGTTCCCGTGACGGTGCTGGGTGTGCTCGTGATCTACGCGGCGGTGCGGCTCGTGGACCTGGCGGGGTTCAGCCGGCTGGCCTCCTTCCGGCGCCGTGAGTTCGCCCTGGCTCTGGCGTGTCTGATCGGGGTCCTCGCACTGGGCATCCTGTACGGGGTGCTGGTGGCCGTGGGGCTGTCGGTGGCGGAGCTGCTGGCACGGGTGGCGCGCCCGCACGACGCGGTGGAGGGCCTGGTGCCGGGCCTCGCAGGCATGCACGACGTCGACGACTATCCGCAGGCCGAGACCGTGCCCGGGCTGCTCGTCTACCGGTACGACTCGCCCTTGTTCTTCGCCAATGCGGAGGACTTCAGACGGCGTGCGTTGGCGGCCGTCGCCGAACAGGAGGAGCGCGGGGACCGGGTCGAGTGGTTCCTGCTGAACGCGGAGGCCAACGTGGAGGTCGACATCACCGCGCTGGACTCGCTCGCTTCGCTGCGCGCCGAGTTGGCCCGGCGGGGCGTCGTGTTCGCCATGGCCCGGGTCAAGCAGGACCTGCGCGATCAGCTCGACGCGTACGGCCTCACCGACGTGGTCGACCCCGATCTCGTCTTCCCCACGTTGCCGACGGCGGTGGCCGCGTACCGCAGGTACCTGAGTGCGCGGGGCCACGGGGCCGACTGACCGGCCGGGGCGGGTCCCGTCGTACGGGCGGTGGAAGGCACCGTCGGCATCCGGCTGGAGCCGTGGCGACCGGTGCCCGCGGGCTGGTGACCGGTGCCTGCGGAGCTTGGGCCCGTTCGGCCCGTTCCGTGCCCCCGGGCAGCGGGCATGATCGGGAACACACCGAGACCGCCAGGGGACGAGATGCCCGACGACACCGAAGCGCCTGACGCACCCGTCCGGGTGTTCCTCGTCGACGACCACGAGGTCGTGCGCCGCGGGCTGCGGGACCTCTTCGACGCCGAGGCGGACATCGAGGTCGTCGGGGAGGCGCGGGACGCGGCGCAGGCGCTGGCGCGGGGGCCCGCGCTCCGCCCCGACGTGACCGTCCTCGACGTGCGGCTGCCCGACGGCGACGGGGTCACCGTCTGCCGCGAACTGCGATCGCGCGTGCCGGACCTCGCCTGCCTGATGTTGACCTCGTTCGACGACGAGGACGCACTGTTGGACGCCATCATGGCGGGCGCCGCCGGGTACGTCCTCAAGCAGATCAACGGATCCGACCTGGTGGCGGCCGTGCGCACGGTGGCGAGCGGCCAGTCGATGCTCGATCCGGCGACCACCTCGCGGCTGATCGGCTCCCTACGGGAGGACCAGGAGCCGGCCCCGCCCCGGGAGGGGAAGTTGGCCGCGCTCACCGACCGGGAACGCGCCGTGCTGCGTCTGGTCGAGGAGGGGCTGACGAACCGGGAGATCGGCAAGGAGCTGTACCTGTCGGAGAAGACGGTCAAGAACCACATCTCCCGTCTGCTGGCGAAGCTGGGGGTGGAACGGCGGGTGCAGGCCGCCGTGATCGCCGCGCACGACGACGAGGCACAGTGACGCCGACGTCGTACGACGCTTTTCGGGGCGTCATTCCGGCATCGGGTGGGTCAGCGGAACCTGCCAGGTCAGCGAGGTCCCGCGCGTGTCGCCCGGCGTCACGTCCAAGCTCCCGCCGAGCCCCGCGGCCCGTTCCGCGAGGTTCCGCAGTCCGCTGCGCCGACGGTGCTCGGCCGGCCCGATCCCGACGCCGTCGTCCGTGATCCGCACCGTCAACGTGCCCCGGGCAGCCTCCAGGGCGACCTCCGCACGGGTGGCGCCGGCGTGCCGGGCCACATTGGTCAGCCCCTCCCCCACCACGGCGACGACGTGGTCCGCGACGGCTGGCGGCACGTCGGTCTCCACCAGCCCTTCCATGCGCAGGGCGGGGGTGAAGCCGAGGGCGGGCACGGCCTTCTCCACGGCGCGCACGGCCCGGGTCCTGAGCCCGGGCACTCCCGTGGCGGGCTCGCGTTCCCGGAGCCCGAACACCGTCGAACGGATGATCTTGATGGTGTCGTCGAGGTCGTCGATGGCCCTGGTCAGGCGCTCGGTTCCGGCTGGCTGGGTCACATAGCGCCGAGTGCTCTGGAGGGTCATTCCCGTGGCGAACAGCCGTTGGATCGCCAGGTCGTGGAGGTCCCGGGCGATCCGGTCCCGGTCGGCGAGCAGGGCCATCCGCTCGGCGTCGCGCCGCCGGTCGGCGAGTTCCAGTGCGAGTGCGGCCTGCCCGGCGAACCCCGACAGCGGCGCCGTCTCGGCCGCCGTGAACGGGGCGGCGCCGGCCCTCCGGGCAAGGATGAGAACACCCCGTACCGACGTGCCGGTGCCCACCGGGACCGCGACGGCCGGGCCGAACCCCTTCCACCGCCCGGGATCGACGGTGATCCGGCCGTCCTCCGCGACGTCGACCGAGGTCACCGGTCCGTGGGAGCGCAGGGCCTCCCCCGCGAGCGAACCGGGCCCCGGCGGCACTCTCCCGCGGTGGGCCTCGGCCCGATCCCCCTGCGCCACGGCGCCCCGCAGGCCGCCGCCGGTCTCCACCAGTTGGACGACGCCGAGATCGGCGCGGGTGATCGCGCGCGCCCGCTCCAGCATCATGTCCAGCACCCGGGTCTCGGAGGCGCCCGACAGCAGGGCGCTGGTGACCTCGGCGCTCACCGCGAGCCAGCGCTCCCGGAAGCGGACCTCCTCGAAGAGGCGCGCGTTCTCGATCGCGATGCCCGCCGCGACCGCCAGGGTGGCGAGCACCGCCTCGTCCTCGGCGTCGAACTCCGCGTCGCCGCGCTTCTGCGTCAGGTAGAGGTTGCCGAACACCTCGTCACGCACCCGGATGGGCACTCCCAGGAAGGAGTGCATCGGCGGGTGGTGCGGGGGGAAGCCGGCGGAGGCGGGGTGCTCGGAGAGTTCGGCGAGGCGGAGCGGTTCCGGGTGCCTGATCAGCTCACCGAGCAGTCCGTGGCCCGACGGCAGGGCCCCGATCTCCGCGCGCTGCCGCGGGCCGATCCCCACCGGCAGGAACTCCGACAGCTGCGCGTCCTCGCCGATCACGCCGAGCGCTCCGTAATCGGCGTCCACGAGGACGACCGCGGCCTTGACGATCCCGTGCAGCACCTGCGGAAGGTCGAGCTCCCGGCCCACCGCGAGCACGGCTTCCAGCAGACCGTTCAACCGGTCCCGCGTGCCCCGCACCTCGTCGATGCGCGACTGGAGTTCGTCCAGCAGTTCGTCGAGCCGCAGCCGGGGGACCCGACCGGGGGTGTTGCCGTCCCCTGCCATGAGCCCTCCGGGAAGGTGCCGCGGTCTGGAAAGCGGGTCGCCCTCCACGGTAGGTCGCCCGCGCGTCCCCTGCTCGCGGCGGCGAGGTGCCGAGGGCTTCGCCCCGCTCGCCACCGCCTGCTCCGGCCTGCGGGGGCCGCGCGCCCCGCGTAACGTCGAACCGGGAACGCAGCCGCCCCGGGGCGTACCCCGGGACCGCGAGGAGGAACGGGATGCTTCAGAGGCTCGGCGGCGCACCCGCCGGCGTTGACGCGCTGACAGCGGTGGGGGTCGTTTCCCGGAGTGACTACGAGACGGTCATCGAGCCCTTGGTCGACTCGGCCCGCGCCGAAGGCCGCAGGATCCGGATCCTGTGCGAGTTCGGCCCGGCGTTCCGGTCGTTCGCTCCGGGAGCCGTCTGGGAGGACCTCAAGGTCGGCACCCGCTCCATGCGGTTGTTCGAAGGCTGCGCGATCGTCAGCGACATCGGTTGGATCCGGGAGGCGACGCGGCTCACCAGATTCCTGATGCCCTGTCCGGTGCGTGCGTACGACGGCCACGAACGCGAGGAAGCACTCCGCTGGCTGGCCTCGCTCCCCGAGGGTCCCGGCGTGTCCCACCGGATCCTGCCGGACTCCGGCGTGCTCCTGGTGACGTTCGACAGCCCCTTGCGGACCCAGGACTTCGACGCCCTGGCCCTGACCGTCGACTCCTGGCTCGACGCCCACGAGGAACTGGCGGGCGTCGTGATCCACGCCCGGGACTTCCCCGGCTGGGAGAACGTCGGCGGTCTGCTGAGCCATGTGCGCTTCGTCCGCGACCACCACAAGAGGATCGGGAGGATCGCCCTGGCGGCGGACGTCAGGCTCGCCGACCTCATGCCCCACTTGGCGAACCACTTCATCCAGGCCGAGGTGCGGCACTTCGGGTACGACGAGCTGGACGACGCCACCGCCTGGGCCGCAGCCGCCCCACGCCGGTGACCGGCGAGTCCGGGCACGGCCCCGGCGGTGGCGGACGGGTCAGCCGGTGGGTTCGTCGGGCGTCGGGTGCTCGGGGTGGACGGTGGCGGTGCGGCGCCCGCCCTCCGGGCCGCTGCCGGCCTCGTCCGTGTCCGGCAGTTCGTCGTCCTCCGGGCGGCGGGCGGGTTCGTCGACCGCCCAGGGGTCCTCGTCATCGTCCGTCGCCTGCTGGTTCTGCGGATCCCTGGGCAGCGGCTCCTCCTGTTCAGCCCGCTCCTTGCGTTCGGTCATCGTTCATCGCCTTCCCACGTTCGCTGTCGTGTCCGTGTCCGTGTCCGTGTCCGTGTCCGTGTCCGGGGCGGCGGGCAGCCCCACCCTGGGTTCGGCGACCAGGCCGCCCCACACCCCGTTGAGCTGGCGCGTGGCACGTGCCCAGTCAGCGCACTCGGCCGCCACCCGGCAGCACGCGCACACCTCCCGCGCCTGCGCGACCTGCTCGGCACCCGGGCCGAGGTCGCTGATGGGGAAGAACAGGTCCGGGTCGGCCGTGTCCGTGCAGGCGGCCCCGTACTGCCACGCCATCGCGTCCCGGCCACGGTCCTGAGCGAACTTCGTTCCGGGGTTCATCCTCATGTCCGCCCCTCCGGCCGCCTTCCGCCGCGGTCCGGGCGCACCCGCGCCATCACGTAGCCGCTGTGCGGTCGGGTCGGGATGCGGTGCAGCGGAATCGACAGGTCCTGATCGGGTACGTCGTGGGGCAGCCGGGCCAGCCGCGGTGCCAGGGCGGCCAGCAGCGCGACGGTGACGTCCTCGCCCGGGCACCGGTGCCCCGTCTCCGGATCGCCGCCGCCCTGGGGAATGAGGTCGTCGTGCACCGCCGTCGCTCCCCGCCCGGTGAACCGCCCCGGTTCGAAGACGTACGGCTCCGGCCACAGTTCGGGGTCGTGGTGGTGGCCGTACACGTCGAGGAGGACCACGCTGCCGCGCGGCACCGGCACGTCCTCCCACCGGGTGTCCGTCGCCGCGAGTCCGCCGACGAACGGCGCGAACGGATAGAAGCGGCGGACCTCCTGGGCGAAGGCCAGGGCGTACTCCGCACCCTCCGCGAGGCGGGCGCGGTGCTCGGGCCAGCGGTGCAGGGCGTGGGCGGCGAAGGTGAGGAACCAGGCGACCGCGACGGTCGGGCGCAGGAGGTTCAGCAGCTCCACGGCACCGGTGTGCGGGTCGAGTTGTTCCCCGTCGGCATCTCGGTGTGCCGCCACCGCCTGCACCACGGTGGACTGGCCGGACGGGGCGCCGGCGTACCGGACTTCCTCGACCAGCGGGGCGAGCCGTTCCTCCTGCCGTTTCCTCGCCCACCTCGCCCGCAGGTGCCGCGGCCCCACGGCGGCGAAACCGTCCACCATGGCGACCAGGTCCCGTGCCGTGCCGGCGGCCTCGGCGTCGTCGTCGGGGAGCGGGACGCCGGCCCAGCCGTGCACGGCGCGGGTCAGGATCCGGGCGGCCTCGTCGAAGAACACCACCTGCTCGTGCTCCGGCCAGCGCGCCTCGGCCCGGTCCCACTCCTCCTCGGCGCGCTCGACGAGGGCGGCGATACGCTGTTCGTCCTTCAGGACCGCGGTGAACAGGGCCTTGCGCGCACTGTGCCGTTCGCCGTCGAGGGTGTGCACGGCACCCTGGCCGAAGAGGGTGTCCAGGACGGGGCCGGGCAGGGCGCCCTCGCGCCGTACGTGCCGTTCGTCGTAGAAGAACTCCACTGCCGCCGACCCGTGCAGCGCGACCCCCCGCCGGCCGGCCAGCCGCACGGGGACGGCTGGGGCGCCGCCGGCCCGTCGTCGCAGGTCGGGAAGCCAGCCGTATCCCTTGACCAGGAGTGCGGCGGTGCTGTCGAACACCGGGGTCTGGGTGCGGGGGGTCGTCTCGTGTGTCGTCGTCATGGGATCCGAGTGCCACGATCCGTGGATCCCACACCTCGCCCCGAACGGCGTTCGTGCCCCGCCCTCACGGGTGGCTTCCCCCCGCCGTACGGCCCCGCCGCGAACTCCTCACCGAGGCAGTGACCGCCGTCCGCCGGCTGCGGGCGGACGCCGTCGCCGCAGGCCCTGGGGTCGCCGCCCGATGCGCCACCGGCTTGGGTGACGGCCCGTTCGCCACCGACGACGACCGCGAAGGCGTCATGAGGTGTCCGTCAGTCCCAGGTGTCGGGCCAGTGTGCTGCGTCCGGTGTCGGTGAGCTGAACGGCGCGGGTGGTACCGACGCGGGTCACCCAGTGCGCTGCGAACGCGTGGTGGCAGATCGCGGCTCCCACGGCGCCTGCCAGGTGAGGGCGGCGCTCGGTCCAGTCCTGGCACGCGCGGACGGCCGGGCGGCGTGCACCGGGGGTCAGCGCGGGGTTCGGGATGCCCAGCTCGCCGAGCCAGGCCGCGCCGGCGGGGGTGAGGGTGAGGCCGTGCGTCCAGTCGAGCAGTCCGTGCTCGGTCATCGCGTCCGTGATGGCGACGCCGAGCGCGCCGGCCAGGTGGTCGTAACAGGTGCGGGCCCGGGCGAGGGCGCGGTTGCGGCCCGCGGCGGAAAGGGTGGCCGGTGCCGGTGCCGCCGCCGTCACCGTCGTCTCAGCCAGGCCGGCCAGGTGCTCGATCAGCTCGGCCACTTCTGGACCGGCCAGCCGGACGTACCGGTGACGGCCCTGCCGCACCTGATCCAGCAGACCGGCGCCGACCAGGGCGTTGAGGTGCTCGGTGGCGGTCGAGCGGGCGACTCCCGCATGTCTGGCGAGTTCGCCCGCCGTCCAGGCCCGGCCGTCGAGCAGCGTGAGGCAGAAGTGCGCGCGGGTGCGGTCAGCGAGCAGCGCGGCGATGCCGGCGAGGCCCCGTCCGTCGTCGCTGAGCGCCCTGCTCCCGCCCGGGCCGGTCTTGTCCACACCGTGCATCCTGGCACATGAACCGTTCGGCACTGACCGAACCATCAGCCTCGTACGGTCGCCGCATGGAAACTGCACCTCACCGGTCCGCGGAGACCGGAAGCCATCTGACCATCACCCCGAGCATCCTCTACTTCGGCACGCCCGTCGTGCTGCTGACCACCGAGAACCCCGACGGCACGTTCAACCTCGCGCCGATGTCATCGGCCTGGGCCCTCGGGCACGTCGTGGTCCTCGGGCTGGGTCCGGACGGCCAGACCGGCGCGAACCTGTCGTCCCGGCCGGACCTGGTCATCAACCTGCCCCAGCCCTCGCAGTGGCCCGCCGTCGAACGGCTCGGCGGGCTCACCGGACGGCCGTCGGTGCCCGGACACGACCCGCGCCGGCCCCGCTACGAGCCGGACAAGTTCACGGCGTCCGGTCTGCGGGCGCAGCAATCCCAGGTGGTGCGCCCGCCGCGAGTGGCCGAGTGCCCGATCCAACTGGAGGCCCGGGCCTCCAAGGTGGAGACCGGAACCGACGGGGACTTCCTGATCGTCGAGGCCCGCGTGCTCAAGGTGCACGCCGCCCCGCAGCTGGTGATCCCGGGAACCCAGCACATCGAACCGGCGGCGTGGAGCCCGCTGATCTACAACTTCCGGCACTACTTCGGACTCGGACCCGAACTCGGCCACAGCCACGTCTCCGAAACCCCGCGGGCGCACGAGGCCGCGGCCGTCTAGAGCGCGTACGTACCCGTCCACGAAAGCCCCCGCTCAGCGCACTCCTCCCGTCCCTTGTCACACCGGCCACAGGGACGGTAGGAAACCGGAGTGACTGAACAAGGGAAGCTCACCCGTGCCCTCATAGGGTTCTCGGCTGTCGTCATCGCCGTCTGCGCCGTCGTCGTGACGGTCAAGGTGGTCGGAACCCACCCGCAACGTCCGCTGCTGGACCAGGAAGCCGTGGAGCGGCAGGCGTCGGCCGCCGTGCGAGCGGGAAAGATGTCCAGAGACAACGTGTTCTGCCCGACGGCGATCGAGGCCAGGAAGGGCAACAAGTTCGAGTGCGACGTCTATGTGGCCCCCGGTGAGTCGGAAACCGTCAAAGCCGAAGTCGTTGATGACCAAGGCGGAATCAGCATGTCCAAGTTGTAGGGACATGCACGTGCCCACCGGGAAGAGCTCCGACCGGAAATGTGGTCCGGTCGGCGTCTCCGGTGGGCACGGCGGCCCTGGGTGGGTCGCGTCAGGGAGGCCAGGTCGGCAAGGGCCTGACCGCCTCGCCTTCCGTCCCGTCGGCCTGTCAGTCGGTGGAGAGTGCTTCCAGCAGTTGGCCCACCTCGGGTAGCTCCACTTCGTCGACGGGGCCGATCAGCACCAGCCACAGCCCGAGCAGCCCCAGCCACCACACCAGCAGGTGGCTGACGCCCCGTAGCCTGCCCGGAAGTTCAACCTTGCTCATCGCCCGGAACACCCCCGGTCTGCAACGGGCACCATCGGTCACCGGCATGGAACTACGCGACCGCCGCGTCCGGGCGCCGCCGACGCACCGCAGTGGTTACTCCGTTTCCCCACCGTCCCCGGCACGGAGCCGGGCCCTTGGGGGGCGACGGTGCACTTCGGGTCATCGGCGAGGCGCTGCCGTTGCGCTGTCGGGCCGGGCGGCCGCGCGGTCAGTGGGACCTACCACCGTCCCTGGGCACGTCGTCGGGGCGCTGTGGCTGTTCGTCCGGGCGGGGAGGGCGGCTCCTCCTCCGGCGCTTGCGGATGCCCAACTGGACCATGCCGATGAGGAGGGCGACCACGACCACTCCGGCGAGCAGCGGGCCCACCGCGGCGACGCCGTCCAAGGCCGTGGAAAGGGTCTGCGCGGTCTGTGTCGTCATGCACGGGCGAGTACCCCGCGATCACACCCTTCATATGTGGTGATGGGCCGTCGGGTGCCTGGACGGCGGGGTCGGTGCGGAAGTCGATGGCGAAGGGACGGTCGGCAGCCAGGGTGCGGTCCCAGGCGCCTTCGACCTCCTGGGCGCTCTCCACGCGGACTCCGTCCAGGCCGACGCTCCGGGCGATCTGCGCGTACGGCAGGTCCGGAATGGCTTGCGACTCCTCGAACTGGGGCGCACCGGACAGGGCGCACATCTCCCAGGTGACCTGGTTCAGGTCGCCGTTGTTGAGGACGGCGACGACCAACGCGGGATCGTGCCACTCGCGCCAGTACTTGGCGGCGGTCACGAGTTCCATCATGCCGTTCATCTGCATGGCGCAGGAGCGGCAGCAGCCTGCGCAGGGACTCGCGCGCGTCGCCGACCAGGTTGACCTCGAAGGGGTAGCGCAAACCGATCATGTAGGGGTCGATGTCGATCTGCACGGCGCGTGCCTGGTCCAGCTCCGGCAGGAACTGCGTGGTGGGGAAGCTGGAGCCGACCACCAGGAGCGTGTCGCACTCCTGCATCAGTTCGTACGACGGGCGGGTGCCGAGCTGGCCGATCGAGCCGGTGGCGTACGGCAGGTCGTCGGGGAGCGCGTCCTTGCCGAGCAGCGCCTTCGCGACGCCCGCCCCCACGCCGCCAACAGGCCGTTGATCCCGTCACCCGGATGGGCGAAGACGTACTCCACCTTCCATTCGCGCAAGCGACGGAGGACGTAGTCGGAGACCTTCGCCGTGACCATGGAACCTGCCCTTCGGTCTCGCCCCGTCCAAGGGCCGCGCGGCTGCGGCCCGCCTTCGTCCCCGGGTATCCCGCCCCGGGGCGAGGAAACGTCCGGTGTCGGCGTGCGACCGCCGAGCCGACCGCGCGTCGGCAAGGGGCCGGTGTGACGGTGGGGTCCCGGGGCCCGGCAGGGTGTCCGATCGAGCAGATCGACGAGAAGGCCCAGAAGCAGGCCGGGCCAGCTGGCGAGAAGCTCGTTCCCCCAAGGTCATGCGTCGGGGGATCGCCCCGGCCCTTCCAGCATCCCCGGCCTTCTCCTCGGCATGGGTCTACCGTGGTACTCAGGGGGACGTCACGAGGGAGCAGTCATGATCATCCTTGGATTGATCCTGCTGATCGTGGGCCTGATCGTCGGCCTGAACATCCTGTGGACGATCGGCATCGTGCTCATCGCCGTCGGTGTCCTGCTCTGGGTGCTCGGCGCATTGGGCCACGCCGTGGGCGGCCGACGACATTACTGGTAGTCGGGCGGAAACGCGCGAGACGGGTGTGGTGCAAGCAGGTTCACGCTCGGACCCCGCCCACTTCAACGCCGCCTCCAGGACCGTCCACAAGGACGACGCGCGGGAGGCGTTCGCGTGCGGCCCCGACCCGAACGTCCATCTCCAACGCGCCGAGCGCTACCTCGCCGCGGGCTTCGGCCACCTGGCCCTCCTCAACGCGGGCCCCGATCCCGGCGCCTCACGTCCAGAAGCCCTCTGGAGCCGGCCCGTGCTGTTCCCCGCCGCCCGGCCCCGGGGTCCGTGCGCTCGGGTTCACCGCCCGAGGGCGCGGGCGAGCTGCTGCTTGTTCATCGTGGACCGGCCTTCGATGTTGCGTTTCTTCGCCTCCTCGTACAGCTGGTCCTTGGTGGGGCCCTGCGCCCCGCTGTGGGAGCGCTGTCCCCCGCGCTGGGAGGCCGACTTGGGGTCGCGCAGTGACGCCCGACTCGCCGTCTTCGACTCCCCGGCGCGGGCCCGTTCCTTGTTGACCGTGCGGGCCGCGATCTCCTCCGCCCGCCGCGGCGACTCGCCGCGCTTGCGCGCGGACTCCTTCACGTGTTCGTACTGCCGTTCCCTCTTGGCACTGGAACCTCGCGGCATCTCCACTCCTCCTCACCACTTCACGGCTGGTGACGGTCCGCCGCCACGAACCCACCATGGGCCGGACCAATGCACAGGTCGCAACCGGCGCGGGCCCGGCCGGCCGCGTACCGCCACCCCTACGGGTAACCGCCCCGTCGCCTCCCCCTGCCGGACGCGCGTGCTCTGCGGAACCTCGACGCCTACGGCGACGACGCGCAACTCACCCTCTACGTCCCGTACGAGCTGCACTACCGCGGCTTCGACGGCGTCACGGACGACCACGAGTGGGAACCGGAGCCGCTCCGGGTGCGCGCGTGCGTCGAGGAGCGGTTCCTCTCTTCCGTACGGGCGGACGTCCACCCCCTCCCCGGCCTCGACGAGGCCGTGGCCGCGCTGCTGTCCGAACCGGCCGGCGGCGAAGACGGAGCGGTCTCCACCGGGCCCTGCGCGGCGCACTGGTCGGGCACTTCGCCACCGTCGAGATCACTTCCTCACCCGGGTCCCACCGACTGGCCGGTGCCCTGCGCCGCTGCGGTGCGGGAGCCGCCGCACAGCGCTTCTACGCGCCCCACCTGGAGCAGGACGTCGTCCTCGGCATCCAGGCCGCGCCCCTTCTGGAGGAACGTCTCGGCGCCCGTCTTCTCGACGCCTGGCGCGACCGGCATAGCGCTCTGCGAAGCGCGCTGCCCGACGATGGCACGCCGACCGTTCCCGATCTGCCCTGAGTAGACGATCCGTGTGATGACCCCTCCCGCAAAGCGGTTGGTTCCGGGCACCGAGACGGGTTTACGCCTGCAATGGTCGGGCACTCGGTAAGCGTTTCCGACGGGCCCTGCTTTGGGGCTCCCGTCACGACTCAGGAATGGGAGCGGTCACCATGGCGAAGGACGAGAAGGCCAAAGCCAAGGCCCAGCAGGTGAAGGGGAAGGTCAAGAAGGAGGCCGGCCGCTTGGTGGGGGACGACAGTGCTGCGGCCAAGGGCAGGGCGACCGAGGCGAAGGGCCACGCCCGGGAAGCGAAGGAGAAGGCCAAGGACGTGTTCAAGCGCTGACAGGCCGGGAACGGGCTCGTCCCGGCCCCAGGAGCTTCGGGGCTGCCGTACGACGAGCGAAGGCCAGGGGCGCGTTCACGCTTCCGCCACGGCCCGTCGGCGCAGGTGGGCGCAGGTGGTGGCGAGAATGCGGGAGACGTGGACCTGGGAGACCCCGAACTCGGCGGCGATGCTCTCCTGCGTCATGCCGCGGAAGAAGCGGAGATAGAGCACCCGCCGCTCGCGTTCGGGCAGGCGCTCGATCAGCGGCCTGACCGCCTCACGGTCGACGACCACGTCCATCCCCGGATCAGGTGACCCAATGGTGTCCGCCAGGTCGCCCGAGCTGTCGGCCGTACCGCTCAGGGGCGCGTCGAGGGAGAGCGTGCTGTGGCAGTGCAGTGCCTGAAGACCGTGCCGTACCTCACTCTCGGACAGGTCCGTGTGATGGGCCAGGTCCGTCACCCCGGGCTCGCGACCGTCGGCGGACAACTCCTGGCGTGCCACGCGCACCTTGTTGCGCGCCTCCTGAACGCCCCGAGGGACGTGCACGGCCCAGGAGAAGTCACGGAAGTGGCGCCGGACCTCACCGGTGATGGTCGGCACCGCGAAGCTCTCGAAGGCCACCCCTCGATCCGGGTCGTACCGGTCCACGGCCTTCACCAGCGCCAACGCGGCAACCTGCCGCAGGTCGTCCATCGGCTCACCCTTCCCGCGGTACCGCGACGCGATCCGGTGCGCCATGGGCAACCACGCCTCCGTCACCTCCTCCCGCACCCGATCGCGTTCCTCCCCCTCGGGCAGCGCGACAAGACGGCGGAACGCGGCCGACGTGTCGGGCGCATCATCATGCGAACGCGTACGGCGAGCAGCACGGCAGGTGGACATGCTCATGAGACCGCTCCTCAAGAATCGGGATTCACGGTTCAGCACAGGGGGCCTCGAAGGGGCCACTGAGAGCGAGCACGCGCGGCTCGACGCCCCTGGAGATATCCGCTAAAGGGACCTGCCCTGCGGTGTGCCTGCATTCTGAAGCACTTGAGTCACTTGTACCTCTCCTGCACCCTCCCAAACCCCTCCCCCTGCGCACCCCGCGCGTGACGTGCCGCCGAACCTCTTTCAGGCGGCGGCACGATCCCGCTCGGGGCCCGGACCTCGGAGCGCCTGCCGTACGGACCAGAGCACGGCGACCAGCGGTACGGCCACGACCGCACCGAGCACGCCCGCCGTGATGGCGCCGCCGACCACGGAGAGAGCCACCACGACAGGGTGGATACGGACGGCCCAGCTCATGATCAGCGGGTGCAGCAGATGGCCCTCGATCTGGCCGATGAGCACGATGAGCACCACCACGATGCCCGCCACCAGCGGCCCCTTGGACGCGAGCGCGACCACCACCGCGACGGCCAGCGCGATCGGCGAGCCGATCAGGGGGACGAAGGCGGCGAAGAACTCCAACAGGGCGAGCGGCAGAGCGAGGGGTACGCCGAGCAGGGTGAGTGCGAGGCCGACGAGGATGGCGTTGGTCGTGGCGACGAGCAGCACGCCGTGGGTGTAGCCGGTGAAGGTCCGCCAAGCGGCCCGAGCCGCCACCGAGGTGCGGCGGCGGAAGCGGGACGGAAGCTCGGCGCAGAACCAGTCCCAGTACCGCTCGCCGGAGTGGATGAAGAAGACGGCGCAGAACACGGCGAGGGCGAGCACGGTGAAGATCTCGACCACCCGGCCGACACCGCTGAGAGCGGTGCTCAGGATGGCGGTGCGGTGTGTGGTGAAGAAGCGGCCGAGTTCGGACTGGAAGTCGTCCAGGACGTGCGGGGAGATCCGGAGCGGCGGCTGCTCCAGCAGGTGCATGATCCGGTCGAACCCGCTGCGGAACTCCCGTGCCAGTGTGTCCTGCTGCCCGGCAACCACTTCCCCGACCAGTGCGAGCACACCGAGGACGAGGACGATGCTGCCGGTCACGGCCACGCCCACGGCGAGCGCGCGGGGCAGCTTCCGGTTCAACAGGTCTGCGGCGGGCCGCAACACTGCCGTGGCCACGAGCCCCAGGAACACGGCGAGGGCGACCTGGTGGAAACGCCCGAGCACGGAGAAGGCCCCGAGAACGACGACGGCCACCACGACGACGCGCCAGGCGTACGCGGCGGCGACACGCAGGCCCTCGGGCACGCCCCGGGGCGGGGTGGGGCCCGACGGTGACGCTGACGGCTCGGCGGGGCTGGACATCCCTTTGCTGTACCTCCGCCCGTGGGTACGTCCACCTGAAGGTCGGTCGGTTCACCCGGAGGGCACCGCCGGGTCCGCTGACCGGTCGGCCCCGTGAGGCCGTGCGTCGTCGCCGGCGCCAGCGGTGCCGTGCTCGCCTGGGGCCAGCGCTCGGTCGGGTGGAGGAAGCAGCGGGCCGAGAGGACCGAGGTCGAGTTGGAGCTCGGTCCATGGCCAGCCCGTAGCGCGCACAGAGCGTTTCCCTCCTGCCGTCCAGGGTCATCCGTGTCGACCCGAGACGTTCCTCTTGCTCCTCCGAGGGGTCACCGAAGTCACGGTCGTCTCCGTTCACATCGCCGGGATCAGCGGCTACGAACCGATCGTCGTCGACCTCCCCGGCCTGCCGGATCGCAGACAGGCCAGTCCTCGTAAAGCCCCAGCTCAGCGCACACGTCCACGCTTCTTCAGCGCCCCCGGGGGGAGTTCGGGGGCGACTCGTTGCGCACGATGCGACCTCAGCAAGAGGTCAGCATCACACGCAGGAGGTACCAGACCAGGGCCACCACGGCGCTCGCTCACGGCATGGGCAGCTTCTTCAGGGACTGCGAACACCCCAAGACCGGATGGTCTCGCTGCCCCCACCCCGCTGGACGGTGATGCCGTGGGCGGCGAAGAATGCGTTCGCCCGCTGCCAGAAGCCCGCGGCCGTGTGCTGGCGCTCGTCGGGCAGGACCTCGCCGTAGGCCAGACGGGAGTGGCCGTCGACGGCCGAATGGACGTAGCTGTAGCCGATCACGGGCTTGGAGCTCTTGCGGGTGGCGGTGGTGGCCTGGCGATTCGCTTCGGCGGCGGCCCTGCCGACGACACGCCAGCCGCCGCCGTCGGGGACGTTGCCCAGTTTCCTGATGTCGACGTGGACCAGTTCGACCGGCCGGGCGTGTACGTAGCGGTGGATCACGCGACAGGTGGGCCGGTCGAGGAAGGCGAGACGGTTCAGGCCGTGGCGGACCAGGATCCGCCTGCCGTGAACGGTCAGCCGGGCATCACGGTGGGACACGAGGACCTCCGTGTGCGGTGCAGCTTGGACACCTCCACCACACCGGAGGTCTTCGCCATGATCAAGACCCAACACCGTCAACAACGCTCGTGGTCAATACACCTGGGGTGCGGCGAAATGGTCGGACGCACAGGTGACCGTCGTGGCCCCAGCGGCGCCCATCCACGAGTCCGTTCCGGCGCCTCCGGCACGCGGAAGCACGAGGCAAGGTCGGCTCCGGCTTCACACCGTCTGCACGCAGGTGCACTGGCAGACAGCGAGCGTGCCCTCTGCCGCCTCGGTCTCCTCCCGGAGCGTGACGTCGGCGATGCTTTCGGCGGCCTCGGCCATCTCCTCGCGCGGCCACAGCACCAGTGCGGCAACGGTGCCGAGCACAGCGAGAACGGCAAGGATCGTCCAGGTGAGCGTGAACCCCGACTCCGTGGCGATCCAACCGGCGACGGGATAGGCGAGCAGCCACGCCAGGTGGGAGAGCGAGAACTGGGCGGCGAAGACCCCCGGCAGTCTGTTCGGCTCGGCCGAACGACGCAGCACCCGCCCCGTCGGAGTGACGACCAGCGCCATCCCGCTCCCGATCAAGGCCCAGACGGCCGCCGTGCCCGCCCAGGTGGTGAAGTCGGACGCGCTCATCACGACGGCGGCGGCGACGCCCGTCAACAGGACCGCGGCACCGGTCATCATCACCGTGCGTTCACGGATGCGGTCGAGTACGCGGGGCAGCAGAAGCGCGACCAGCAGGGTGCCACCGCCGGAGGCGGCGAGCATCCAGGCGACGTCGGTCTGGGTTCCGCCGAGTTTGTCGCGGACGTAGTTCACGGTGTTGACCACGACGATCGAACCCGCGGCGGCGACCACCAGATTCAGCGCGATGATGCCACGCAGCCTCGGCGTGGCGGCGAAGGTCCGGATCCCCGAAGCGACTCGGTCCCACGCTCGTGTGTGCTCGCTGGGCCGGGCATTGGGGATCCTGGTCGACAGCACGAGCACGGCGGAGACGGCGAATCCGATGGATGTACCGACGAAGAGCCAGTTGAAGGTCATGAAGGACAGCGCCACGGCCGCGAGGACCGGGCTCAGTAGGCTCTCCATGGTGTACGCGACCTGAGAGGCCGACAGCGCCCGGGTGAAGTCGGCCTCGTCGGTGACGATGTCGGGGATCACCGCCTGGAAGGTGGGCGTGAACGCGGCGGATGCCGCCTGGAGCACACCGATCAGCACATAGATCTGCCAGATCTCCGTGACGAACGGCAGCGCGACCACGACCACGGCCCGGACCACGTCGAGGGCGGTGAGCAGCTTCCGCCTCGGCAGCCGGTCGACATACGCCGCGGCCAGCGGCGCGATGACGACGTACATGACCATCTTGATCGTCAAAGCGGTGGCGAGGACCGCGCCGGCTCTCGGACCGGCGAGGTCATAGGCGAGCAGCCCCAGCGCGACGGTCGCGAGCCCCGTGCCGAACAGGGCGATGATCTGCGCACTGAACAGACGGCGGAAATCTTGCAGCGCGAACAACCCCACAGTTGTCTTCCTCCCGGCCCACATACCCCGATAGGGTATTAAGAGGTATGTATATCGCATCCGCTGGGGAACCCTCGCAGCCTGCATCGCGGCTGCTCCCGATGGCAGGACCTCGGGTCGACTGCGCCGGACTGTCCGGAGTCGGACAAGGGCCGACGCGGGATCGACCGGGTCGTCTGCGCTTCACGCGGCCTTGGACAGGGTGGCCCCGTCCGTGCGGTGCTCGGACCGGGCAGGTGCCTCGGTCGCGGGCCGTCGTTGGTCACGGCAGGGCCAGAGGAGGAGTGCTCCGGTGGCGCCTACCGCGGCGAGGACGGTCCAGGTGAGGGTGAGGCCGGTGTTCGTGCCGAGCCAGCCCGCGACGGGGTAGGTGATCAGCCAGGCCAGGTGGGAGAGGGAGAACTGGGCGGCGAACCGGGCGAGGATGCGGGGCAGGGCGAGGGCGGCCAGGAGGGTTCCGGTGCCGGACGCCGCCTTGCCCCATGCCCTGGTGTGACCACTGGGGTGGGCGTCGGGGATCCGGGTGAGATCACCAGCAGGGCAGAGCGGAGGAATCCGGCGGAGGTGCCCAGGAACAGCCGGTTGAAGCTCATGAACGTCAGCGCGAGGGCCGCGAGTACGGGACTGAGCAGGCTCTCCATGGTGTAGGCGACCGACCTGGGAGGCGGACAGGGCCCCCGGGGTGGCGGTCGCGCCCCGCGGATGCAGGCGGGTCCATCTCTACGCATCGCGGTCGCCTCCCGGGGTGAGGCCGGCGAGAAGGTTGAAGGAGCCGGTGAGGATGTTGAGCGCGGCGACGTCGGCTATCGCTCGGTCGCCGAAGCCGTGCTCGCGCACTGCGTCGACCTGCTCGTCGGTGGTCTACGTCGGCTCGCCGTAGACCTGGAGGGCGAGGGCGACGATCCCCGCGATGGCGGGGTCGGCCGAGGCTCCCTCGCGGGCCCGGTCGATTCCCCCCCCGTCCACGCCCAGGGCGCGGGCGGCGCCGACGTGGGCGTCGAGGCAGAGCCCGCAGCCCTGCCGGGGCTGGACGGTGATCGAGATCCGTTCGCTGATCCTGCGGTCGAGCTTGGCTCGTCCCATGGCCCGGCTGAGCTGGGGGTAACCGACCAGGACAGCGGGTGAGTGCGCCATCGTGGAGACCATGTCGCCGAGCCGGCCGCCGCCGTGACGGGAGGCGAGTTCGGCGAGGAGGTCGCGCGAGACGCCGACCGCCGCGCCGGGCACGAGACCTCCGTCGAGGGTGACGGTGCACTCACCGAGACGCGCGGTGCGGGTGTCCTCGGGGAGCGGCTGCGGGTCGTAGGAGCCGGCGACGGCAGCGTCGATGCCGAGCGTCAGGGTCCCGTCGGGTCCGGCCGGGTGGATGTCGGCGAAGATCCGCCAGTCGCCCGGTGTCAGGGTCACGCCGACGCTCCATACGCCGTTCCCGTCCCGTACGGGGTGGACGTGCTGGAAGCCGTTGGTGTCGCGGCGGACGGCGATGAGGTGCAGTTCCTTCTCGTGCTCGGTCTCGTACTCGGTGACCGGCAGGCCGTCGGGGCCGGTGATCCAGAAGTGACCGTCTGCGCCCCGGCGGGAAGGACCGTCGCGCCGAGTTCGAGGGTGTACCCGTCCTCGGAGACGGACAACCCGCCGGGACGGGCTCCGCCGTGGGCGCCATGACCGGCGTGGCCTCCGCGGCCGGTCGTTTCGGGGGTCGCGCCGTGACGGGAAGTGCTGTTCATCGCGTCTCCATCTGTGTGATGCGCTGTGCGACGTGGTCCGCGTTCCCGGACCACCCACAAGAAGACCTGTACCCCCAGGGGGTATTTCACCCAGGGATGCCGCCCCACCCGGCGTGTCATCACAGGCAGCCCGCGCTGGACGCGGAACGCAGCCCCGAGAGGCCGGTGGGCCGGGCCGGGACGGCCGCACGCCAAAGGATCCACCACCTCCGGAATTCGCCGAACGAAGGCGCCATGACGTAGATCACATACCCCCCGGGGGAATCAACCAAAGGGGCGCGCGGTTACCGAGACCAGAAAAAGCAACGCTCGTACACTTTTCTGGATGGTAGTCATGTCGTCACCCACCGCGGCACTCCCAGGAGCCGGCAGGCACCTGGGTCTGGCCCTCACCGTCATCGCCTCGGCCCAACTGATGGTCGTGCTCGACGGCACGATCACCAACATCGCGCTGCCGAGCCTCAAGGAAGACCTGGACATCTCGGCCTCGGGGCTGGCCTGGGTCGTCAACTCCTACGTCCTGGCCTTCGGCGGCCTCCTGCTGCTCGGAGGCCGCATCGGCGACCTGTTCGGACGGCGCAGGATCTTCCGGCTCGGCATCGCGCTGTTCACCCTCGCATCACTGCTCGGCGGCTTCGCCAACAGCCAGGAGCTGCTGATCGCGGCCCGTGTGCTCCAGGGCGTGGGCGCGGCCGTGGCGGCCCCGACCGCACTGTCACTGATCGCCACGACATTCCCCGAAGGCGCGCCACGGAACAAGGCGATGGGGGTGTACGCCGGCATGTCCGGCATCGGCGCGACCGTCGGCCTGCTGCTCGGCGGCGTGCTCACCGAGTACCTCGACTGGCGCTGGGTGTTCTTCGTGAACGTCCCGATCGGCCTGGCGGTCCTGCTCGGCACCAAGGTCCTCGCCGAGAGCGAACGGGTCCGCGGACGCCTCGACGTGCCCGGCGCGGTGACCGGGACCGCCGGTCTCGTCTCCCTCGTCTACGCCATCACCCGGGGCGGCGAGCACGGTTGGACGAACGGCAGCACACTGGCGCTCTTCGGCGCGGCCACCGTCCTCCTGGCCGCCTTCGTGTTCCTCCAGAACAAGGTCACGGCGCCGATGATGCCGCTCCGCCTGCTGGCTGACCGGAACCGGGCCGGCTCGTACGTGACGATGCTCTTCATCGGCGCCGGCATGTTCGCGATGTTCTACTTCCTCTCCCTCTACATGCAGCAGGTCCTCGGCTTCAACGCCCTGGAGACCGGCCTGGCCTACATTCCGTTCAGCCTCGGCATGGGCATGGCCACGAGCGCCGGTTCGAAGCTGGTGGCGAGGTTCGCGCCGCGCACCCTGACGATTCCCGGTCTGGCCCTGGCCGCCGCGGGCATGCTGTGGTTCGGCACGATGACCCCGGACTCCTCCTACTGGGCACACCTGGTGCCCGCCATGGTCATCACCTCCATCGGCCTGGGAACCGCCTTCCTCCCGATGACCCTCGGCGCGGTCTCCGGCGTCGGCCACCAGGACGCCGGCATCGCGTCGGCGCTGCTCAACACCGCCCAGCAGGTCGGCGGAGCAATCGGCCTGGCCGTCCTGGCGACGGTCTCCACGACCATGGCCGACGACAAGCTGCCCAACGCGGACGGCGCCTACTACCAGGCACTGGCCACCAAGGACACCAGCCTGCTCGAACGCGCCGCGAGCGCGCTGACCGACGGCTACACCGCAGCGCTGGTGGGCTCGGCGGCCCTGATGATCGCGGGCATCGCCGTGGTCGGGCTCGCCGTCAACGCCAAGCGCCCCAAGCCCGCAACGGCCGACCAGCCGGCCTCCGTACACATGGGCTGACCCAGGAGGACGGCCGGGCCCGGGAGAGAACCCCGGGCCCGGCCGTCCGCATACGATCACCACCCCGGTCACCCGAGGAATGAGGAACACCACATGCCGGAGAAGACGCGCAAGGGCGAGCGCACCCGCCAACGCATCCTGGAAGCGGCCCGCCAGGAGTTCGCCCAGCACGGCTACGAACGCGCCACCATCCGCGGCATCGCGGCAACCGCCGTGGTCGACAAGTCCTCGGTCATCAAGTACTTCGGCACCAAGCAGCACCTCTTCCGCGAAGCCGTGGAGTGGCAGGCGTCCTTCGACCCGTCCGCGCTGGAAGTCTCCGACCAACAGGGCGCGGAGTACCTCCGCACCATGCTCGCGGACTTCGCCGGCCCACAGCACGACCCGATGCTCGCCCTGCTGCGCGCCGCGATGACCAACGAGGAAGCCGCACAACTCCTCCGCGAGAAAGCGACCACGGGAGCCGTGGACCCCCTGGCCGAGGCTATGGACGGCCCGAACGCCCAACTGCGGGCCGCCCTCATGTCCGCGACCCTTTTCGGCATCGCGGTCCAGCGGGAGATGCTCAGGATGCCCTACCTCGCCGAAGCCGACCTCGACGACGTCCTGAAGCTCTCCGGCCCGATGCTGCGCCACTTGCTGGAGCCGCCGACAGACTGGGACCACCCGCCCGCCTCCTGAGAGCGGTGCCCGCGAGGGCCGGCAGGACCGTGGGAACGTACCTGACCGAACTCCGGGCGAACCTCGCCGATGGCACGGGAGGTGACTGAACCGACCTCCACCCCTTCGGGGCCCGAAACGGGGACCATCACGCTTACCGCGCCCGCGCGCTCCCACAGGCCACCGACCACCCGCCGGCCCCGACGGCTACCTTCGCCCGAACCTGGCGCCTCAAGCCCAGCTCCGGGTCAACGAGCGAGGGCGGAATCCCGCAACCTGACAATCTGTCACCAAAGTCGGCATTGGGTCAGCATTGGGTGCACCCAACTCGACCGCAGAAGACCAAAGTCGGGAAGGACCCGCCCGGGCGGACCCGGTGACGCAGACGCGGTCGACGCCTTCGCGCCCACTCCCCCGCCGCCGCGCCGGCAGGCCAGATCGCGAGCACACTGCCCCCGCACAGAACCCCAGCTCAGCGCACGCGTCCGCGCTTCTTCAGCGTCCCCGGGGGGAGTTCGGGAGCGGGCAGTGGATCGCCGTCGTAACCCTTCACCTCACCGAAGCGAGTGCCTTCCATCCAGTCCTGGCGCGCCTGGACGATCTCCTCCTGCGAGCGTCCGATCCAGTTCCAGAACATGATCAGCTCCTCCTCGAAGGGCTCGCCGCCCAGGAGCATCAGGCCCGCGTCGGACTCTGCGCGGATCGGCAGGGTCGTGCGGCCACAGCCGAGGTACAGCATGGAGCCGGGGAGGACCGGCACGCCGTCGACGTGGGTCTCGCCGGACATCGACAGCACGGCGTACTCGAAATCGGGGTCGAGCGGGATCGACACGTCCGCTCCCCGTGCGAGGGCGAGGTCCGCTCCGACGATGGGCGTGTACGTCGTGCCGGGCGAGGTCGCCCCGTCGAGCGAGCCGAGGACGACCGTGGCGGTCAGGCCCGGCGCGGTGACCTTGGGCAGGTCGGAGTGGTGCTGGAAGTGCGGCTCCACGTGGCGGTGGGTGTCGGGGAGCGCGACCCACAGCTGGGCGCCGTGCAGGAAGCGGGCGTGGGAGCGGGGGCTCTCCTCGGAGTGGCTGATCGCCCGGCCCGAGGTCATCAGGCCCAGCTCGCGGGGGCGGATGGTGGCGAGGCTGCCGGTGCTGTCGCGGTGCAGCACCTCGCCCTCGTGCAGCCAGCTCACGGTCTGGAGGCCCATGTGGGGGTGGGGCGGCACCTGCATGCCGGGTTCGTCGGCGATGTCGTCGGGACCGTAGTGGTCGACGAAGGCCCAGGCGCCCACCATGCGGCGGCCGAGGTTCGGCAGCAGCCGCCGGACCACGGTGGACTCGCCCAGCGGGACCGTACGCGGACTGAGGAGTTCGCGTACGGGCTCGGCGACGACGAAGCCTCGGCCACCGCAGACGGAGAGGGCGGCCTGACGATCGAGATTGCTCATGGCGCTCAACCTATTCCCGTGGGGCTCTCGACGGGCAGTCCCCACGCTCCAGAGCGTAGTGGAATATTCAACTAACATCCTCCGTTGACAGCCCACGAAGGCCCGAGCAGGACGGCCCGAGCGAAGGAGGAGCAGTGAGCGAGACGTACTACGAGTTCGGCACCGCCGCCGAGCGGTGGGACCGGGCGCAGCTGTTCTTCGACGCCAAGGAGTACCAGACGGCCGCCCGCATCCTGCGCGGACTCGTCGAGGAGGCGCCGGGGCAGGTGGCGCAGCGGCTGCTGCTCGCCCGTGCCTACTACCACTCCGCCCAGCTCGGCCGGGCCGAGGGGGAGCTGCGGGGCGTGCTGGAGCTCGACCCCGTCGAGTCCTACGCGCACCTGATGCTCGGCCGCACCCTGGAGCGCCAGGGGCGCCCGGAGGAAGCCGCGCCGCACCTGCGCATCGCCGCGGCGATGTCCGGGGAGTGACCCGGCTGCACGGTGCCGTGACGCCCTGACAGGGCGACCTGACGAAACGGACGCCGCACCAAAGGCCAGAGCCTTCGGTGCGGCGTCCGCATGCATGCGTACGCACGGTTCCCTGCGCCCGCAAGCGGTTCGGTTCAGCGCACGGCGCTGAGCTTCTGCCACTCCTCCCACGACAGGTTCCAGTTGCTGAACCCGTTGCCGAGGTCGGGCACGCCCTTGGTGTCCTTGCCCGTGATCACGAAGGGATCGCCGACCTGGACCTGCTTGTAGAAGGAGGACGCCTCGCCGGTGCTCATGCCTATGCAGCCGGAGCTCTTGTTCGCACGGCCGAAGTAGGACGCGTTCCAGGGCGCCGCGTGCGCGTACATCCCCGACCAGGTCAGCCGCATCGAGTAGTCGACCATCTTGTTGTACGCGTCGCCGAGTCCGACGGTCTCGGAGTTCATGTTGATGGTGCCCTCCTTCGACATGAGCACCGTGGTGCCCCGCCAGGAGCGCTTCTCCCCGCCGGGCGTGCCGCCGGAGACCGGGATGGTGCGGACCTGCTTGCCGTCGCGCTCCAGGGTCAGCTTCTTGTTGTCGAGGTCGATCTTGACCACCTGCTGCGAGCCGATGGTGAAGGAGACGGGGTAGTCACGGACGAACCAGCCGCCCTTGGGGCCGGAGTCAGTGCCGTTCAGCTGCGCGTTGACGGTGACCTTGGTGCCGGGCTTCCAGTACTCCTTGGGCCGCCAGTCCACCCGGTCCTTGCCGGTCCAGTCCTTTATCCAACCCCAGGAGCCCTCGGTGTTGTTGGACGTGGTGACCTTGAGCTGCTTCTCCACCTCGGCCTTGTTCTTGACGGGTTCGTCGAAGACGAGGGAGATCGGCTGGCCGATGCCGACGGTGGTCTTGTCCCCCGGCCACCAGTTGACCTTGTTGACCTTCTCGGCCTTCGCCGTGCTGAACGACGCCTTCTGGGTGTCCGCCGTGCCGCCCTCGGTCTTCGTCTCCGCGGTCACCTGGTACGTGCTGCCGGGCGCCGCCTTGCGGTCCGAGGTCCACACCGTGTTCCGCTCCGACAACTTGCCCGTCAGCGCCGCGCCCTTGGCGTCGGTGACGCTCACCGAGGTGAGGCTGCCGCCCTGGGCCGTGACGCGCACCGGTTCACCCGGCTTGACCTGCTGTCCGCTGGGCGTGACCGTCACGGTGGCGGGCTTGCCGCCGTCCTTGACCCCCTTCGCCTTGCCGTCCGACGCCGTCCCTGAGTCGTTCGAGGAACAGGCGGCGAGCGCGAGCGGGGCGAGTACGGCAGCCGCGACCGCGAGGCGCGCGGAGCGGTGACGTACGGGGCGCGCGGATATCGGGCGCAACGGAGACCTCCGTCAGAAGTCGGCAAGTGTGCGGAAGCAGCGGACATCTGTAACTCTAATGCCGAAAAAGCGCAGGTGAAGGCCGTGATGGCTGTGTAACAGGCACTGATGGGAAACGGTCATCATTCCGTCACATTCGCCCCGCGCCGGGTGGCCCGTCGGGGCTCGAACGGCGCGCGGTACTCTCCACATCCGCCCCGTGGATCGTTCGTACGGGCTGCTCTGTTGCAAGTCCGGCGCCGGGGGCGTCTCGTGGAAACGCTGGGGACATGGGAAAGACCTTTGGGCGGGATCGCCGACCACACACCGCACCGGAGGCGCCCGACCCGTCCGGCCCGCCGGCGGTGCCGACGCAGGGCGGTCCTGGTCGGGACTCCGCCGGAGCGGAAGCAGAAGCGGGCACAGGAGCGGACGACGGCGTAACGGGAGGCGCAGGAACGGAAGACGGGGGCTCCCCGCCCGACGCCCGGTCCGGCTCCTCGGTCGCCCGCAGCGGCGCCATCATGGCGGCCGGCTCCCTCGTCTCCCGGGCGACCGGGTTCGTCCGCGCCTCGGTCGTCGCCGCGGCGCTCGGCATCGGCATGACGGCGGACGGGTACGCCGTGGCGAACGCCGTCCCCACGATCGTCTACATGCTGCTGGTCGGCGGCGCGCTCAACGCGGTCTTCGTGCCCGAGCTGGTACGCGCCGCCAAGGAACACCAGGACGGCGGAGCCGCGTACACCGACCGGTTGTTGACCGTCTGCACGGTGGCGCTGCTGGCGCTCACCGGGGCAGCGGTGTGGGCGGCCCCCGCCATCGTCGAGGCGTACACGGGCTACAGCGGCCAACAGGCCGAGATGACGGTCGCGTTCGCCCGCTACTGCCTGCCGCAGATCTTCTTCCTGGGGCTCTTCACCATCCTCGGCCAGGTACTCAACGCCCGCGGCCGGTTCGGCGCCATGATGTGGACGCCGGTCCTGAACAACGTGGTGGTCATCGCGGTCTTCGGCCTCTACCTGGCGACGGCGACGGGCGGCGGAAGCACCCTGAGCGACGCGGAGACGACGCTCCTGGGCGCGGGCATCGCCGTACAGGCCCTGGCGCTCGCCCCCGCCCTGCGCCGCGCCGGCTTCCGCTGGCGCCCCCGCTTCGACTGGCGCGGCAGCGGGCTGACCCGACCGCTGCGTTCGGCGGGGTGGCTGGTGCTGCTGGTGCTCTCCAACCAGGCCGCGTACTGGGTCGTCACCCGGCTGGCGACGAAGGCCGGCGAGCGGGCGACGGCGCTGGGCATCGACGGCGGCGCGGGCTTCAGCGCGTACAACAACGCGTACACCCTGTGGGCCGTGCCGCACGGCATCATCACCGTCTCCCTGGTCACGGCGCTGGTCCCTCGGATGAGCCGCGCCGCGGCCGACGACGACCCGCTCGCGGTGCGCCGCGACGTGTCGTACGCCCTGCGGACCAGCGGCGCCCTCATCGTCCCCGCGTCGTGCGCACTGCTCGCGCTGGCGCAGCCGGTGATGACGGTGGTGTACGGGTACGGGCAGACCGACCCCGACGACGTGGTACTGATGGCGGGCATCCTCATGGCGTTCGCGCCCGGGCTGGTCGCCTTCTCCGGCCAGTACGTGCTGTCCCGCGCGTTCTACGCACTGTCGGACACCCGCACGCCCTTCCTGCTCAACCTGGTGATCGTCGGGCTCAACGCGGGCCTGGCGGCGGTGGCGTACGCCGTGCTGCCGGCGCGCTGGGCGGTGACGGGCATGGCCGGGGCGTACTCGGTGGCGCTCGCGGTGGGATGGATGGCGACGGCGTTGGTGCTGCGGCGCCGGCTCGTACCGCGCCACGGCGACGTGCGCGGCAAGCACTCGGGCCGCCCGCGGCCCTGGCGCCACAAGCCGATGGTGCACTCCGCCTCGGCCGCGGCGCTGTTCCGCCTTCTGCTGGCAGCGGTGCCGGCGACCGCGCTGGGCTATCTGACGACCCGGGCGGCGTCCCCTGCGGGCCCGGTGGCCGCGGCCGTCGCCGGCGCGACCGTCATAGGACTGCTCTTCGCCCTGCTCGCCCGGCCGTTGAAGCTGACGGAGCTTCAGGCGGCGCTGTCGGGGGCGACGCGAAGACTGCGCCGGCGACCGCACCGGAGCTGAACGGGCTGACGCCCCGGGGGTTCACCCCGGGGCGTCAGCCCGCCGAGTCGTGCGTCAGGACAGCTCCAAGGGCACGTCGCACTTGGCCTTCTCGTGCGCCTGCTTCGCCGCCGCGGTCACCAGTTCCCTCGCGGCACCGCGTATCGCGTCGCCGCCTTCCATCCGGGTGCCCTCCCGCAGCCGCAGGGACACGCCGAGGTCCCGTGGCATCCCCGGGTCCTGCTTCTCGGAGGCGCACGGCACCAGGATCGAAGCAGCCTTGCGGGAGACCATTCCGCGGCCCCCGGGGCCGAACTTCTTCGTCTCCTCCTTCGGGAGGTAGTCCGTGCCGACGCTCACGTGGTCGACCCACTCGTCCAGCGACTCGCCGTTGCGCAACTCGGCCACCAGGGACAGCAGTTGCTTCCCGTCGCCGGAGACGAAGCAACTGCTGGAGAACCCGTCGCCGTCCTGCACCCGGACGTTCTTCTTCGAGTCCACCGAGTACGACTCACTGGCCGGGAGCAGCTTGTTCAGCGTCCTGGCCGCCGCGTCCGCGGGTCCGAGATCGCTGCACACCTGGTCCGCGCTGACGGTGCCGTCCTTGCCGAACGGAGGCCCCCCGGCCGCGTAGTACACACCACCGCCCGCCACGACCGCCGCAATGGCCACGCCGGTGATCACGTACTTCTTACGCACTCTCGTCACTCCTCCTGAAGGTCCCGGGGCCGACCTTCACCGTCGATGTAGGTCTTCACGTTCGTCGCCGCGTTGTTGAAGCCGTCCTCCGCCGAGGAGGCAATACTGCGCTCCAACTCCTGGTTGGGGGACCCCGACGCCTTGCCGGCGGCTTCGGCTCCCCGCTCCAGCAGCTGCGCGGTGTCCTCCCGGGTGGAATCCCATTCCTTTCCGTTGCGGAAGAGGACTTCGTCGGTGCTGTCCTTCTTCATGCCGCCGGTGATGGCGCTGATCGCCTCTTCGGCGAACGTCCCGGCCAGGTCGCCCGCGACGATGGCGCCGGGTCCGGCGGTCGGCGACACGAGCAGGCCGATGCCGGTGCCGGCGATGGCACCGCCCCAGGTGCTGGCCTGGTCCAGCGCGGCGTTGTACTTGGCGTCCGCTTCACCGCCCTGGATCTCGGACTCGTAGGCCCGACCGGCGCCCAGGATTCCCTGGACCTCGCCCATAACCTCGCCGACCTGGTGGGAGGCCCGGAGGCCCTTGTTGCCGTCGATGAAGGCATCCGGGTTGGCCGAGTGGTATTCGAGGAGGTTCGAGGTGTAGTTGTGCTGGCCGAGGGTGACGGCGGCGTAGCCCTCGGGGTTGCGGCCCAGCGCGTAGAGGAAGCGCGTGGTGTCGCTCTCCTTGATGTCCGCGGTGGCACCGGGGGCGATGAACAGGTCGCCCTCCCCCTCCGTGCCGGACCTCAGGGAGCGGTTGATGTCCGGCATGTACTCCGCCGTCATCTGGCCGAAGCTGTCCGACATGTACCCGTTGTCGGTGAGGAGTTCGGGCTTCTTCGACACCGACTCGACGACGCTCTTGTACAGCTCCGCCTGCTCCGGGGAGTGGGCCACCGTCTCCGACGTCGGCAGTTCGCCCGCCGGGTGGCCCGTCGTCGCCGCCTCCAGCGCGGCGGCCATGTAGTTCTTGCCGGAGATGCTCTCCTCGCCCTCGTCGTCCTGCTCGCGCATCCAGTCCCGCTCCTCGAAGAGGTACTGGAAGTTCGTGAGGTCGACGTGGCCCTTGTTGCCGTCGCCGTCGGTGTCGCGCTTGTACGGGTTGCCGTCGGCGTCCTTGTCGATGAACTCCGAGTTGAAGAACTGCGTCGCCGCGTCCGGGCTGTTGGACAGCGCCTTCATGTAGCCGGTCATCGGGTCGAAGCCGAAGTCCGTGCCGGTGGTGTTCATGTGCGGCCACAGGCCGCCGCCGTGGTAGCCCCAGATCTGGTCGGGGCTGCGGCCGTTGCGGACGCCCTCCTGCTCCTTGGCCATCATGCCGGAGCCGTAGCTGTTCAGGAAGTCGTCGTCATAGTCGCCCCAGCGCATCAGGTTGCTCATCACCACGTAGCCCGAGACCCCGTTCGGGCCGTTCACGGGCTTCTCGACGGCGATGAGCATGTCCGTCTTCCACGACGACATCTCGGGCGATGCGCTCTGGGTGGCGTTGGCGAGGGTCAGGCTGAGGTTCTTCTGCAGCTCGACGTACTGGTCGAACCGCTTCCCGTCCATCGGGAAGTCCCGCGCGTTCGGGTCGTTGAGCTTCGCCCAGAAGTCGAGGGTGCCCTGGGCGCCGAGCTTCTGCGCGAACGCCTCGGCGAAGAGGTCGTCCTTGTTGTACTTGGCGAGCCCGGCGTTGAGGCGGTCGAACTCCTCGACGGTGAGCTTGCTCGGGTCCTTCTTCGCCAGCGCCGCGAGGTCCTCGGCCGTCTTGACGGCGTCCGCCGCCTGGTCGCGGTCCTTGTACGAGGCGTCACCGAAGCCCTTGTCCGCCTGGTCGACCAGGGAGCGCAGCACCCGCGCCGCGGTGCTGTCGCTCTCGCTGGCCTTGTCGAGGATGCCCTTGATCTGGTCGCGCACCGAGTCGACGTCGCCCTGCTTGACGTCCTTGCCGGCGTCGCCGTCGGCGGCCCTGACGACGAAGCCGGTTCCGTCCGGGCGGACGGAGATGTTCCGGGTCTGCGCGTTGGATATCGCCTCGGTCAGGTTGCCCTTGAAGGTGCGCAGCTCGCCGAGGGTGTCGCGGAGGATGTTGCGGATGGAGTCGGCCTGGGTGTGGGCATCGGCGAACTCTCCGACGGTCTTGCTGATGAACTTGCGCGTGACGTCGGAGTTCACGCCCCGCCAGTCGCCGCCGAAGGCGGTCTTCTTCAGTCCGTCGTTCGCATCCGTGTCCAGCTTCTTGAGGTTGCTGACGAGGGTGTTCCAGTCGGAGACGGCCGTGTCGAGCTTCCCGAAGTTGGCGTGCAGGAGAGTGTCGAAGTCCATTTACTTGTCGTCCTTCTTCTTCTCGTCCTCGCCGTAGACCTCGTTGCGCTTGCCCGGGGCGCCCGCGCGCTCGTCGAAGCCGGCTTCCAGCGCCGTGATGCTGCTCATGCGGCGCTGGATGAACGTCTCGTCCCCGGCGTGCGCGTTCTTCGTGAAGTCCATGTGGTTCGAGATGTGCGCGCAGGCGTCCATCAGGTCCGCGAGGGAGGAGGCCCATTTGATGCTGACGTGGGACAGGGCGCCGCCCAGTTCGAAGCCCTGCGTCGTCAGGTCGGAGCCGGCGTTGTCGCTGGTCTTCTCATGGACGCGCCCTTCGTTCCACAGGCGGTTGTAGAGCTTGTACGCGTGGTCCCCCACCTTGGCCAGGTGCTGCTGGTCGACCTTGAGGTCGCCCTGGCCGTTCGTGGACAGCGACTTGCCGTCGCCGGGGTCGTCGGGCACCCGGTTCAACTGCATCTGGGTCGACTGCCGATCGGCGGCGTCCGACTTCAGCTGTTCCCATTCGTCCCACGCCATGGCGGGATCTCCTCCCCGTTGGTCGAGCAATGTGCGGCCGACACGCTCGTTCCGGCCACTCCCTGACCCTCGCCGGGGCGCGCCGTGCAGCGACGCGATCCAGCCGGAGTCAGGGCCTCGACCCGCCGGGCCCGTCGACGCGCCCATTCTGCTACGAGGTGCAGAGCTGCTCATACAACCACGTGCAGGAAGTGGGGAGGTTGCATGGCCGTCGGGTCACAGGCGGCTGAATCCAGCCAAAAGGGGGCGCCCCGGGCGCCATGGGGACGGTGGCCGGGGCGCGGAGCCCACCAGGGGCGGACGGCGTCAGATCCCGTTGGTGTAGAGGAGTCGGTTGGGTGAGGTCTTGCTCACCGTGAGGACGTCCTTGGTGGACTGCTCCAGCAGCCACTGGAGGACCCGCACCGGGCTGGCCGCGGGGTTGGCGGCCTTGTAGAGCAGCGCGACGCCGGCGACGTGCGGGCTGGCCATCGAGGTGCCGTCGAGCGCGACGCTGCCGCCGCCGAGCTTCGCCGAGAAGATGGCCTGGCCGGGCGCGTACACGTCCAGACAGAGCCCGAAGTTGCTGAAGTCGGTCTCGACGTCGTTGTGGTCGGTCGCGCCGACGGTGAGCACGCCGGCCGCGCTGGCGGGCGAGTAGTCGCAGGCGTCCTTGCCGTCGTTGCCGGCGGCCACGACCGGCAGGACGCCTTGGGCGGCGACGTTGGTCGCGGCGTCGTTGACGGCCTGGTTGCGACCGCCGCCGAGGGAGGCGTTGACCACGGCGGGCTGGCGGGCGTTGCGCGCCACCCAGTCGAAGCCGGCGATGATGCCGGACCACGCGCCGCGGTTGTCGCAGCCCAGTACGCGCACGCTGACCAGGCGCGCCTGGCGGGCGACGCCGTAGGTGGCGCCGCCGACCGTGCCGGCGACGTGGGTCCCGTGCCCGGCGCAGTCGGCGCCGGCCTGCCCGTCGCCGATGGCGTCGAAGCCGAAGACGGCCCGCCCGCCGAACTCGGGGTGGTCGTAGTCGATGCCGGAGTCGATGATGTACGCGGTGGCGCCGACGCCGCTGCCGTTGACGGTGAACTCCTGGTTCAGCGGCAGGTAGGGCTGGTCAATGCGGTCCAGTCCCCAGCTGTACGCGTGGTACTCGGGCTCCGGCGCGGCGACGGGGCCGCCCGTGGCGGTGCCGTCCTCCTCGACCGCTTCGACGGTCGGCAGCGCGCGTAGGGCGGCCAGCTCGGCGGGCGTGAGCTTGGCGGCGAAGCCGTTCAGCGCCGAGGAGTAGGTGAAGAACGGCTTCACCGCGGGGGCCGCTTCCTTGACGGCGGACTCCGGGCTCGCCCCCTTCTTCAGGGTGACGATGTACTGCCCCGGGATCGGGGCGGTGGCCCGGCGCAGCGGCGCGGGCTCGGCACGGGTGGCTCCCGTGCTGACCGACGGCCCTGGCTCGGGGGCGGCGGACGCCGAGCCGGTGGCGATCAGGGGTGTGGCGGCGGTGACGAAGGCGACCGCTGCCACGGCACAGGCACGAAGCCTCGTATGCGTGGACATGGCTGCGACCCAAGCAAACCGGGATCGACGAGTCCATGACCGTCCGTAAGGTTTCACTACATTGCGTTACTGTATGGTGATACGCGTACCCGTTCGGAGCCATGGTCGGTCGACGGAGTACGTCGTACGGGCCCAGGGCGCCGGCCGTCTCAGCGGGTGGCCTCGGCGCGGTCCGCGTGTGCGGCGGCGGTGCGGGTGATGTTGCGCGCCATCCCGCCGAACACCACGCTGTGGAAGGGCGCGACGCTCCACCAGTACGCGTGCCCGAGGAGCCCGCGCGGGAAGAAGAGGGCGCGCTGCCGGTAGTGGGTCCGGCCGTCGGCGCCGGGCTCGCAGCGCATCTCCAGCCAGGCGAGCCCGGGCAGCCTCATCTCGGCGCGCAGCCGCAGCAAGTGCCCGGGCTCGATCTCCTCCACGCGCCAGAAGTCGAGCGAGTCGCCGGTCCTGAGGCGGGCCGCGTCGCGCCGGCCGCGGCGCAGTCCCACCCCGCCCATCAGCCGGTCCAGCCACCCGCGGACCGCCCAGGCGAGGGGGAAGGAGTACCAGCCGTTCTCACCGCCGATCCCTTCGATGACCCGCCACAGCGCCTCGCGGGGCACGTCCACGGCGATCTCGCGCTGGTCGGTGTAGAGGCTGCCGCCGGCCCAGTCCGGGTCGGTGGGCAGCGGATCGCTGGGGGCGCCGGGAACGGCCGCGGACGACCAGCGGGTGATCACCTGTGCTTCCCGCACCCGGCGCAGGGCCAGTGACACCGCGGTGTCGAAGTCGAGCGGATGACCCGGCGGATCGGGCACGTAACGGGTGACGTCGTGCTCGTGGCAGACCACTTCGTGGCGCAGTGACTCGGTGAGCGGGCGGGCGATGGCGCCGGGCACCGGGGTCACCAGCGAGACCCAGAGGCTGGACAGCCTCGGGGTGAGCACCGGCACGGGCAGCACGAGCCGGCGCGGGAGGCCGGCGACGGCCGCGTAACGCAGCATCATGTCGCGGTAGGTCAGCACCTCCGGGCCGCCGATGTCGAAGGCGCGGTTGACGTCGGCGGGCATGCGCGCGCTGCCGACGAGGAGGCGCAGCACGTCCCGTACAGCGATGGGCTGGATGCGGTTGCGCACCCAGCGCGGGGTGACCATGACGGGCAGGCGTTCCGTGAGGTAGCGCAGCATCTCGAAGGACGCGGAGCCGGAGCCGATGATGACGGCGGCCCGCAGCACGGTGGTGGGGACGCCCGAGTCCAGCAGGATGCGGCCGACTTCGGCACGGGAGCGCAGATGGGGCGAGAGGCTGCGCTCGGGCACTCCGCGCGGGGTCAGTCCGCCGAGGTAGACGATGCGGCTCACGCCCGCGGCCCGCGCCCGTTCGCCGAAGACGCGGGCGGCGCGCCGGTCGGTCGCTTCGAAGTCCCTGCCGGTGCCGAGGGCGTGCACCAGGTAGTACGCGACGTCGACGTCCCGCATCGCCTCGGCGACCGACGCCGGGTCGGTGACGTCGCCGCGGACCACCTCCACGCGGTCCGCCCAGGCGTGGTCGCGCAGTTTCGCGGGCGTACGGGCGAGGCAGCGCACCTGGTGCCCGGCGGCCAGCAGTTCGGGGACGAGGCGTCCGCCGATGTATCCGGTGGCGCCGGTGACCAGACAGCGCAGGGGGCGGGTGGCCCCGGGCTGGACGGGGCCTGCTCGGTCTGCGGGGGCGGTGCTCATGGCGCTTGGCTCCAGGGGTCCGTGGCGTGCGGGTGGTCCGTTTCCAGGGTCACGCACGCCGGGCCACGACGAGGTGTCGGGGGCCGCGCAGCAGGGGGCTGCGGCGGTACGGCGGCGGATCCGCCACGAGGCTCGGCTCGGCGAGGTGCCGCAGGAGTTCGGTGAGGGCGATCTGCGTTTCGACGCGGGCGAGCGGCGCGCCGTAGCAGGAGTGGATCCCGCCGCCGAAGCCGAGGTGCTGGTTGCCGGTGCGCGTCGGGTCGAACCGGTCGGGGTCGGTGAAGCGCAGCGGGTCGCGGTTGCCGGCGGCGAGGGCGAGGACCAGGGGTGCGCCGCGCGGCACGGTGACGCCGGCGACCTCGACGTCCACCAGCGGGGTGCGCTGCGGCAGCAGGTGGACGGGCGGCTCGTACCGCAGCAGTTCCTCCACGGCGGCGGGGACGAGTTCGGGCTCGGCGCGCAGTCGGGACAGGGCTTCGGGGTGGCGCAGCAGGGTCAGCATGCCGTTGGTGATGAGGTTGACGGTGGTCTCGTGCCCGGCGATGAGCAGCAGTACGGCGGTGCTCATCAGCTCCGTCCGCGTCAGGCCGCCCTCGGGGCCGTGGTCGTTGACGAGTGCCGACAGCAGGTCGTCGGCGGGGTGGCCGCGGCGGCCGTCCGCGAGGGCTCCGAGGTACTCGGCCATCGCGTCCCTGGCGGCCATCGCGGCGCGGCGCTGCTCGGCCACGTCCTGGCCGGGGGTGGGATCCGTCGCGGCGATCATGGTGTCGGTCCACTCGCGGATCTGCGGCACGTCCTCGTGCGGTACGCCGAGCAGTCGGCAGATGACGGTCACGGGGAGCGGGTGGGCGAAGTCGTCGACGAGGTCGATGCGGTCCCGGGTGCCGAAGTCGGCGATCAGTTCCCGGGCGATGTCGGTGATGGACGCGCGCAGGGCGTCGATGCGCCCGGGGGTGTGCGGTGGGCCGAAGGGGCGCATCGCGATGCTGCGGAGCCGTTCGTGTTCGGGGTCGTCGAGGCTGATGAAGGCGGGCGTACGGGCGTCGGGGCCGACGACGAGCGGATCGGGTTCAGCGCGTCTACGCAGGTCCGAGCTGATGCGGGGATCGTGCAGCAGGGCGCTGATCTCGTGGTAGGTGCCGACGAGGTAGCTGCCGTCCTGCTGCTCGGCGACCTTGTGTTCGCGCAGTTCCGCGTAGAGGGGGTAGGGGTCGGCGCGGTTGGCGTAGTGGGTGATCCGCTCGAAGAGCGTGGCCGCGGACGGCGGCGAGGAGGAGGAGGCAGCGGAGGGCGGCGGAGAGGAGGGGACGGGCATCGGGGCTCCTGGGTGGTGCCGTGCTCAGGTCTCGCCGCTCAGCAGCGTCAGCCGCCGGTCGGGCGCATGGCCGGTGAGGGCGACGGTGGGGCCGTGGGAGAGCAGTGCGGGGTCGGGGACCTCGGAGGGCAGCGGCACCGCCGCCGGGTCCTGGTCGGCCGCGCCGCGCGGCGGGAAGGGCGCGCCGGTTTCGATCAGGGCGAGGTAGTGGTCGAGCCACTTGGCGCGGTTGACGCTGACGGCCGCGGTGACGCGACCGCGGTAGCCGTACGCCGCGACGAAGCGTCCCTCGTCCGGCGATCCCTGGGCGAAGACGACGCGGTCGGAGAAGGTCGGCACCCCGACGGACTTGATGTTGAGCCCGAACTGGCTGGACCAGAACGCGAGCACGGTCAGATGGGGACGGCGGTGGGACGGCGCGCTGACCATGTTGTGCGCGGCGACCTCGGCCTGTGCGACGGCGTTGCCCCAGTGCTCCAGGGAGAGCATCTGGTACTCGAACAGCGGGTGCGGGAAGCGCGCCACGTCGCCGGCGACGAAGACGTCGTCGGTGACGATGCCGTACATGTCGAAGGCGCGGCAGCCGGCGTCGCAGGCCAGGCCGCGCGCTCCGGCGGCGAGGCCCGATCCGTCCAGCCACTCCACGTTGCGCACGGCCCCCAGGCACACCACGGCGACCTCCGCCTCGACGCTCCGCCCGTCCGAGAACTCGGCGCCGGTCAATCGGCCCCCGCGGCCGACGAGCCGGGTCACCGTCACGCCGCAGCGCAGGTCGACTCCGTGGGCCCGCTGCACGTCGGCGGCGAAGCAGCCGAGCCGGCCGCCGAGGGCTCCGACCAGGGGCGCCGGGCCGCGTTCGGCAACGGTCGTGTCGATGCCGCGCGCCCGGCACGCGGAGGCGACCTCGGATCCGGTGAACCCCGCTCCGATCACCAGCACCCGGCGCGGCCCGGCGTCCAGACGCTCGGCGAGGGCGGCGGCGTCGGTGTCCGTACGGACCGTCAGCACCCCGTCCAGCCGGGCCTCGGTCCCGTCGGGCCAGGGCCGGGCGCGCGTCCCGGTGGCGATGAGGACCCGGTCGTACGGCACCTTCTCGCCGTCCGCGAGCAGCACCTTCTTCGCGGCCACGTCGAGGCCGGACGCGGGGACTCCGAGGCGGAAGCGGGCGTCGAGGGGGCGGCGGCGCGGCAGCCCGGTGTCCTCGGCCGCAACCCGGCCCAAGAGCACTTGCTTGGTCAGCGGCGGCCGGTCGTACGGGGCGCGGTCCTCGTCCCCGATCAGGGTGAGCGACCCGGTGAACCCGGCGTCCCGCAGCGCCTCCGCCGCCCGCAGGCCGGCCAGTGACGCGCCGACGACGACGATCCGGCCGTCCGCGGCGCCCGGCGGTACGGCCTCAGACACCGTCGGCACCGGCCGGCTCCCCGATGGAGACGGCGCCCACCGGGCAGGCCGTGGCCGCCCTGCGGACCCGTTCGTACTCCTCGGGAGCCGGTGCGCAGGCGTACCCCAGCGCTTCGTCGCCGCGCAGTTCGAACACCCGCGGGGCGAGGAACACGCACTGGGCGTAGCCCTGGCACCGATTGAGGTCGACGACGATCCGCATCACGCGCTGCTGCTCCTCCGCTCGGCGGCGAACGGGCAAGAGGATACGTTTCCTCCCCATTCCTCCCGCTCGGCGCGGCCGAGATCGAACGCAGCGCACTTCCGATGGCCGTACGCGCGACCGCCCCGGGCGAAGGGCCCGGGGCGGTCCGTTTGCCGTTGGTCGGTCGTGACCGGCCGGCGGTCGGTCAGCGGATGTTGACGTCGATGCAGGCGTAGAAGGCCATCGGCGTGTCGGCGATGTTCCACACCGCGAGGACCTTCTGCTTTCCGCTCGCGCCGCCGAAGTTCACCGAGTGGGAGACGGTGGCGCCCGGCCGGGCACCGCCGTCGTTGAACTCGGCGACCTTCTGTCCGCCGACGTAGTACTGCCACGTGCTGGTGGCGTGCTGCGCCGTCAGGCGCCAGTTGAAGGTGGTCGACCGGCCGACGTCGGTGACCTTCCAGCCCCTGCCGTCGTCGTCGAGTTCGCTGAAGCGGCCGTTGCCACCGCTACAGCTGCGGAGTCCCTTGGGGCCCTCCACGCTCTGCGGCTCGTACTTGATGTCCCCGCAGGGGACCGTGCGGGCTGCGCACTGCGCCTGGCGGCTCGGCGGGGAGGAGATGTACCCGTGTGCGCTGGCCGTGTTGGCCGGCAGCATGACCGCCAGGAGCGGGGCGACACCCGCGCCGATGGCGACGGCCAACTTCTTGCTTCGCTGCATGTCAGCTCCTTGAAGTGTGGGGAGGAGCGTGCGGGGCGCGACGGCGGACGGCCGGTACGGCGGCGGGCGTGGGGCACCAGCCGCCGGGGGATCCCCGGAAGGGCCGTCGTCGAGCCCATTTGGTCTGGACCATACCCCCTATTGATGGTGAACAGTCAATAGGTTTAACGTGCATCGGCCCGATCGGGTTCAGTGATCGGGCCGATGAACATCACGTCAGGCGGTCACAGGGTCGACTTGAACAGCAGACGGTTCGGGGTGCCGGTGACGTTGCCCCGGATCACGTTGGCGGTGCTGTTGTTGATGAGCCAGTTGTTCAGCGTGGTGCTGGCGGTCTCGCCGTTGGCCGCCTTGTAGAGCGCCGCCACGCCCGCGACGTGCGGTGCGGCCATCGACGTACCGCTCATGCTGGTGGTGCCGCCGCCCATCCGGGTGGAGGTGACGTTCACGCCCGGGCCGTACAGGTCGGTGCACCGGCCGAAGTTGCTGAAGCCGGCCTTGTTGTCGCCGGAGTCCGACGCGGCGATGGAGAGCGCGTTCGGCGCGCTGGCCGGGGAGTAGTTGCAGGCGTCCTGGTTGTTGTTGCCCGCCGCGACCGTGGTGTGGACGCCGGAGTTCGCCAGCGCGGTGGCGGCGTTGTTGAGGGCGGCCGAGTAGCCGCCGCCCAGGGAGGCGTTGGCGACCGCGGGCTTCGCGGCGTTCTGCCGGACCCAGTCGAAGCCGGCGATGATGGCGGAGAAGGAGCCGGAACCCTGACAGTTGAGCACCTTCACGCCGCGCAGTTGCACGCCCTTGGCGACGCCGTAGGTCGAGCCGCCGACGGTGCCGGCGACGTGCGTGCCGTGCCCGTTGCAGTCCTGGCCGTTGCCGCCGAAGGCGTCGAAGACGTTGCGCGCCCGGCCGCCGAAGTCCGGGTGGGCGGTGTAGATGCCGGAGTCGATGATGTACGCCGTGACGCCGGCACCGGTGCCGTTGTAGGTGTACGTGGTGTTGCGCCCGGTGCGCTGGTCTATGCGGTCCAGACCCCAGGGCGCGTTGTTCTGCGTCGCCGCGGACGCGGTCTGCTGGTCCTCCTCGATGGAGGCGATCCGCGCGTCCCCGCGCAGCGCCGTGAGCTGCGTCGGGGTGAGGGTGGCGGCGAAGCCGTTGATGACCTCGTCGTACACGTAGTCGGTGGCGATCGACCGCGCCTTGGCCACGGCCGCCGCGTCGACGCCCGCCTTCACGGTGACGATGTACTTCCCCTTGATCTCGCTGGCGGTCGGGGCTTCGGCGACCGCGACCAGCGGAGTGGGCGCGGGCGCGGGGGCGGCCGAGCCGGTGGAGGGGATCAGGGCGAGCGGCAGGGCGAGACCGAGGGTGCCGGCGGCGACGCCGCCGAGGTGGGTTCTGCGCATGGAGGGCTGACACCTTTCGTCGTCCGGCCGCACGGGTGCCGCGGGCCGGGGAGCGGGGGAACGCACCCGGGCCGCAGAGAGGTCTTGGGGAACCCTCGGACGAACCGGACTCGGGCGCGGAAGGTGGAACAGCTCGCCGCACGACGACGGCGGCGGTGATGGTGGTGCGCGACACGGCGGCGGAACGACGGCGGGAGGACGGCGACGAGGACCGTCGGGCCCGACCGCCCGTTCCTCGTGACGGATGGTCAGAGCCGTGTTCCGACACGGTGGTTCGGGAGCGGGGTCGCCGCTTATCGGACCTCCGTGTCCGCAGTGCGATCGACAAGATACCCCGTCAACTCACCGTTGACCATGGTTGAAATGGGCATGACCGAACCGGGATACTGCTGTCTTTGTGCCCGGCCGCGGACGGCCCCACGCCCCCCTCCTCGCCGTTCGCTTCCGGCCAGCCCGCCGCTCCCTTGATCCACCCGGAAGGCGCATCCTTTAGGCTCGTTCGCCATGGGGAGTGCATACGACGATCTGCCCGCGGGCACCCACGGCGCACTGCGCCCCGGCGCACTCTCCGGTGCGGCGTCATGAGCGCCCTGTTGCAGCTCACGGACGTGCAGCACGGATACGACGGCCAGTCGGTCCTCAACGGGGTCAGCCTGAGCGTCGACGCCGGCCGGTGCGTCGTCCTGCTCGGCGAGAACGGCTCGGGGAAGTCCACCCTGCTGCGGCTCGCCGCCGGGCGGGAGGCGCCGGATTCGGGCCGCGTCACGCTCCGCGGCACCGCCGTCGACGAGGACGACTGGGCCGTACGCGCCGCCGTCGCCGCCGTCATGGACACCGGCACGGGCTATCCCGACCTCAGCGTCCGCGAGCACCTGATGCTCGTCGCCCTCGCACACGGCCTGGCCGACGAGGCGGACGCCGCGGTGGACGAGGTGCTGGCCGAGCACCGTCTGACCGCGCGCGCCGACGCGCTGCCGCATCAGCTGTCGTCCGGGCAGACGCAACTCCTCGCGCTGGCCCAGGCGTTCATCCGGCCCGCCGAACTCCTCCTGCTCGACGAGCCGGAACAGCGGCTCGACGCGGACGCCCGCCGCCGGCTCACCGAGCGGGTGCAGTGGCTGAAGGAGCAGGGCACCGCCGTGCTCCTCGCCACCCACAACCGTCCGTTGGCGGACGCCGTGGCCGACGTCGAGTACACCGTGTCCCGCGAGGGACTGCTGGTCGCGGGCGGATCCGGTGACTGAGCAGGGGACGCGTCCCGTTCCGACGCTGGACGAGGCCGACGCCGGACGTGCCACCGACGCGGTGCTGGCACGGCTGCGCCTGGTCCGCTCGCCGCGCCGCGAGGAGCGCCGCAAGAGCATCGCGTACACCCTGTACTGCACGGCGCTGCTGTTCGTGATCTGGGGACTGCCGCTGCTGTTCGCCGCGGCGGACGCCGGCTCGGACGGCCGGCTGCGGGGGGCGGTGGCCGAGCGGGTGCTGTCGGCGCTGCCGACGACGCTGCCCGCCGTGCTGGCCACCGCGACCCTGTTGATGGCCGCGCGAGCCCTGTGGCAGGGGCCGGTGCTCTTGGAGCGGGCCGCGCTGTCGTGGCTGCTGCCGCAACCCGTGCTGCGCCGCGCCCTGCTGCTGCCCCGCTTCGTCGTCGCCGCGGTCACCAACACCTCGGTCGCGACTGCTGTCGGCGCCGTCGGGGGATTCCTGCTGCACGCCGTCGGGGCGGGCTCCTGGTGGGTCGCGACCGGCGCGGGAGCGGTCGCGGGCGCAACGGTCGGCTTCGTCGGGACGTCCTTGGCCACCGCGGTGCAGTGCCACTGCGAGAAGCGCGGGTTGGCGCGCCGGTCGTGGATCAGGCTGACGGCGTGGGCGGTGGTGACGTCGTTGTGGCTCCTCGCCGGCGTCTCGCTGGTGCACGGCCCGTGGGCCGCGGAGCACGTCGTGCCGTGGTCGGGGCCGTGGGGCTGGGCCGCGTTGCCGCTGACCGCCGTGGTGGACGGCGACCCGCCGTCGGTTCTCGGCTGGGCAGGCGTCGCGCTGTCGGCCCTGGTCCTGGTCGCGGCCGGCCGGATCGGCGTTGCCGCGGCCCCCCGGATCCCCACCCGGGTGCTGCGCAAGCAGGCCGGCACCGCACTGCGCGTCCAGGCTTCCCTGTACTCCCTCGACCTGCGGCAGGCGCGGGCGGCCGTACGCGCCACCCGCCCCCGGGCCGCGATCCCCGTACGCCTCCCCCTCCCCCGCCACACCTGGCTCCTCGTCCCCTGGCGGGACGCGACCGCGCTGCTGCGGGCGCCGGGTCGCCTCGTGTGGGCGATGGTCTGGGCGGCGGCGACCGGGGGACTGCTGTGCCTGGACGACGTCCCCGCTCCGGTCCTGCTGCTGGCGCTGCCGGCCGGCTATCTGGCCGCAGCCCAGTTGGTGGAGCCGGCCCGGCTGGAGACGGACGACATCCGGCGCTCGGTGCACCTGCCGTGGCCCGCCCGGGTGCTGGCGCTGTGGCACGGCCTGGTGCCGTCCGCGGTGCTGCTCGCCCTGTTCGCCGTGGGCGCCGGGGCAGCGGCGGGCGCGGGCGTCTGGTCGGACCGGCTGCTGGTGTTGCCGGCGCTGGTGCCCGCACTGGTCGGTGCCGCGCTGGTGAGCGCGTACCGCGGTCCCGTCCCCGTCCACTTGATGATCGGCTCGATGACCCCGCTCGGCGACACGGGCCCGCTCGGCGCCCTCCTGTGGCAGGCCCGCGGCCCCCTGGTGGCCCTGGGCTCCCTGGCCGCCGTGGACGGCCCGCTGCGCGGAGCCGAGTTGGGAGCCCTGGGCCTGCTGTGGCCGCTGGCGGTCGGAGCGGGGATGGCGTGGTGGCTCGGCAGGACGGCGCGCAGGACCATGCGCGGCGGATGAGCCGCGGGCGTCGGGGTGAGCCGGGTACCCCCGCTGCCCCCGGACTCCGCCGGAGGCGTCGGTCTCGGCGGAGACGTGCTTCTCGACCCGTATCTCGCCGCCGCAGGTGGTGGACCACCAAAGAGAGGGCTGACGCACCTCGTTGACCCAGCCCTCGGAGGCGAGCGAGCCGCTGCAGTACGTGCCGGCGGACCAGCCCTCGTCGTCCCGGATGGTGAAGTTGCCGGTGACCGCGATGTTCCGCCAGACGCTCGTGGAGGCGGAGGTGGAGGCGGTCCGCTCCCTCTCGGCCGCGACGGCGGCCGGGGCGGCGGTCGAGAGCAGTGCTGCGGTGGCGGCACCAGTTTCCTGGGGCCCGCACCCGGCGGTGGTCGGGGTAGCGTCCCGGGAAGTACGGGCGGTGGCGCAGTGCTCCCGCAGCCCTCGGGCCGGGCCGCCGACAACCGCGCCCGGGGTCAGCGTCCCTGACGTCGACGCACGTCGAAGCGGAGCAGCACCTGCACCACGCGCCACACCGCAGCAAGGGCGGCCAGCACCTTCCCCACCACGAGCAGGCCCTTGCCCACGGGCTCGGAGACGCCGACGAGCAGTGCGGGCACCAAGAGCACGCCGAACACGGCCGCAGCCAGGACGGCGGCCGTCACCAGGGCGAACATGATCTCGACCGTCATCGCGTCCTTCTCCCACCGCGACTCCCGACCCCTGTCCATGCGGCAAGCTTCGCACAGACCGTCAGGCCCTCGGCTGGGGGAATCCTGGCATCGTGGCCCTGGCCCAGGAGTTGGGCTGCTGCGGCGTCGAGGCTCATGACGTCGTCGGCGGCCGGCCCGGGCGAGCCCGCTGGAAGGGCCCTGCACCACGGCCGACCGCCGGACATCACCGAGGACGTGCCCCGCACGCGCTGCGGCGCCGTGCGGGGCAGCTGACTTCCCGGCCCCCGTGGCCGTTCTTCACGGCGTCACCGGTTCACCGCCCCGACCCCAGGAGCGGGGCGGCTGGTGGTGTGACGGTCCGTCGTGCTCCCGGATCAGCAGGAGAGGTTGGCACCGGCCGGCACACCCAGGATCTGGGTGAAGTTGTTGTAGCGGTTGACGCGGCTCTGGACCTGGGCGGGGTGGCCGCCGTCGCATTCGAGCGCGCCGTTGATGGCACGGATGGTCTGGCCGAAGCCGGCGCCGCTGATCATCGCGTCGTGGGCGGTCACCGGGCCGGGGCCGTCCTGGGTGTTCCAGTACCAGAGCGCCGTCATCATGGAGATGGCCGGGTCCGTCTCGACCAGGTCGGGGTTGTTGAGCAGGTCGATGCCCAGCCAGTCGCCCACGGTCTTGTAGTTGAAGTTCCAGCTCAGCATGATCGGGCCGCGGCCGTAGTACTTGGCCTGGCCCGCGGGGCAGCCGTAGGGCTGGCTGCGGTCGCAGTAGAGCGGGTAGTTCCGCTCGTCGATCTCCTTGATGTAGTAGAGCCCGCCGGTCTCGTGGCTGATGTTGGCGAGGAAGGCCGCGGCCTCCTGCTTGCGCATCGTGTCGTTGCCGGTGTGGGCGAACGCGGGGAACGCCTTCATGGCGTCGGTGAGGCCCTTGTACGTGTAGAAGGGGTTCCGACGCGGGAACATCTGGTTGAACTGCGCCTCGCTCACCACGAAGCTGTTCGGGTCGGGGTTGCCGCCCGTGCCGCAGGTGTACGGGTCCCAGTAGTAGGTGCTCACCACCGGGTTGTACCCGGGGTTGGCCCGCTCGGCGACGTAAATGCTGCCGTCGGTGTACTTGACGATGTCGCCCACTCGATAGTTCTGGCCGGCGGCCCAGGCGGGGGCGACGGCGCACTCGTCCACCGGCGAGGTCGAGGGGGCGGCGGTGGCGGTCGGCACCAGGGCCGTCGCCAGCAGCGAGCCCGCCGCCAGCACGGCGGCCAGCAGGGCTCTCATTCGGGTCTTGAGCACGGTCCAGTGACCTTTCGTGCGTCCGTGGGCATGCCTGACAGCCTCGGCGGGACACCGGGGCGACCAGACACACCGTGTTGGGGGGTGGTTACGCACACCCAAGCGCCCCGGGTGGGGCGCGGTCAAGGTATAGACCAATGCTATTTCTGAAACAACTGCCTCCATTTCAGGGCCGGTTAGCAGGTGGGTGGGTACCGCGGTCCGGGGCCGCCCTCCTGGGAACCGGGTACCAGCGGATCTGGCGACCCGACGGGCGGTCGTGCGGCCCCGGGGGTCCGACGCAGCGGCCGCGGTCGCGAGCAGGCCGCCCGACGCGCCGCGTCGGCACCGCATAACCTGCTCGGGTGACCACCGACCTCACCCTGCTGTCGCGCGTCGCCCATCGCGGGCAGGAGGTCACCGCTCCCCTGCTCCGCGGACTCCTCGCCCTGCTCGCGGCCGACCTGCGCAGGGGGTGCAGCACCGACCGGCTCGTGGCCGGACTGTGGCCGGACGCATTGCCCGAACGGCCGGCCAAAGCCTTGCAGGTCCTGGTGTCCCGGGCGCGGGCGCACCTCGGGCCCGACGTCCTCGTGACCACCCCGGTCGGCTACCGGCTCGCGCTCGCCGAAGAACGGGTCGACAGCTCCGCGCTGCTGCTGCACGCCGCCGCGAGCGCCGACCGGGCCGGGGCCGGGGACCACGCGGCTGCGCTGGCCGCCGCGGAAGCAGGGCTCGCGCTGTGGGAGGACGCCCCCGGTGACACGGGCGACAGCGGCGACCCCGTGGCGGAGCTGCGCGCCGCACGTGCGCCCGTACGCGACGAACTCGTCCGGACGCGGGCGCTCGCGCTCGCCCGGCTCGGCCGGCACGCACAGGCCGCCGGACCGCTCGCCCTGGCCGCCGCGGACCGTCCGCGCGACGAGGAGGTGCTCGCGGAACTCCTGCGCTGCGAGGCCGCGACGGCGGGCCCGTCGGCCGCGCTGACGCGGTTCGAGACGTACCGGCGCGAACTGCGCGACCAGCTCGGTACGGATCCCGGCCCGGCGCTCGGAGCCGTCCAGCAGGAGCTGCTGCGCGGCACGGCACCGGTCGGCAGGTACGGCGTACCGCACGAGCCGAACCCGCTGCTGGGGCGGGATGCGGACGTGGCGGCGGTGGAAGAGCTGCTGGACGCCTCCCGCGCCGTCACCGTCCTCGGCCCCGGCGGCCTCGGCAAGACGCGGCTCGCGCACGCCGTCAGCCGCCGGGCCGGGCAGCGCCTGGTGCGTTGCGTACCGCTCGCCGGCGTCGGCGCGGACGGGGACGTGGCCGCGGAGGTGGCCGCCGCGCTCGGCGCGGGCGAGGGCCGGCACCGTACGGCCGACCTGCTGCCCGGGATCCTCCGCGCGCTCGGTCCGGGGCCCGTGCTGCTGGTGCTGGACAACTGCGAGCACGTGGTCCGGGGCGCCGCCGATCTCGTACGCACCCTGCTCGCGGCCGTCGAGGACCTGCGGGTGCTGACCACCAGCCGTGCCCCGTTGGACCTCACGTCGGAGGCGGTGTACGCGCTGCCGGAGCTGGCCCACGACACCGCGGTGGAGCTGTTCGCCCAGCGCGCGCGGGCCGCCCGGCCCGGTGTGGCGCTGCCGCCGGACGCCGTGGCCGAGGTGTGTCGGCACCTCGACGGGCTGCCGCTCGCCGTGGAGTTGGCGGCGGCCCGGGTGCGGGTGCTGTCGGTGCCGGAGGTCGCCCGCCGCATCGGGGACCGGTTCGCCCTGCTGCGCGGCGGAGCGCGGGACGCGCCGGCGCGCCACCGCACGCTCCACGCGGTGGTGGAGTGGAGCTGGAACCTGCTGGCACCGGACGCCCGCGCGGCGCTGCGCACGCTCTCCGTCTTCCCGGGCGGCTTCTGCGCCGAGGCGGCGGAACACGTGCTCGGCGGGCACGCGCTTTCTCTGGTGGAGCAGTTGGCCGGGCAGTCCCTGCTCACCGTCGTCGACGGGCCGGCCGGCGTACGGTTTCGGATGCTGGAGACCATCCGGGAGTTCAGTGCCGCCCGCCGCACGGAGGCGGGCGAGGACGCGACGGCCGTGGACCGATTCCTCTGCTGGGCCCGGGACTTCGGCGTCGCACACCACGACGTGCTCTTCGGTCCCGAACCACTGGCCGCCTGGGAACGCATCGGGGCCGAGCAGGACAACCTCGTCCTGGCCCTGCGGCACGCCCTGGCCCGCGCGGACGGGCCCACCACCGCTGCCGTCACCGCGGTCCTCGCCGCGCTGTGGACCACCGACTCCAACCACCCCCGGCTCGCCGCCCTCGCCGCCGACACCGGACGGCCGCTGTCGCACCACCGTCCCGGCCCCGAGCACGTCGACGTCGCCCGCACCGCCGCGGTGCTCTGTGCGGCGAGCCTGCTCATGGGCTACCGACCGCACGCCGGAGCCGTACGCCAACTGGTCACCCTGCGCCGGCTGCCCCCGGCACCGCCGGACACCCTGCTGCGCGCCACCGCGATGGTGCTCGGCGCGGTCCCCGAGATGGTGCCGCCCGGCTACGACGTGCTGCACGGGCTCTGCGCCAGCGACCAGCCCATGGTCGCCGGGGTCGCCGAGTACGTCGCCAGCCACGTGTGGGAGGACGCGCACGACGTCGAACGCGCCCTCGCGTCGGCCCATCGGACCACCGCCGTACTGGCGTCGGTTCCGCATCCGTCCGTGCAGGTCATGACGTACGCCAGGCTGGGCGACATGGGGCTGCACGCGGAACGGGGCGAGGCGGCGTACAAGCATCTCAAGGCGGCGCTTGAGGCGCTGCCGCGGCTCGGCGACGAGCAGGACGCCATCGGCATCCGCAGGGGCCTCGCGCTCGCCTGCCTCCAGCGCGGCGCGTGGGACGAGGCCGAGCGGTGGCTGCTGTTGGCGGAGGGTGACGGCTCCCCCGACTTCGGCGGACGTGCTGAACTGGCCCTCGCCCGCGGGCAGGTGGAGGACGGGCTCGCGCTGTGGCTCAGCGCGGCGGAGCAGGTCACCGCCGCCGATGCCGGGCTCGACCCGTGGGCGCTCCAGGTCCAGTCGGTGGCGGTGACGGCGCATGCGTACGCGGGACGGCTCGATCGCGTCGGGGAGATGGTCGACCGGCTGCGTTCGGGGCTCGACGCACTGCTGTCCGGCCCGTCGGCGACGCCCGGGGAGCTTCCGGTGGCCGGCACGGTGCTGCACGCACTCGGCGTGGCCCGGCTCTCGGCCGGTGACACCCGTGGCGTACGGATGGTCGCACTGGCCGAACGACTGCGGGTGTTGCGCGAGTTCCAGCCGACCATGTCCTCTGCGCGTGCGCGGCGGGCAGCCGAGGAGGCCGACGGGGCGGCGTACTCCGAAGCGGTGTCGGCGTACGCCGCCCTGGAACGTCACGAGCTGCGGGAAGCGGCCCGGGCGCTCATCGCGGGTCGCGGTCGAACAACGACGTCGACCAGGACGAGCCGACCGCGGTCAGGGCCAGGCACCAAGCGAGGGTGAGCCACCCGGAGTTGCCGATCCCGGTGCCGAGCAGCAGTCCGCGCAGGGTCTCGATGGCGGGGGTGAAGGGCTGGTGCTCGGCGATCGGCTGGAACCAGCCCGGCATCGTGTCCACGGGGACGAAGGCGCTGGACACGAACGGCAGGATGACCAGCGGCACCGCGTTGTTGCCGGCGGCCTCGCCGTTCCGGCTGACCATGCCCACCGCGATCGCCATCCACGTCAGCGCCAGGGCGAGCAGCGCGAGCAGTCCGTAGGCCGCGAGCCACTCCAGGACGGTGGCGTCGGTGGCGCGGAACCCGATCGCCACGGCGAGCGCGCCGACGACGGTCACGCTCGACACGGCCTTCAGCACGCTGCCGACGACGTGGCCGATGAGTACGGATCCGCGGTGGATGGCCATGGTGCGGAAGCGGGCGACGATGCCTTCGGTCATGTCGTCGGCGATGGACACCGAGGTCCCGACCAGGGTGGTGCCCAGGGTCATCACGAGGATGCCGGGGACGAGGTAGCCCAGGTAGTCGGACCGGTCGGCGCCGCCGCCTCCGATGCCGGCGCTCATCGTGTCGCCGAAGACGTAGACGAAGAGCAGCAGCAGGACGATCGGCGTCAGGACGACGTTGAGGGTCAGCGCCGGATAGCGCCACGCGTGCAGGAGGTTGCGGCGCAGCATCGTGGTGGAGTCACGGACGGCGAGGGTGAAGGTGTTCATCGGACGCTCTCCTTCGACGCGCTGGGGTGGGTGTTGCTGGTGAGGGCGAAGAAGACGTCGTCGAGGTCGGGGGTGTGGAGGGTGAGTTCGTCGGCTTGGGTGCCGGTGGAGTCGAGCCAGTCGA